>WHSQ01000025.1:28935-44108 GCA_009380005.1 Actinomycetota bacterium | reverse complement strand
GGAGCCGGACCAGGAACCTCCCTCGCGCGTGCTCGAGCGCCTCCGGCGCAATGAGCGTTAGGCGGGCCACCTACCTCGACTCTTCCGCCCTAGTGAAGCTCGCGGTGCGAGAAGCGGAGTCCGTGGCTTTGCGTCGGTACATCGGCAAGCGACGGCCGCTCGTATCCAGCGCCCTCGCGCGAACGGAAGTGGTCCGAGCTTTGTTGCCTCTCGGACCACAAGCCGTCCAACGAGGGAGCGGGGTCCTCGCGCGGGTCGACCTCATCCGGATCAGCGATCGTGTTCTGAGTGCTGCCGGCACGTTGCTGCCCTTAGAACTCAGGTCGCTCGACGCCATCCACCTCGCGACCGCACAACAAATCGGTGACGAGCTCGCTCAAATCGTCACGTACGACGATCGCATGGCCGCGGGGGCGAGTCATCTCGGGTGGAAAACCGTGCGCCCGAGCTGAGCCTGTGGGGAAGGCGCCGGTCTTTCGCTGGGTCTGGGAGTGGCGGAGACGCCGCGATGCTCGCGCCCACGCCATCCTCAGCGGGATGCGCGACTACGCCGATGGGTTACCGGGATGCGAAGTGGTTTTCGTTCCGGGATTCACCGGCTCATGTCGGCGCGAGACGTAAAACGTGCGAGGCTGCATCACAAGCGCGCCTATGGATAAACGAAGTGGGCCCCCAGGGACTCGAACCCTGCCCGCCGGATTAAAAGTCCGGAGCTCTGCCAGATGAGCTAGGGGCCCCGCCGCTGCAGGGTAGCCCGCCGCCGACCTACCGATGCTACCGAGGCGAAGCCAGGGGCTCCACGACGAGTTGAAGACCATTTACCTCTCGGATCTCCACGGCGGTCCCCGTGATCACGCGGCCGTCCGCCGTCGCGTTCCAGATCTGCCCCTTGGCTTTCACTTGTCCTTGCGGGGCGAGGTCGCTGACTACGATGGCCGTGGCTCCGATGAGCCCTTCCGGTCCGGTCATGGAACGTCGCTTGCGCCACCGGAGCCACACCCAGACCTCGAACACGTCGGCAGCGAGCAGGCATCCGATCACGACCCACTTGAGAGGCGCGTCCAAGAAGAGGAAGGCGAGGATGGCGCCGATCAGGCTCATCGGCTATCGCTCGCGCGGGCGAGGAACAAGCCGGTAGCCGACGTTGCGGATCGTCTCGATCAACGTCTCGTGCTCGGCGCCGAGCTTCGCGCGCAACCTTCGGATGTGAACGTCGACCGTGCGCGTCCCGCCGAAGTAGTCGTAACCCCAGACCTCTCTTAGCAGCATGTCGCGATCGCAGACGCGGCCGGGGCGTTGTGCGAGGAACTTGAGCAGTTCGAATTCCTTGTAGGTGAGGTCGAGCGGTCGTCCGTGGACGTAGACCTGATAGTTATCGGGATTGATCGTGAGGTCGCCTACCTTGATCACCGTCTCGCCGTCCCCGTGACCGGCGCGACGGAAGACCAGGGCAAGGCGCGCGGAGATCTCGTCGGATGACGCGGTGGTCAGCAGGAAGTCCTCGGCCCCCGCTTCGAACCGGAAGCGAGCCAGCGTTCCCGGCTCGAGGACCACGAGGATCGGCGGTAGCCCGATCTCCCAGGCGAGCGCCAGGCGCCGGGAGGCGTCTTCGGCGACGACCTGGTCGGCCGTGCCGTCGAGGAGCAACATGTCGGGGTGCGTCGAGACCAGGTTCTCGGCCGTCGTGGCCTTGAGGGGTGCTCGGAGGACGCGATAGGGCGCGAAGGGGAACTCCGGGAGCAGGTCCCGGATGTCCTCGTGCTGGTCCGACAGCATCAAGATCGTCCACGCCATGCCTCAATGGTGACCCACGCCGACGGGGGGCGCTACCCCGGGGCGGGCGTGGCCGACCCGAGCCGGGCCGGGAAGAGATGTGCCTCGACGCCTATTTCCTCGGCCCCACCGACCGCTCGGGCAGGCCCTCGCCCTCGAGCCAGTGGTTGGTGATCGGGAGCCGCCGATCCCGCCCGAACGCCTTCGTCGTCACCTTGGGGCCCGGCGGCGCCTGCCGGCGCTTGTACTCGGCCCGGTTCACGAGGGTGGCGACCTTCTGTACGACCTCGGCCTCGAAGCCCTGGGCGACGATATCGGCCACGCTGGCGTCTTCCTCGATGTAGAGCTCGAGGATCGGGTCGAGAACGTCGTAAGCGGGGAGCGAGTCGGAATCCTTCTGACCCGGCTTCAACTCGGCCGAGGGTGGTTTGGTCAGCGTGGCCTCGGGGATCGCGGGTCCCAGGCGGTTCCGATACCGAGACAGGGCGTAGACCTCCGTCTTGAACAGGTCCTTCAGCAGCGCGAAGCCGCCCGCCATGTCTCCGTAGAGCGTTGCGTAACCGCACGCCATCTCGGACTTGTTCCCCGTGGCGAGCACCAGGTGTCCGTACCGGTTCGAGATCGCCATCAGGAGGTTCCCGCGGATGCGCGCTTGGATGTTCTCCTCGGCGAGACCCGGCTCGATCTCTCCGAACGCCTCCTGCATCGTCTGCAGATAGCTGCGCACCATCGGTGCGACCTGCATCTGGATGAGTTCGAACCCCAGGTTCGCCGCAAGGGCTTTCGAATCGTCGACCGAACCCGAGGACGAGTACTCGGACGGCATCGTCACGCCGAGGACGGCGTCCGGTCCGAGCGCGTCGGCGGCGATCGTAGCGGTGAGTGCCGAGTCGATACCACCGGAGAGTCCGATCACGACCTTCGCGAACCCATTCTTGTGTACGTAGTCGCGGAGCGCGAGTTTGAGGGCTTCGTAGATCTCTTCGTTCGGCCCGATGGGGGTCACCTTGATGGGTTCGATCGCACCGGTCACCTTCGGGAGCGGGAGCCTGATCCTGGTTACGTCTGCCGCGCGTCCGGCGCGAGCTTCCCCCAAGGGGACGTCCACGGGGACGATGGTTTCGCGGAACTGCGGCAACATCGCCACGGTGTCGCCGTCGGGATCGACGACTACCGAGCCTCCGTCGAAGACGAGCTCGTCCTGACCTCCCACGCAGTTGACGTACGCGATGGAGGCCTTCGCGCTCATCGCTCGATCCGCCAGCATCGCGCAGCGTGCTTCCAACTTGTCCTTGTCGAAGGGCGAAGCGTTGATGTTCACGATGATCTGCGCTCCGGCATCGCCTTGCGACACGACCGGCCCGGTCGGACTCCAGATGTCCTCGCAGATGCACACGCCCAGGACCCCGGCTTGGGTCTCGATGAGGATGTGACCGTGCCCAGGTTCGAAGTAGCGTCGTTCGTCGAAGACCCCATAGTTGGGGAGCAATTGCTTGCGGTACACGCCCTTGACCTCGCCGTCCTGACAGATCGCCGCCGCGTTGTAGAGATCGGTTCCCTCCGAGTCCACGAACCCGACGACGACGAGCGGGGCCCCGGTCGAGGCCGCGATCTGCTCCATCGCCCGCCGGTTCTCCTCGACGAAGGCCCGGCGGAGCAAGAGGTCCTCCGGTGGATAGCCGGTCGTGACCAGCTCGGGCAGGGCGACCACCTGGGCGCCTGCTTGCTCGGACTCGCCCACGATCTCGATACAGCGCGCCACGTTGCCGGAGATGTCCCCGACGACCGGGTCGATCTGGGCGAGCGCTATCCGGATCACGGGAGCAAGGTTAAGAGATGTAACGCCCCCGAAACCCGAGCGGCGTAATCTCCGCACATGGAGAGGCAACAGGATTACGTGCTACGTACCGTCGAGGAGCGGGGTATCCGGCTCGTCTGGCTGTGGTTCACCGACGTGCTGGGCTTCCTTAAGTCCTTCGCCGTGACCTCGGAGGAGCTGGAGCAGGCCTTCCAGGAGGGCATCGGATTCGACGGTTCGGCGATCGAAGGGTTCGCCAGGGTGCAGGAATCGGACATGCTCGCCCGTCCCGAGGCCGGCACCTTCCAGATCATGCCGATGCAGCAGAGCGATACCAGCGTGGCTCGGATGTTCTGCGATATCTACACGCCGGATGGGCGGCCGTTCTGGGGGGACCCTCGTTTCGTGCTTCGGCGAAATCTCGAGCGCGCTTCCGAGCGTGGCTTCACCTTCTACGTGCACCCGGAGATGGAGTTCTTCGTGTTCGAGGGTTCAGACGCCGCCACTCCCATCGACTCGGGCGGCTACTTCGACTTCACTCCGGCAGAGGTGACCCAGGAGCTCCGACGCGACACCATCAGCGCGCTGGAGCGAGTGGGTATCCCCGTGGAGTTCTCTCATCACGAAGTCGCCCCATCCCAACACGAGATCGATCTGCGACATGCAGACGGGCTAACGATGGCGGATTCGGTCATGACTTACCGCTTGGTGGTGAAGGAGATAGCCGCCAAGCGCGGGATGTACGCGACTTTCATGCCCAAGCCGTCGACAAACCTGCCGGGTTCCGGCATGCACACGCACATCTCTCTCTTCGAAGGCGATCAGAACGCGTTCCACGATTCGTCCGATGACTACCACCTGTCGAAGGTCGCCAAGGCGTTCACGGCGGGATTGTTGACGCACGCACGTGAGATCACGGCCGTCACGAACCAATGGGTGAACTCGTACAAACGACTCACGACGGGCCGCGGTTATCCGATCACTGAGGCGCCGGCCTTCGTTTGCTGGGGTCGTCACAATCGTTCGGCTCTGATCCGCGTCCCGATGTACAAACCGCGCAAGGAGCAGTCGACGCGCATCGAGTTGCGATCCCCGGATCCGGCCTGCAACCCGTACCTGGCCTTCTCGGTGATCCTCGCCGCGGGTCTCAAGGGTATCGACGAGGGTTACGAGCTGCCGGCCGAGGCGGCGGACAACATCTACGAGATGACCCCGAGTGAACGACGAGCGCGCGGTATCGAGCAGTTGCCTGCGGATCTCCATGAAGCGATCGAGATCATGGAGACCTCGGAGCTGGTCGCGGAGACACTCGGAGAGCAGGTCTTCGAGTACCTGCTTCGCAACAAGCGTACGGAATGGGATTCCTACAAGGAGTACGTGTCGCCGTACGAGCTGAAGCGTTACCTGCCGGTCCTGTAGCTCACAGGACCAGCTTGGGGTCTTCGGGCTCGCCGTCCCTGCCGTCCTTGCCGTCCCTGCCGGCGCTGCCGTTCGATGACGGCGTTCGGACCCCTCCGACATAGATCGGACCCCAGTAGGAGTCGTGGAGCGATCTGATCTGGATGCCGGACGATGAGGTCGCAGAGATGAAGCGTTCGTTGCCCACGTAGATGCCGACGTGCTGGATCGAGCTCGCGCCCGAGCCATGGAACACGAGGTCGCCCGGCCGGAGGTCGCGGATCGCCTCGATGCGCTCGAAGCCCTTGGTGTCGCCGAGGGCGAACTGTTGGCTCGATGAATGGGGCAGCGACGTCCCCATCCTGGCGAAGACGTACATGGTGAAGCCGGAACAGTCGAACCCGGCGGGGGTGACGCCGGCGTAGGAGTAGGGGCTGCCGATGAGGCTCCGAGCCTCATCCACGACGTCCTTCGGCTCGTTTTCCGGCGACGCAGCGTGAGCATCGCCTCCGACGGTCAGCGCCAGCGATGCGACCGCGACCGCGCCGGCGCTCCGCCCGCGGGGCCCGAACCTCATAGATCACCTCCGGTGAGTGACTTCGGAACACACGCTCCGGTCCGTGGGCGCGTGCCTGCGGGGCTCGTGTCCGTGTCGTGCGAGCGCCCGCGTCGCAGCAGGTCGAGGACCTGCAGGTACCCCCCCTGGGGGCACGGTGAGCCAACATAGCGGTGCCCGGTACCGGGTGGAAGGCTCCGCCGGTAGAAAGAATGGCTGTAGATATTGTGGATGGGGTCGGCAGGAAATGGTCTAAAGCGGGGCGATCCGGGGTTCTGACTACGGAGAGTGAGTATGGGTGAAGTGCTCGACGCCTCGGGCCCCCTAGCCCTGGCGAGCAGGTCCCTGACCGAGTTCGCCGGCGTCGACGGCCGGGCGCGGGATCTGATATCGGATCCGGGGGAGCTGCCCGGTCGTCCCGGCTACCGCTCCCTGCTCGGAGCCGCCACGACCGACGGTGGCGCGCCGGGGCTACGACTCGAGAAGCGGCGCCGGCTTGCGCAGATCGCCGCACGGGATGTCGCGGGCACGATCGCTTTGGCCGAGGTCGGCAGGGCGCTGGCCGACCTGGCCGACGGGGCCCTCGCCGCTACGCTGGTCGAGGTCGAGGCCCCGGAGGCGCTCGCCGTTGTCGCGATGGGCAAGCTGGGAGCCCGCGAGCTCAACTACGTCTCCGATATCGACGTGATGTTCGTCGCCGACGGGGATCTAGAAGCCGCAACCCGCGCCGCTACCGCCGTCCTTCGGTTACTGGGGGAGCCGGGAGCGGAGGGGCGTGCGTATGAGATCGATGCGAACCTGCGACCGGAGGGTCGCAGCGGAGCGCTCGTACGCTCCCTCGACAGCTACCTCGAGTACTACTCGAGATGGGCGAAGCCATGGGAGTTCCAGGCGCTGCTGAAAGCACGTCCCGCGGCCGGTAACGAGGAACTCGCGATGGATCTTGTGACCGCGACGCGCGATCTGGTCTTCCCACCTGACATCACACCGGAACGCGTGGGGGAGATCCGCAAGATGAAGGAGCAGGTCGAAGCGCACGCGACGCGGTCACCGCGGACGTCGGGTCTGGAAACCGAAGACGTCAAGCTCGGGCCCGGAGGGATCCGCGACATCGAGTTCTCCATCCAACTCCTGCAATTGGTACACGGAGCCTCGGATGAAGATGTGCGGCAGCCGGCAACGCTGGATGCGATCCAAGCGCTGGTCGGAGGTGGCTACATCGCCGACGACGATGCTGCGGGGCTTGATCTGGCCTACACGTGGCTGCGTACGGTCGAGCATCGATTGCAGCTCTGGCAGGAGCGCCGCGTGCGACACCTGCCGAGGGATCCGGAGGAGCGCTCCCGTCTGGCGCGATCGCTCGGTTTCACGGATTCACCGGCGGAGAGCGCGGCCTCGCGCTTCGATGCTCGCCACCGCGCCGTGCTTGCCGACGTCAGGGGCAGATTCGAGAAGCTCTTCTACCGGCCGATGATCGAATCGCTGGCGGAGGGCGGCCGCCTGTCCGGAGAGGCGCTACGAGAGCGGCTCCATGTCCTCGGCTTCCGCGACGTAGACCGCGGGGTCCGCACGCTGGAGGGGCTCGTGTCGGGTACCTCGCGGCGAGCGAAGCTGTATCGGCTGATCACGCCGGCCATGCTCCGTCATCTCGCACCTACTCCCTTACCGGACGCCGGGTTGTTCGCGTTCCTTCGCCTCGGCGAAGCCCTGGAGAACCGCGTCGACGCTCTCGGTGCGCTGCGCGACAACCCTCCGGGGATCGCCTTCCTCGCGCGGGTCCTGGGGGCGGGTCGGGTGCTCGGCGAGGTGCTCCGCCATGTGCCCGAAGAGCTCCAGACGATCGCCGATCAGGCAGGCCCGGCGGCTCTCAAGCCCCGCGATCGTCTCGTTCGAGAGGCGGAGGCGTCGCTCGGCTGGCGGGACCCCGATCGTCGTCTGGATGGGCTGCGGCGGTTCAAGCGTCGCGAGATGCTGTCGATCGCGCTGGCCGATGTCGGATCGACCGCGGATACCGCCGAGGTCGGGGCATCGCTGGCCGATCTCGCCGATGCCTGCGTCCACGCCGCGCTGCAGGACCTCGACGTCGAGCTGGGAGTGGTGGGCCTGGGCAAGCTCGGAGGGCGCGAGCTCAACTATTCGTCCGACATCGACATCCTCTTCGTCCACGACGACGATCCTGGTCGGGCCGAGAGAGCTGCGGAAGAATTACTTCGCGCGATCGGGGAGGTCACACCCGAGGGTCAGGCGTTCCGGATCGACGCCAACCTGCGCCCCGAGGGGAAACGGGGCGCACTCGCCCGGACGCTCGACAGCTACCTCGAGTACTACCAACGATGGGCGCGTCCCTGGGAACACCTAGCTCTCGTCAAGGCTCGTGCATCGGCCGGCCGCCTGGATCTGGCCCAGCGACTCATCGATGAGACGAGAGAGCTCTCGTTCCCCGAACGTCTGCCCGATGGCGCGCTGGCGGAGATCCGGCATCTCAAGGCGCGCATGGAGAAGGAGCGCGTCCCGCGCGGCACGGATCCCCGCCGACACATGAAGATGGGCCCGGGCGGCTTGGCAGATATCGAATTCGCTGCCCAGCTCCTGCAGATCCAGCACGGCGCGCGCTTCGAGGCGTTGAGGACCCCCGGAACGCGTCCGGCGATCTCCGAGGCTGTGGCTCTGGAGCTCATCTCCAAGACGGACGCTCTGCATCTGACCGAGGCTTACGACTTCCTATCGAAGCTACGCGACCGGCTGTTCCTGATGGTGGGTCGTCCCGTCGACGTCCTGCCGGCGAAACCCGAGGATGAAGAAGCGCTGGCGGTGTCCATGGGTTACACGGAACAACCCCGGCAGGAGCTCGAAGAGGACTATCTCCGCATCACCCGCCGAGCGCGACGCGTCGTCGAACCCTTGATCTACGGCTGATCAGGAAGATCGGAACAGGATCCACGAGAACAGGATCGCGAGTAGGAAGAAGCCCCCGACGACCATGAGGATGGTTTCGCCGGCCCGCACCCGGCGCATCCCCGGTCCCGCCATCAGCACGACGAGGGCGATCAACGCGACCAGGAAGGGCGCGTACCTCATGCGATCGCTTCGAGCAGCCGGTCCACGGGGACGTTGTCGGCTGAGGTCTTGGCCCGGTGAACGAACGCCAGGCGGGCCCCCGGGAGGATCACCGCGGCGCCCCCTAGCTGGCGAGGATCTTCCTTCGGCCACCTCTGCACGTTGCGGTGAGCAAGGCTGCGCAATCCGCTGGCCCACACCCTCGGGCCGGTGACGTCCGCCCACGAGCCGCGAGCGAGCTCGAGCAACCGGTAGCTCTCCCGTGTGCGATCGACCAGCAACGGGAATGGGATCCCCATCTCTTCCTTGAAGGCCTTTCCTCGCTGGCTCGCTCCCATGCCGATCGCCACCACCTCGGCCCCCAGCGAGACGAAGTCCTCGTACCTGTCGCGCAACTGCACGACGCGCTCGCGGCAGAACGTTCAGCCGTAGTGACGAAGCCAGACCAGGACCGCGGGTCTATCCGCCCACAGATGACCGAGCCGAACCTGCTCTCCCTCGGTGTCGCGAAGGAACACATCGGAGAGCACGGACACGTCCGTTCTCATCGCGGCATCTTAGTTCGTGGCCGCGCCGGCGCGCGAAGAGGCCCGGCGTTCGCCGGGCCTCGGATGGATACAGACGAAGTTCTCGATCTAGATGTCGTAGTAGAGATTGAACTCCCACGGGTGGGGACGCAGTCGCAGCTCGTCGACCTCGCGCACCCGCTTGTAATCGATCCAGTGATCCACGACATCCTGGGTGAAGACGCCTCCCTCGAGGAGGAAGTCGTGGTCGGACTCGAGCGCGTCCAATGCCTGCTCCAGCGAGCCCGGGACCTGCGGGACCGCGGCCAGCTCCTCGGGAGGCAGCTCGTACAGGTCCTTGTCGACCGGCTCGGGCGGCTCGATCTTGTTCTTGATGCCATCGATACCCGCCATCAGCATGGCGGGGAAGGCCAGGTAAGGGTTGCAGCTCGGGTCCGGGCACCGGAACTCGATGCGCTTCGACTTCGGCGACTTCGAGTACACGGGGATCCGTACCGCTGCCGAGCGATTGCGCTGCGAGTACACCAGGTTGACGGGTGCTTCATAACCCGGAACCAGTCGCTTATAGCTGTTCGTGGTGGGGGCACAGAGCGCCAGAAGCGCGCCGGCGTGCTCCAGGATCCCGCCGATGTAATAACGCGCGTTGTCGGAGAGCTGCGCGTAGCCCAGCTCGTCCCACATCATCGACTCGCCGTCCTTCCAGATGCTCTGGTGAACGTGCATACCCGAGCCGTTGTCCTGGAAGATCGGTTTCGGCATGAACGTGATCGTCTTGTTGTAACGCCGAGCCGTGTTCTTGATCACGTACTTGTAGAGCATCAACCGGTCCGCCATCTCGAGCAGGGGACCGAAGCCCATGTCGATCTCGCCCTGGCCCGCCGTGCCGACCTCGTGGTGATGGACCTCGACCGGGATCCCGAGCTCGCGCAACGTCAGCACCATCTCCGACCGCAGGTCCTGGTAGTGATCCATCGGAGGGACGGGGAAGTAACCTTCCTTGTACCTCGGCTTGTAGCCGAGGTTGCCTCCGTCCTCCTCTGCACCCGAGTTCCACGCACCTTCGACCGCGTCGATGTAGTAGAAGCCGGAGTGCTGGTTCTGATCGAAGCGGACGGAGTCGAAGATGTAGAACTCGGCTTCGGGACCGAAGTAGGCGGTGTCCGCTATCCCCGTTCCCTTCAGGTAGTCCTCCGCCTTCTTCGCTATGTAGCGGGGGTCACGCGTGTAGTGCTCGCCGGTCAGTGGGTCCTTCACGAAACAGTTGATCACCAGCGTGCTGTGCTTCAGGAAAGGATCGATCACGGCCGTCTCCGCGTCCGGCACAAGGATCATGTCGGACTCCTGGATCTCCTGGAAACCGCGGATCGACGAACCATCGAACCCGAAGCCCTCTTCGAAGCCTTCCTCTGTGAGCTCCTCGAAGGGCATGGTGAAGTGTTGTTGAAGTCCCGGAAGGTCCGAGAAGCGAAGATCGACGAACTTCGCATCGTTGTCCTGGCCCAATTTCAGGACATCGCGGGGGCTTGCTGCCATGAAGTCCTCCCTCGTGTTTCGACATCACCGGGCCTACGGAACCACGGTTCTTGGGAAAGCTATGGGGAGGCTATTACTGACGAGTTTCCCGGGTGTTACGGCGGGGTTACACGCCTACGCATTTTCGCGTTCTAGCCACTCCACCAACCGTCGTGACTCCTCTTGGTAGGTACGTTCCAGGCCGTCGACGATCCATCCCTCCACCTTGCCGCCGTACAGAGGCACGCGGACCTTCACGTCGCCGATGACCCGCCGATGTGTCTCGCCGTCGCCCTCGGCCAATGCGATCGTGCCGGCCGCGCTCAGCAGTTCCTTCGCCACCTCGGGGATCACGTTCCACGTCCACTGCGATTCCTCCGGATGCCAGATGGCTTCTTCGACCCAAGCCGGGTCCTCATCGCCGATGAATCTCTTCACCGCGCTGCCCGCGTTGAGGGCGAGCACGCAGCGGGTCACGCGCAGGATCCTTCCGTCCTCCATCTCGCGTTGTTCGACGACCTCGCGGTTCCGTAGAGGAGGCAGGTTCGTGAGCGAGCGTTGGTAGGACTCGTCCAAGGAGGTCGAAACTACGGCGTCGTAGGGGGCCGGGATCCTCTGCTCGAGCTCGAAACGCACGTCGGCAGCATAGCGACGCCATCGGGTCGGACCGGCCACGCCGTAGCATCCTCGAGATGCCCAGCGTCCTATTGATCTGGAACCCCTTCGCCGGCTCCGTTTCCCAGCGGCGCAAGGAGGTCATCGGCAAAGCCCTGGCGGCCGACTTCAAGCTGGAAGAGGTCGAGACGGTGCGTCGCAACCACGCCGGGGGACTCGCCAGAGATGCGGTCGACCGCGGCTTCGATGCCGTCTTCGCGTTCGGGGGCGACGGAACGATCAACGAGACCGCTCAGGGTTTGGTGGGTTCCGACGTGGCCCTCGGGATCCTCCCCGGCGGCACCACGAACGTCATGGCCCGTAGTCTCGGCATCCCGACCGATCCGATAGAAGCCGTCGCCTTCCTTGCGGGACGCCTGCGCAGCGGGACCAAGCGCAGGATCGACGTGGGGCGCATCGAGGATCGCTACTTCCTCTTCTCTGCCGGCATGGGGCTCGACGCGGAAGTCGTGAAGCGTATGGAGGAGCATCCGGAACGGAAGAGGAAGTACGGGAAATGGGCTTTCGTCTCGAGTGCTCTCAAGGCGGGGATGACGCAGTACCGGGGGCAAGATCCGTGGATCGCGCTGACGGTCGATGGTGGCGCGCCGGAGCATCTCGTCCTGGCGATCTGCCAGCGGGCGCGGCCCCTCACCTACTTCGGTCGCTTCCCGGTGGACGTTTGTCCCGAGGCCCATCTGGACGAGGGGCTCGATTGGATCGGATTCACGAAGGTCGATGCGCCGTTCATCCCCCGCATCATCTGGGGCATCTTCGTGAGCCGCTCCCACGTGCGGTGGAAGACGTCGCGCTACTTCCACGGCGCAAGCGCCGCGATGCTTCAGGCGAGCCGGCCGCTCCCGGTCCAGGTGGACGGCGACTACATCGGTGATGTGACGGAGGCTTCCGTGGCGCTCGTGCCCCAAGCGCTCGGCCTGCTGGTCTAGGCACCCGAATCGCTTACGCTGCAGGTCGGGGAACGAAACAGGAGTAGACGACGCATGCCGATGCCCACCCAAGAACAGATCTCCGGCGTCCTGGGCGAGATCCAGGATCCCGAGCTCCACCGGGGCCTGAACGATCTCAACATGGTCCGGGGGATCAAGATCGACGGCTCGACCGTCGGCGTGTTGATCGCGCTCACGATCCCCGGCTGCCCCCTGAAGGACTACTTCCATACGGTCATCCCGGCGAAGCTCAAAGAGACCTTCCCCGAAGTCTCCGAGGTGGTGGTCGAGCTCACCTCCATGACCGAGGAAGAGCGGCAGGCCCTTATCGGCGGGATGAAGAAGGAGGCCCCGGCTCCGTTCGCCAGGTCCGACTCCCGCACGCAGGTGATCGCGGTCGGTTCGGGCAAGGGTGGCGTCGGCAAGTCGACCACCACCGTCAACCTCGCCGCGTCGCTGGCGAAGCTGGGTCACAGCGTCGGGCTGCTCGACGCCGATGTGTGGGGTTTCTCCATCCCCCGGATGCTCGGTATCCACGAGCGGCCGACCGTGGTCGAGGACATGATCATGCCGCCGGAGATGTTCGGCGTGAAGGTCGTTTCCATCGGTCTCTTCACGAACGAAGACAACCCTGTCGTCTGGCGTGGACCGATGCTGCACAAGGCCTTGCAGCAGTTCCTCGCCGACGTCCACTGGGACGAGCCCGAATACCTGTTGATCGACCTGCCGCCCGGAACCGGCGACGTATCGATCTCCATCGCTCAGTTCGTACCCGGCGCGGCGATGGTCGTCGTGACCACGCCGCAGGCCGTGGCCGAGAAGGTGGCCCAGCGGGCCGGCTTCATGGCCGAGAAGACGGGCCTCAAGGTGACGGGTGTGATCGAGAACATGTCTTACTTCCGCGGCGACGATGGCAAGGAGTACCGGATCTTCGGTGACGGTGGAGGCAAGGAGCTGGCCAACCGTCTCGGCGTGCCGCTCCTGGCCGAGGTTCCGATCGACATGGAACTGCGCGAGTTCGCCGACAAGGGGGCGCCGATCGTGTTGCAGGCTCCCCACAGCGAGGTCGCCCAGTCGCTCGACCGTGCCGCGAAGGAGCTCGTCAACCTCGTTCCACCGAAGCCCAAGCCGACGAAGCGCATCAGCCTGCCCCTGATGCCCCAACCGGCGGGCAACGGGCACCAGCACGCGCACGCGCATCACCATCACTGAGCCGCTGCCGTGAACCTGCGCAGAGCGTGGGACAAGCACGCCGACGAGTGGATCAGGTGGGCCCGGACCGAGGGCCACGACCACGCGTTCTGGCGGCTCAACCTCCCGCATTTCCTCGATCTCCTGCCGAAGCCACGGCGCTTGACCCTGGACATCGGCTGCGGCGAGGGCCGTATGGGGCGGATCCTCGCGCAGCACGGTCACCTCGTATTCGGGCTGGATGGGTCCCCGGCGCTGGCGCTGGCGGCGATGACTCATGAAGATCGGGTCGAGGTCATCGCCGGCGACGCGGCGCGCCTGCCCTTACGTGACGAGGTCTGCGATCTGGCGATCGCCATGGTCTCGCTTCAGGATGTCGACGATCTCGGTTCGGCGATGAGAGAAGCGTGGCGCGTCCTGGAACCGGGAGGCCGCTTCTGCTTCTCCGTCGTTCATCCAGTGAACTCCGCCGGCGGCTTCCGTGGCGACGGGAAGGATTCGCCTTTCGTGGTTTCCGGCAGCTACTGGGGTTCTCGCCCTTACACGGAGGTGATCGTGCGCGAGGGAATCACGATGACGTTCAACAGCCTCCATCACACCCTCGAGGGCTACATGCGCCCGCTGGAAGAAACGGGGTTCCTCGTAGAGGCGATACGCGAGCCCATCCCGGACGACGATCTGATCCGGGACGTGCCGAAGATGGCGAGGTGGCGCCGCGTCCCGATGTTCCTGCAGGTGCGTGCGCTGAAGCCTTAGGGTCGCGGCCCGTGAAACCGTTCCGTTTCTGTCCCGCCTGTGGGACCGCCATCGCCGAGCCCGAGCCCGAACGGGGTTCAACCTGCCCGTCCTGTAGCCGGACCTGGTACCGCAACCCGGCCCCCACGGTCGGGGCGGTGATCGTGAGAGATGGAAAGGCGCTGATCGCGCGCCGGGGCACGGATCCGCACGAGGGCCGCTTCGACTCTCCCGGCGGTTTCCTCGAGGCCGGCGAAGACGCATTGGCCGGTCTGCGCCGCGAGATCCGGGAGGAGCTCGGAGTCGGGATCGACGTCGACCCCTCCGACTACATCGATGCCACGGTCCATACCTATGGAGACGAGGACGACTACGTGCTGGCGTTGAGCTTCGCCGCTCGGCTCGTCTCTGGACGGCCCCAGGCCAACGATGACGTCGCCGACATCAGATGGGTAGGACCCGACGAGCTCGACGACGTCGAATGGGCGTGGGAGCACAACCGTGAGGACACGAGGAGGGCGCTGCAGCGTGGCACGTAGGGACAAGAAAGAGCTTCACGACCAGTTGCGGATGATGGGCCTCGTACGCGTCGTGGCCGGCGCGTCCCTGATCGTCCTACCGCGCCTGTCGATCCGGTTCTGGATGGGGGCGGAAGAGACCGGCTCCGCCTCCCTCCGCACGGCGGTTCGTGCCCTGGGAGCACGAGATCTCGCGATCGGAGTGGGACAGCTAACCGCGCTCGACTCCGGCGCCCCGGTGCGACCCTGGGTGGAAGCCGCCGTCCTGTCGGACGCGGGAGACGCGGTGAACTCGATGTTCTTCATGAAGGACTCCCCCCGGCTCTTGCGTCTGATCTGGACGGTCGTCCCGGGGGCCTTCGCCTGGCTCGGGGCGCAGCACGCGGCCGATCTCGACTGAAGCGCTTAGGTGGCCAGGGCGGCCTCGAGTCGTGACTTCAGGTCCTCGTACGAGATCGGGCCCGTGACCCGGTGGACCTCGACACCGTCTCCGTCCAAGAGCACGGT
>WHSQ01000025.1:26308-28925 GCA_009380005.1 Actinomycetota bacterium | reverse complement strand
CGTAGGCCTTGCCTCCGGCAACGGTATCGCGCTCGTCCGAGATGCCGATGAACGCCGCGCTGTCCTCATACTCCTCAGCCAACTGGTTGAGATCCGGTTGCTCCGCCCGGCAGGTCGGTCACCACGAATCGAAGAAATTGATGACGACCGGCACGCCTCGGTGGCCGGCGAGGGAGAACCGGTCTCCTTCGAACGTCGTGACGCTGAAACCGGGAGCCGCATCCGCCGCTCGATCGGCACCGGATGCTTCATCCGGCGAGGCGGACGGCGGCGTCTGCGGGGTGGGAGTGCGATCGGCGGCCGGTGGCATCGTCGAGGTGCCTCCGCAAGCCGTCAGCAGGACGGTTGCGACGAGGCCGGCTCTGAGCGCCCATTGCATATCTCCCATGATGTCCGATGGCCGCGTTTAGTTCGCACCCGGACGGAGGCCTAATCTGTGCCCATGACGCGCTGGCCTTTCACCGAGGAACACGAACAGCTCCGGAAGTCGATCCGAGACTTCGTGGAAGCCGAGCTGGCGCCTCACGCGGAGGAATGGGAGGAGGCGAGTGCGTTCCCGGACTTCGTCTTCGAGCGCCTGGGTGAACTCGGGTATCTGGGTCTCGCCTACCCGGAGGAGTACGGCGGCGGGGGCGGCGACTACCTCTGCAACGTAGTGCTCGCCGAGGAGATGACGCGCTGCAACTCGGCCGGACTGGCGATGGGCGTGGCGGTGCAGACGGACATGGCCGTTCCCCCGCTCTACAAATTCGGCAGCGAGGAGCAGAAACGGCGTTATCTCGTGCCCGCGGTCGCGGGACGGAAGATCTTCTGCCTCGGGATCTCCGAGCCCGACGCGGGCTCCGACGTCGCCGGCATCAAGACCACGGCGACCAAGACCGACGGCGGCTGGCTCATCAACGGCCGCAAGACGTTCATCACGAACGGCGCGCGGGCGCACGCGATGACCCTCGTCGCTCGGACCGACAAGGATGCCGGTCACCAAGGCATCTCGCTGTTCGTCGTCGATACGGATACCGACGGGTTCCGGGTCGAGAAGACGCTCGATAAGGTCGGCATGCATTCCTCGGACACCGCCGAGATCACCTTCACGGACATGCTCGTTCCCGACGAAGCGCTTCTCGGCAAGGAGGGTGAGGGCTTCTACAACATCTCTTGGGAGCTCCAAGGTGAACGCCTGATCGGTGCTGCGGGCGCGATCGCCGGCGCGCGTCGCTCCATGGAAGCGGCTCTCGCCTATGCGAAGGAACGCAAGACGTTCGGCAAGCCCATCGGCAGGCACCAAGCGGTGCGTCACGCGCTCGCCGACATGGCGACGGAGATCGAGGCCGCCCAGCAACTGGTGTACTCGGCGGCGTGGAAGGTCGCTAACGGCGAGTACCCGGTCCGTGAGATATCGATGGCGAAGTTGATCACCGGCGAAGTTGCCTGGAAGGTCGTGGACAAGGCCCTGCAGCTCTTCGGTGGTTACGGGTATTCGATGGAGTTCCCGATCCAGCGTGCCTGGCGGGACGCCCGTCTGATCCGTATCGGGGGCGGGACCGACGAGATCATGCGCGAGGTCATCGGCCGGATGGAGGGCCTGTGAGCCCGGTCTCCTCTCACGAGCTCTTCCATCCCGAGCACGAGGAGCTCCGGCGGGAAGTTCGCAGCTTCGTGGATCGGGAGATAGCGCCCCATGCCGAGGACTGGGAACGGGCCGAGGGGTTCCCCCGCGAGCTCTTCGCTCGAGCCGGAGAGCTCGGCTTCTTGGGCCTCAAGTTCCCCGAGGACGTCGGCGGGTCGGGACCCGACATCCTGGCCGACGCCGTGGTCACCGAAGAGTTCGCCCGAGGCGGTTCCGCGGGCGTTTCTGCGAGTCTCGGAGCCCACAAGGACCTCGCCAGCCTCTACCTCTACAACTTCGGTAACAGGCAGCAGCACGAGCGGTGGCTGGCGCCGTCGATCCGGGGCGCGATGGTGGGGGCACTCGGGGTGACGGAGCCCGATAGCGGCTCGGACGTGGCGGGGATCAAGACCACCGCCAAACGCGAAGGTGACGGCTGGGTCCTGAACGGCGCCAAGATGTTCATCACCAATGGGTCGTGGGCGGACTACGTCGTGGTCGCCGCCAAGACCGACCCGGATGCCGGCCACGAGGGCATCACGCTCTTCGTCGTCGACACGGCAACGCCGGGGCTGGATTCGCGTCGCATGCGCATGCTGGGTTGGCGAACGGGACAGACCGGTGAGATCTCCCTTCGCGACGTGCGCGTACCCGACTTCAACCGCCTGGGCGAGGAAGGCTCCGGCTTCTACGCCATCATGCAGAACTTCGTTTGGGAGCGGCTGGTCATGGCGCTGGCGCAAGTGACGGGGGCTCAACGGACGTACGACTTCGCGAAGGGATACGCGCTGGAGCGGAATGCGTTCGGTCGACCCATCGGGACCTTCCAGGTATGGCGGCACCGGTTCGCGGATATGGCGACCCGGATAGAGGCGGGTCGATCGCTCACGTATTCGGCTCTCCGCCTCTACGCGGGCGGTGAGGACCCCACCAAGGAAGCCGCGATGGCCAAGCTCTACACCAGTGAGGTCGCGTTCCACGTCGCCGACGAAGCCGTGCAGGTGCTGGGGG
>WHSQ01000025.1:0-26298 GCA_009380005.1 Actinomycetota bacterium | reverse complement strand
CGCTGGGCCTGTGAACCCGCGACACCGGCGGTGAGTGGTCTACATCGCGCTCAGGCGATTCGTGAGATCGGACGAGCCTGTGGCCACGCTGATCACGTCGGCGGGAACGGCCACTGTCGCCATGCCGGCACGTCGCTGAGCTCGATCCGATCGAGCCACTTCACCCACCAGAACCCGCGCCGCCCGGGTGCGACCAAGCGTGCCGGGTAACCGTGACCGGACGCGAGCTCGCCACCGCCGACCCGGGTTGCAACCCATAGACGGCGGGCCTCCGCGACCGCGAACCGGCGCCCGTAACCCGTCAGCGACGAGACGGCCAGGCTCGCTCCCTCCCGATCCCGAAGCAGACGGTCGAGGCGTACGCCCGTCCATCGCTGCCGGGAGTACCAGCCTCCGGTGCAATCGAGCGTGGCATCGATCTCCTCCGCCAGCGCGTCGAGCTCGGCCCACGACCACGCCCGGCCGCCCACCCGAAGTCGCCAGCTGCCGACCTCGACCTCGGGGACGCGGTCGTTCAGCCACTGCGTGACCGGGAATGCATCGGGATCGAATGAACCTCTCTCATGAGAGCCGGTGAAGCGGCGCCGCGCGCCCAACAGATCGAGGGCCTTGATCGTCCCTTCGGTCGCGATCACGATCGCCCCACCGCCGGCCACGACGGCTCCGGTGCGCAAGAAGTTACGGCGGGTGAGGTCCGAGCGGTGAAGCTTCTGCGGCCGGGCCACCAGGTGCCAGATCGCGAGCGGGATCGCGACCAGAGCAGTGCCCACGTGGAGCTGCATCGCGGTGAGGAAGCCGAGGTTCCAGACGCCCCATGAATGCATGATCCCGAACGCGAGTGAGATAAGTACCACCGCCATCAGGAGGATCGACGTCGAGGTGCCCGCACGCCGGCGACGCAGTCCTCGGCGCGCGACGACCGATTTCCAGGGTGCGAGGAGCACGATGGCGAAACCGGCGATAGCGTGCGTGAGCGTGGCCCACCGGTTCCACCCCGTTCCGAGCGCGTACGCGGCGACGCCCGTCGCGAAGGCCGCGGTCATCGCGGCGAGGAGGCCCAGGTTCGTCCGGCGCCCCGCCATCGCACCACTGTAGTGGTAGTCGCGGCGCATGAACTACTCCACCGAACGGCGATCCCACGACCCGGTGGCGGGCGGATTCAGGCGGGAGCGATACGGACCAGGGCCGCGAGCTCGCGACCCAGGGAGGTGACGCCTTCTTCGGACTCGACCGTCAGTGGCCCCTCCATCGGAGCGACGTCCTTGACGATGAGTTGAACCCGAGGGCGGATCCCGATCTGGTCGAGGTAGGGAAGCACCTCGCCCTTCTCGGAGATCTGGGCGACGATGCCGGTCGTGCCGATCTCCGCATCGCTCAACTTGCTGAGCTCCCGGAGGTCGACCGGACAGATCGGGTGACCGTGCGGGCAGTAGTCGGGATACTCGAGCGCCTGCGCCATGGCCTCCTCCACGCGGGCCGAGATGGCGTGCTCCAGCTTGTGGGCTTCGGCGTGAACCTCGTGCCACGACATCCCGAGCTTGTCGACCAGGAGGCATTCGACCAGGCGGTGCCGTCGGAGGATGGTGTGGGCGAGGCGCCGGCCCTCCGGCGTAAGCAGGATCGTGCCCGCCTTCTCGCGGGTCAGATAACCCTCCTGGGCGAGACGTTTCAGCATCTCGGATGCCGACGGCAGGGAGACCTCCAGGATGCCGGCGATGACGGTCGCGGTGATCCGGTCGCCGTCTTCCTCCAGGCGCTTGATCTCCTCGAGATAGTCCTCCACGCCCCGCATGCACCCCAGTCTAGATGCCGTCTGAACAGGACTTTCGTCACCGGGAACGAACCAACACGTGTGCTACCGTCCCCTTTCGTGGCTATCGGGCGACATCATCGGGGGGCGCGCGCGGGCGTCGTCGCCGCTCTTCTTGCCATCGCGGTCGTGCCGGCCTTCCCCGGCCGAGCCGCGGGCGGGCAGTCATTGAGCGAGCTCAAGGCCAGGATGAAGAGCATCCAGGCCGATCTCGACGCGGCCGCGGCGAAGGTCAGCCGCCTCTATGACCAGAACCACCGCCTCGAGGACGAGATCGCAGACGTCAAGGCCCGCCGGGAGCGGCTGAACAAGCGCACCGCCTCCCTTCAGGACGAGGTCATCGCTCGAGCCGACGAGCTCTATCGCTCCGGTGGCACCGAGATGATGGAGATCCTGTTCACGTCAGAGACGTTCACCGAGCTCTCGACGCGAGCCGAACTCCTTTCGCGGGTGTCGATGACCGATTCCAGCGTCTTCGTGAAGATGGCGCGCACGCAGAAAGAGCTCGCCAGGCTCGATAGGGAGCTGGCCGCGGATCAGGAACGACTGAAGCAGGCGCGCGAGCAGACGCTGCGCGAGAGGGACAGACTCCTAGAGCTGCTTCGTGATGTCTCATCCGATTACCGCGAATTGAAGCGGAAGCTGGCTGCGGAAGCCGCCGCGGCGGTCCAGGTATCGCAACCTCCGAGTGCTCCGGACGTCCCTACCGCACCCCTGGTTCCCGCGACGAATGGAATGGTCTGTCCCGTCGCGGGTCCGAACTCCTTCGTCGATAGCTGGGGATCGCCGCGATCGGGCGGTCGTTCCCACCAAGGTGTCGACATCATGGCCGATTACGGAACGCCCATCGTTGCCGTTACGAACGGAACCATCACCTATGCCGGCTGGAGCGATCTCGGCGGCAACACCTTGTATCTCACCGGCGATGACGGGCATGGTTATTACTACATGCACAATCAGGCTAACTACGTGAACGGTGGACGCGTAAGCGCCGGGCAGCAGATCGCGGCCGTCGGCGACTCGGGCAATGCCACGGGCGTCCCGCATCTCCACTGGGAGTACCATCCCGGCGGCGGCTCTGCGGTCAACCCGTACCCGCTCGCCAAGTCCCTCTGCGGCTGAGCACGCGATTGGATCTACTGATCATCACCGTTGCCGGTGTGGGGGCCGAGTTGACGGCCGAGCAGCAACCGAACCTCCCGGTGACTCCCGAGCAGGTGGGAGCCGACGCGGCCCGGTGCCAAGCCGCCGGAGCATCCATCTATCACCTTCACGTCCGTGACGCGTCGGGTTTCCCCACGATGTCGATCGAAGCCTTCGCCCAGGCGCGTGATGCCATCACGCAGAACTCGGATCTGATCGTTCAGTTCACGAGCGGCGGCGCGGTGACGGACACGGAAGGGGAGCGCATCGCTCCACTCGACCTTCGTCCCGAGATGGCTTCGCTGACGACCGGAACGGTGAACTTCGGCTCCGGCGTTTTCTGGAACCCGCGCTCCTTGATCGACGGGTTCTATCGTCGGATGCGAGAGCTGGGCATCGTTCCCGAGTTCGAGATCTTCGAGCCGGGCATGATCGCCACCGCCGTGGGCGTTGCTTCGGAGGCGGACCATCACCTGCATTTCGATCTGGTCCTCGGGGTCCCCGGCGCCATGCCGGCCTGGGATGACTCCGTCTCCTTCCTCTCGGCCCACCTGCCCGAAGGATCGACCTGGAGTGCCACGGGCATCGGCCGGGCTCACATCCCGGTGGCCGAGCAGGCGATCGAGCTCGGTGGCCACGTCCGAACCGGCTTCGAGGACGTCCGATACCTCGCCCCGGGGGAGCTCGCCACCTCCAACGCCCAGCTCATCGCCAGGGTCGCCGCGATGGGCCGGGATCGCGGTCGGGAGGTCGCTACCCCGGATCAGGCTCGATCCTTGTTGGGTTTGGAGCGCTCGGCAGGTACATTGGCGCGATGACCGAGCCCAAGCGCCGTCTGGTCGAACGCATCACCGAAACGGGATTCCTCGCCGGTCTCGAGGAGATGCCTCTCGACGAGCTCCGCTCCATCCGAGACGAGTGTCGGGAGGGTGAGAACGAGATCTCCTTCGAGCGGCGATTGTGCCAGGCACGCATCGACATCCTTACCGCCGAGCTCGATCGCCGTAGGGGTAGCGAGGCGGGCGATCTTTTGTCCCGGCTCCCGGAGATCCTGGCGGCGGAGGGTGAGGCAAGCGGTGAGGGCCGCCTGCCCAATCGAGCACCGTCCTTCGCTATCCCTCGCAATGCCGACGTGCCTCGCCGCAGGGTGGAAGAGATACTCGGGGAGACGACCCTGGCTCGGCTCCCGGCGTTGCAGCCGCAGGAGCTCCAGAGCATCATCTCTGCGCTCGCCGACCACGAGCGGGCACTCTCGGAGAAGCGTCGTGAGATCCACGAAGTGCTGGACCGGATCCAGGCCGAGATCGTCCGTCGGTACACCACCGGTCAGGCGGATCCGACCGCCGCGCTGAGTTAGCCGCTACTCCGTTCGGCTAGCGCCTGCAGTCTCCGGACCTGCGGGACTTCGACTTGGCGTGGTGATCCTTGGCTTGATGCTTGCTTCCCTGAGCCTTCGGCTTGCCGACGGGACCCTTGGCTTGGCTCTTGGTTCCGTGAGTCGCGCTCTTTACACCAGCGGACGATGGCCCCGACGAGCCCTTCACATCGGAGCGGGAACCGTAGGCGTGGCCGCCTCCTCCGTCGTTCGTCGGCCGGGTGCGAGTGCCGTTGTTTCCGTGAGCCTGCTTCCCCTTCTTCGGTCCGGTGATGGGGCGGGTGGCGACCTCATCGCCCGAGCCCTTCGACGGCCGGCTCGGGGCGATGACCCGCGGTGCGAACCTGTCGGTCGCGTTGCCCAGGCTGAGGGGGGGGAGCGCATCATCGGCAGAGGCGACGGCGACGTCCGCGCCCGGCGTGATCGCGGCGGCTACCGCGCCGACGATCGAACGTCCGGTCTCGTTGAGGCCGGCCGCAAGGGCCTCCGGGAGCAGGGCCGGCAAGACGATGTCGCCGGACGATCCGGTCCCCGATCTCACGCCCGTACCGGGGGCGAACGGGCCCCGGGCAGTCACCTGGGCCAGCAACGCGAAGCCGATGAGGGCGGCCGCGCCCACCGCCGCGAGGGCAGCGCCTATCACCGGGGTCACCGGGTTGTGGCCTATCCGTTCCATCGGTCCCATGTCCTATTTATTGTCGGCGCCTTTCCTACCAGTCTGTATTCAATCAG
This sequence comes from Actinomycetota bacterium, assembly GCA_009380005.1. Lineage (GTDB taxonomy): Bacteria > Actinomycetota > CADDZG01 > CADDZG01 > WHSQ01 > WHSQ01. The sequence goes on along the minus strand of WHSQ01000025.1, from coordinate 21,238 downwards.
CTACATAGAGTAGTCGCAAGGTGATCCGTTTTCCCGTTTTCGCGGGCCTTGAATCGCACCAGGCGGCGCGACGGGGCGAGTGCTTGCAACTGTTATGCAAGTGGGTATAATGAGCTAGCGAAAGGCAACGTGGGAAACGTCGGAACAGGCTGGAGGGAAGTCATGGCGGGAGGGCGCATGAAGCTCGGGGAGCTGGGAGCCTTCATCCGCGACCAGAGGCGCTCGGCCCGCCTCTCGCTGCGCAAGCTCTCCGACCTTGCCGGCATCTCCAACCCCTACCTCTCTCAGATCGAACGCGGCCTCCGCAAGCCCTCGGCGGAGATCCTCCAGGCTATCGCCAAGGCCCTCTCGATCTCGTCGGAGACGCTGTACGTCCGGGCCGGGATCCTCGATGAGGACCGCGAGCACAACCTTGTCGACGCGATCCTGCAGGATCCCCAGATCACCGAACGCCAGAAGCAACGATTGATAGATCTCTACAAGGATTTCCTGGAGTCGAATGTAGAGCCCCACGAGCGTGCCTCGTCCGTCTCGGACATCCCCAAGGAAACGGGTTCATGAAGCTTGACGGGAAGGCGGAGCGACCCTCTTCACCCCCCACCCGGCGTCGGGATACGTTCGGTGCCAGCACCTGCGCATCTCGACGAGCCTCCACTTCCCGTCACCTTTTCGTCGACGCTCGGAGTGAACAAGGAGGTGAACAGTATGGCTAGATCGCAAGAGATCTTCTACGCGGTCGTCGGAGCCGGTGATCTGGCGGTCGAGAAGATCCGCGGTATCGGCAAGCTTGCGGATCAGAAGACGACGCAGAAGTACTACCGTGATTTCGTCAGGCGTGGTAAGTCGCTCACCACCAGCATCAAGAACTCTGCTCCAACCAAGCGTGCGGTCGCGCAGACGAAGTCGGCACGCACCCAGGTGAAGGCCGCCACCACCAGCATCGGTAAGGCGGTGCGCCTGAACGCCAGCGCCACCCAGAGCGCTGCCAAGAAGACCGCCAAGGCTTCCTGATCGCAGTGGTCGCTACGGCGTAGGACCCGTCACCTACGGTGGCGGGTCCTAATCTCGTTCCGGTCTGGTCTCCAACGGCTACTGTGACCGGCACGATGACGCTCGAGACCACTCTCGGATGCACCGAGGAGTGCTTCGACCTTCCCGAATGGAAGGAGTTGATGAAGCGCGACCCCAATCGCCACATCTTCTCGACCTCAGAGTGGAACAAGACTTGGTGGGCCGAGTTCAAGGATGACAAGGAGCTATTCATCCTGACCATGCGGCGCGACGGTGATATCGCCGCGCTAGTTCCTCTCTATCTCAAACGCGAAGCAGGGAGAGCGATCCTGCGCTTCGTCGGAGGTGTCGATCTGACCGACTACCTGGGCCCGATCTGCTCGATGGAGGACCGGGATCCTGTGGCCGAGGCGACCGTGGTATGGCTGAAGGACGCCCCCGTCGGATGGGATGAATTCGATGCCCATAACCTGCCCGTGCCGTTCGGCTTCGGGGAGTTCCTGGTCGATCACGCCGATCGTCGAGGTTTCGATATCGCCCTCAACCAGGAGGACACTTCTGCGGTCCTCGTGCTTCCTTCAACGTGGGAAGAGTACGAGGGATCATTGGATTCGAAGGAGCGTCACGAGTTGCGTCGTAAGCGCCGCCGCCTGGCGCGGGAACATCCCGATGTTCAGATGCGTTCGGCCACAGAGGAGACCCTGGAAGCTGATCTGAAGACCTTCGTCGAGATGCATCGGGGTGCCGAGGGGATGAAAGGCCACTTCATGAGACCGGAGATAGCCACCTTCTTCGAACGCATGGCGCATGCCTTCATGCCGCTCGGGTGGCTCCGCCTCGATCTCCTCGAGATCGGCGGGAGTGCAGTGGCGGCCACCTTCGGGTTCCAGCTCGAGCGGGCGTTCTATCTGTACAACTCCGCGTATGAGCCCGAGGCTCGCCGCCTCTCGCCCGGGTTGGTTCTCGTGTCCGAGCTCGTCAAGCGAGCCATCGACGAGGGCAGGGAGCAGTTCGATTTCCTGCGGGGTCCGGAGCGGTACAAGTACCAGCTGGGTGCGGAGGCCCTGCCCCTGAACAACGTCACGATCCTGGCCGACGCGGCTGGTTCCGTCGGAGCTGGGTAAGGGAGACAACCGTGGAGACCCGTGCCGGGCGCCTGGCCGTTCTTGCGTACCACTCATCGCCCCTGTCGGAGCCCGGTTCCGGCGACTCCGGAGGCATGAGCGTCTACGTCAGAGAAACCGCGGCTCGGCTCGCCGGACTGTCGGTGCAGACCGACATCTTCACCCGAGCCGCGACGGATCTGCCTTGGGTCGTCGAACTGACCCCCGGTGTGCGCGTGGTTGGCATCAAGGCTGGGCCCGGTCGACCCATACCCAAGGAACAGTTGCCGGCTCACCTCGACGAGTTCAGCGCCGGCGTTCGCATCTTCAGCATGGGTCAGCACGTGGCTTACGACGTCGTTCACTCTCACTACTGGCAATCGGGCGTGGCCGCGGAGAAGCTGGCCAACATCTGGGATGTGCCACTGGTCCATTCGAACCACACATTGGGTGCTCTGAAGAACCGCTTCCTGGCTCCCGAAGACGAACCAGAGCCGGCCGGCAGGATCGAAGCCGAACGGCGCGTGATGAACCGAGCCGACGTGCTGATCGCCTCCACCGACCAGGAGTACGAGCAGCTCGCATGTCTCTACGGCGCCGGGCACGATCGGTTGAAAACGATCCACCCGGGGGTCGACCACGACCTGTTCTCTCCCGGCGACACCTCCACCGCGCGGCGCCTTCTCGGGCTTCCCAAAGACCGGCCGTCCCTGGTCGTCGTCGGCCGTATCCAGCCTCTGAAGGGCCTGGGCCTCGCCATCGAGGCCGTCGATCATCTACGCCACGCCCTCGACCGGCCCCCTCTGCTGTCGATCATCGGTGGCGCCAGCGGGCGGACGGGAGACGACGAGCTCCGGCGGCTCCATCGGCTGGTCGCGGATCGTGGCGTCGCCGACCTGGTTCGTTTCGTTGGGCCAGTCCCCCATGCAGACCTGCCGTCGTACTACCGAGCCGCCGATCTGACGCTCGTGTGTTCGCACTACGAGTCGTTCGGACTTACCGCCCTGGAATCTCAGGCTTGTGGAACGCCGATCATCGGCACCGCGGTCGGAGCCCTGTCGTTCGTCGTCCGTGACGGTCGTTCCGGGTTCTTGATCCCATCCCGGGACCCGTCGGATCTCGCGGCGCGAGCGAAAACGCTCTTGTCCGATCCTGATCTCGCCCGGACGTTCGGCGTCGGATCGGTCGCCTCGGCCGAGAGGTTCTCGTGGGATCGCACCGCGGGAGCGTTGTCGGAACTGTACGACTGTCTCATGAGTGAGCGATTGCCAGAAGCTTGTACTTGTTGACCCATGAGAAATCGCGCAAGCCGCGAAGAAATCTCGCGACGCCCTGAGCAGGTCATATGTCGGTCTATCTGCGGTAACGCGATGTTGACGTCACGGAGCACGAGTCGCTATGTTTCCGTCCGTCCCGAGAGCCCGAAGCGGTCTCGGCCGTGGAAGGTTCTCGGGGCGTTGATGGCCCCAGGTATCAGGAAAACCGAAGTCTCGTGTGTGGGGAAGTGCACGAGGTCGAGGAACTCCAGGTTCCTGGGGCTTTCTTCTTTCCTCGCGCTAGTTGCGTAGAAGGGCGCGCAGGAAGAAACGCAGGTTCGCGGGTCGCTCGGCGATGCGTCGCATCAGATACGGATACCAAGCCGACCCGTAAGGAACGTAAACGCGCATCCGGTACCCAGTCCTGGCTAACTCCTCCTGAAGGTCGCGACGGATCCCGTAAAGCATCTGGATCTCGAAGCTCTTGTTTCCGGAGGGCTGCTTCGACGCGAGCTTGCGTGCATGATCGATGAGAACACCGTCGTGCGTCGCGATCGCAGGATCCGTGCCGTTCTCGAACAGCCAGTCCGTAAGGAACCGGTATTGGGCATCGATCTCGGATCTCTTGTAGAACGCGATATCCACGGGTTCCGAGTAAGCGCCCTTCACGAGACGGATCCGGGGTCGCAGGTCGGACATCGTTTCGAGGTCGGCCGGGGTCCGACGAAGGTAAGACTGCAGTGCGAGCCTTAGCGTGGGGTGATCGGCATGCATCAACCGGAACACCTCGAGGGTGTCGTCCACGTATCTCGATTGCTCGATGTCTATCTCGAGCCGGGCTCCCATGGCTTCGGCTTCGGCCGCGAGCTTGCGGAGGTGGTCGATGCAGGCTCCTTTGTCGAACTCCAGGCCGAGCTGCGTGAGCTTCAGGGAGACCGTCGTATCGATCCCCGTCTCGGAGATCCGCTTGATCGCGGCCAGATATGCGTCGTAGGCGGCCTCCGCCCCCGGGGGATCGTTCACGCCCTCCCCCAGGTAGTCCAGGATCCCGCCGATCCCGCGGCCGTTCAGATCCTTGATCACCTTCACGGCGTCTTCCAGGTCGCGACCCGCGATGAAGCGATCGACGACCCGGCGAGTGAGACGGCCCTGCGAGACGAGATGCTCGATCTTGGGCTTCTCGGAAACCCAAAGCCAGGCTCGACCGATCAGGCTGGAGCTCATGCCTGCGCTTTACCCGGCCTCGTTGCCGGCGACGCTTCCACGTCCGAATCATAGAGGCCCCAGAGCCCATCTCACATCTTTCGAGCCCACCGGGGGCCCCGACTAGGATGCGGTTCCGACGTCTCACTGGGGGTCTCATCGATTTCGATGGCAGATGACACGAGCGCCGCGTCGGCCGACGGTGACCGCATCGGCCTCGTGGTCGTCGAAGACATCGCGAAGGCATACGACTTCGGCGAAGGTCACCCGCTTCGTCCGGAACGCGTTCTGATCACCTACGAGCGCATCCGGGGCCTCGGTTTCACATCGTCGCGTCGCGTGATCGAGATCCCCTCGCGGTCTGCGGGCGACCCGGAGATCCTGGCGGTGCATGATGAGGACTTCGTCTCAACGGTCAAAGGTATCGACTCCGGAGACGTGGAGCAGCTCCTGGGTCTGGAGTATGGGTTGGGCACACCCGACGATCCGATATTCGACAGGATGCACCAAGCTTCAGCTGCAGTGGCCGGCGCGTCGATCGTTGCCGCCGAAGCCGTTGCGATCGGCCGGGTGGAACACGCGTTCAATCCGGCGGGAGGACTGCACCACGCTCGCAGACGTGAAGCATCGGGATTCTGCATCTACAACGACCCGGCGGCTGCCATCGCCAAGGTGCTCGAGATCCATCCCGAGTGGCGTGTCCTGTATCTGGACGTTGACGTTCACCACGGAGACGGCGTGCAGTGGATCTTCTACGAAGATCCTCGTGTCCTAACCGTGTCCCTACACGAGTCGGGCCGTTACCTGTATCCGGGGACGGGTTTCGAGGAAGAGACCGGCGTCGACGACGCGCTCGGTTCTTCGGTCAACGTTCCACTCCCGCCTTACACAGGCGATGCCGATTACCTCTGGGCGCTCGACCGCGTGCTGCCGGCGGTGGCGGACGCGTTCAGCCCGGATCTGATCGTCACGCAACTCGGTGGAGATACGCATCATGGCGATCCGCTGGCCCACCTCGCTCTCACGATGCGCGCCTACCCCACCATGGCGCGATTGATCCACGAGGTGGCCGGCGAGCTCTGCGACAACCGCTGGGTCGCGACCGGCGGCGGTGGTTATCAGGCCGAGACGGTCGTCCCGCGGATCTGGACCATCCACTTCGCGGAGATGTGCGATTCCTCGGATCTGATCCCGCTCGAGTGGTTGAACGATCTGGCGCCCGAGGACGTGTCCAGACCCGCTCGGGACGTGGTTGAACGGTCCGTCGAGACGGTACTGGCCGGCTGCTTACCGCGACTGCGCGATCTTGCGGCGGTCGATTAGCCGCCCGTCTTCCTGCCCGATTCCTACGACGGCGGGCTTTAGGGTTCCTCTCCGTGACCGACCTGCATCGATATGTTGCGTATTCCATCCCCGCCGGCTTCATCATCTTGTTCCTGTGGACCATCTGGTCGCTGCTTCGGAACCGGCCTCCGCACGAGTGGTTCTGGAGCCTCCTCGGCGGCCTCCAGGTCGTCCTCGTCCTCCAGGCGCTGGTGGGGGTCGTCCTGTTCGTCGCCGGCGGCCGCCCAGATGCAGAGGGTCTCCGGCAGTGGCTGCACTACGCATACGGGGGGCTCTTCCCGTTGGCGCTACTCGTGTACGCCCATCGAGCAGGGAAGAGCGAGCGCTTCCATGAGATCCCGTGGGTGCCATTCGGGATCGCATCCTTCTTCATCTTCGGGCTGACCTTCCAGGCCATACGGACCGGACTCGGGATCCAACTGTGAATCTCGTCGATGGCTTGGTGGTGCTGGTAGCGCTGTTCGCGGCTGTCCGGGGCTATCGCCAAGGGCTCGTCGGGCAGGTCTTCGAGTTCGGTGGTGGGTTCGTCGGGCTGATCGCCGGCATCGCCTTGGGCCCGGCGGTGGCCGGCGGGTTCACGCGACGGCCCGGCCTCCAGGGAGCTCTCATCTCTCTGGTCGTCGTCTTCGTCGCGATGGCGATCGGTCAGACGCTGGGATTCGTCGTGGGACATCGCGTCGGACATACCGTGCACCGTGCGAACCTCGGGCAGGTCAACTCGGGGGCCGGGGTGATCGTGAGCGTCCTGGTGACGTTCCTTACCTTCTGGCTGTTGGGCTCGCTCCTGGTACAGGGTCCGTCTCGTCCCCTGGCTCGCGGCCTCCACGACTCCAGCATCCTGCGGGCGATGAACGAGACGTTGCCGGACCCACCGAACGTTCTCGCTTACATCCAGCAATATCTCAACACCTCGGGCTTCCCTCAGGTGTTCGCGACGTTGCCGCGAGACAGCGGTCCACCTGTGAAGCTGCCCTCCAAGCGAACCGCACGACGGGCTGCACGCGCCGCCGCGGCATCGACCGTGCGCATCACGACCCCCGCGTGCGGAGGACTTCAGCTGGGGAGCGGCTGGGTCGTAGCGGAGGGTACGGTCGTGACGAACGCGCACGTCGTCGCGGGTGGTGACGCGATCACGATCCATGATGCGAATGGGGAGCACGCCGGGGTCGTGGTGCTGTTCGACAAGAACACCGATGTCGCGATCGTCAAGGCGGAGGGTCTGGCCGGTCCGGCTCTGCCGCTCGAGGAAGCGAGGTTGGACTCCGGCACCCAGGGAGCGACGCTCGGCTATCCCGGTGAGCGTGGCGGACGGCTGGTCCCGAAACCGGCCGCCGTCCAGGCTTACTTCGACGCGGTCGGGCGCGACATCTACGGCCGCAGGAAGGTGACGCGTTCGATATACGAGGTTCGTTCTCGGGTCCGCCAAGGCGATTCGGGAGGACCCTTCGTCCTCCCGGACGGACGCGTCGGGGGCGTGGTGTTCGCCGCCTCGACGACGGATCCCGATACCGGCTACGTCCTAACGGGGGCCGAGGTCGAGGATGAGATCGACCGGGGGATAAGGCGCAACTCGCCCCGGGGCACGGGAGCCTGTACGCGTTAGGCCGACTCGCCTCCATCGACGACCAGGGTCGAACCGGTCACGTACGAAGACGCGTCGGATGCGAGGAAGAGTGTGGTGTTCCTGACGTGGGCCCGTCGGTTCGGGCCGCTCGTAGGATGCTGCCATGCCCGATCCAGACCTCGCACACGTGCGCGACTCGCTCGTCGCCGCCGGCATCACCGGCCCCCATCAGTCCCACGCTAGGCGAGCCAACGTCACGAAGATCAAGGCACTGCTCGAGGGCGACCCCGGCGCGACGTTCGGGCTCTCGAGCGCAGCCGATCACTCCGAGGAAGACGTGCTCGGATTCATGGCGCAGCTGACGGGGTGCTCGCCCGAGATCGCCGAGCTCGATCACCAGGACACGATCGATCCGGATCTGACGATGCGAGGGATAGTCGAAGCTGCCGAGCGTCTCCGCGACGCTGCGAAGGTGGGCGCATCGCTCGTGATCGCCACCGGACACCCGACCGGGATGCTGGAGCACCACGTCCGCGTGGCTGAGGCGTACGTACAGGCAGGCGGGAAGATCCTGCGTCCTCGCGAAGGTGAGACGTTCCCTTACAAGAAGCGGCATGCCGAGGTTCGCTACGTCGGCGGGGTCGGTGTCCTCGCCGACTGGGGCTCCTTGCATCACACGCACCGGTCCCTGGCGATGGAGGCGTTGTTGGAGTCGCAACCATGGCCCGACCTGGTCTTCGCCGACCACGGCTTCGCCGGCGCCGCGATCGAGCGCGGTATCCCGACGGTCGCCGTGATGGACATCAACGACCATGCGCTCGCGGTCGCGTGGGGCGAGGGCCGCGACGTGATCATCGTGCCCATGGACGACAATCGCCGTCCTCGCTTGTACGAAGCATCGTGGCGGACCTTCGAAGCGATCATCCTCGATCGGTGAGCTCGGAGCCTCTCGTAAAAACCCCTTCTGACCTGCGCAAACCGCTTGTTATACTTTGGGCCTCATGAGCGACCAGATGGATTCCCCGTCGTCGGATGCGCCCCTCGGGCGATTCATGACGGTGGCCGAGGTCGCTCGACGCCTGAGGGTCTCGAACATGACGATCTATCGTCTCGTCAACTCTGGTCAGCTTCCCGCGGTGCGTGTCGGAAGGGGATATCGCATCCGCACGGACGACGTGAACAAGTACCTCAACGAGAGGTACATGGACACCGGCTAGGTGGGGTAGCCGGGACCGACCGGTTCAGACCCTCAGAGCGGTACGCGACAGAGAGGGTCAGGCGTGGACAGGAACGAACTTCACGAGCGACTGTTGGGCGCGCCCGGCACCGTGATGCTTCTGGGCAGCATCGACGCAGGAAAGACCACGTTCGCCGTCGATCTCGCGCGTAAGGCGACTGAACGAGGCATACCGGCCGCGCTCGTCGACGCCGACATCGGCCAGTCAACGGTCGGTCCTCCAGGCACGGTGGGGCTCAAGTTCTGCTCTGGGATGGAGGATCTGGGGCCCGAGACGCTCAGTGAGGCCGATGCTCTGGGTTTCGTGGGGGCTCTGTCGCCGAAGGGACACGTCACCGCACTGGTGAACGCGACGGCGAAGCTCATCGCGCGGGCGAGGGAAGCTGGTTGCCGCTTGGTGGTCGTGGATACGACGGGCCTCGTTACCGGAACCCTCGGGCAATTGCTCAAGTTCTACAAGATCGAGGCCTCCGCCCCGGATGCGATCGTTGCCTTCAAGCGGGGCGGCGAGCTGGAGCCGGTGCTCGGGATCGCTCAGCGGTTCAGCCCCGCCGAGGTCTACGAGGTCACGGCCGCTCCCGAGGAGGACGCTCTCTCTCCCGTGGAACGGGTCGGCAACCGGGAGGGCCGCTTCGCGGCGTACTTCTCGCACGGGACGTCCCGCTGGCGGGTGAAGCCGACGGTTTTCATGCCCACGTTGCCCCCCGACTTCGAGCTCGGCCGCCTGGAGGGCCTGGTCGTCGGGATGGAGGACGGCAAGGGCAACTGCGTCGGGATAGGCATCCTCGAGCACGACGAGGGCGAGGACATCCTGCGCATGATCTCGCCGGTCAGCGAGGGCGTGCGCGGACTTCGGTTAGGTTCCGTACGGATCGATCTCGAGGGCCGCTCCAAGGGACAGATAACCCTCCGGGACCTGTTCCAGTCCGAATGAGGCCTCGGCCCGCAACCTCTCTACGAAGGAAGGAGTAACAGCTTGCCCTCGCTCGTCAAGAAGCGGCGCAAGAAGATGCGCAAGAAGAAGCATCGCAAGATGCTGAAGAAGACGCGCTGGCAGCGCCGTCAGCAGGGCAAGTAGCTCTAGAGGGAGGAGGCCGTCGCCTCTTCACCCACCCGGGCCCGAGAAGCCGCCTGGCGCCGTCGCTTCGCAACCAACGATCTGCGCTCCTGAGGCGTCAGGCCCCCCCACACCCCGAACGTCTCTCCCGCCGCGAGCGCAGCCTCGAGGCAGGCTTCCCGTACGTCGCACAAGGCACAGACGGCCTTGGCCTCGTGTGCCTCCTGCTCGACGGGAGGAAAGAAGAGCTCCACGCGAACGTCACGGCAGGCTGCTCGCTGCTGCCAGCCGGTCTCGTCCTGCATCTCTCCTTCTCCTTCGGTTGCGGGATGGGAAGTGTAGGTAGGGCGTCTGCCCAGGTCAATGCCTCGTCGCAAAGGGGGCCCCGGTAGCGACCACGTAGTATCGGCGGCCATGGCAGGCAGGCAGATCGTGGCGTTCCTCTCCGACTATGGGCTCGAGGATGAGTTCGTCGGCGTGTGCCACGGCGTGATGCTGAAGATCGCTCCGGATCTGACGATCGTCGATCTCCACCACAACATCCTCCGCCAGGACATCCGGCACGGAGCCGTGGTCTTGGAGCAATCCGTCGGCTACATGCCCGACGCGATCCACCTCGCCGTCGTCGATCCCTCCGTCGGATCGGGGCGTCGGGCCGTGGTCGTCCGCGCCTCTTCGGGGGCCATCCTGGTTGGCCCCGACAACGGATTGCTGCTCCCCGCCGCCGAGAGGCTCGGTGGAGTGGATTCCGTACACGAGTTGACCAACGAGGACTACCTTCTGGTGCCGGTTTCGAACACCTTCCAGGGCCGTGACGTGTTCGCTCCCTGCTCGGCCCATCTGGCGAGGGGGGTCGAGCCCGCCGAGCTCGGGCCTCCCGTCGACCCATCGACGCTGGTCCTCCTCGAGATCCCGGACGCGTGGATCCACGAGGACCATCTACACGCCGAGGTGCTGCAGGTAGACAGGTTCGGCAACCTTCAGCTGAACCTGGATCGCAGTCTGCTGGAGAAGGTCGGTCTGTCCGATGGTGTCGAGTTGGAGGTGAGGCTGGAGGGACGCCGCCTCACCGTTGCGCAGGGCTCGACGTTTTCGACGGTGGCTTCGGGGGAATTCGTCGTCGTCGAGGACTCCTACGGCCACCTATCTCTGGCGATCAACAACGGCGACGCAGCCGCAACGTTGCGAGCTCGGGCCGGTTCCACCGCCATCGTCGGACCGAACACGAGGTGATCGATGCCTGACCAGCACCCGCGGAAGGTCCTGATCACGGGCGTCTCTCATCTGTTCGGTCTGCGCCTCGCGAAGCGACTCGAGGCCGATGACGACGTGGGATCGGTCATCGGGGTGGATCTCCAGGAGCCGGCGATCCCCATGAAGAAACTCGATTTCGTGAGAGCCGACATCCGTAGCCCTCTCATCGCCCGGGTGCTGGAGTCGACGGAGGTGGACACCATCGTTCACACCAACATCACTTCGTCGCCGCGCACGTTCGGGGGCCGGTCCGGGATGAAGGAGAACAACGTCCTCGGAACCCTGCAGTTACTGGCGGCCGCCCAGCGAGCTCAACGCGTCAAGAAGGTGGTCATGAGATCGTCGGCCGCCGTCTACGGATCGGAGCCGGGTGAGCCGTCGATCATCCCTGAGGACCACGCCGGTAAGGCGGTCCACCTCACGGGCTATGCGAAGGACTGTGCCGAGGCGGAGACGTACGCTCGTGACTTCGGCCGGCGCCGCCCCGACGTCGAGCTCGTGATCCTTCGCACGCAGAACGTGGCGGGACCGACGGTTCGCACCAGCATCACGGATTACTTGTCGTTGCCCATCGTTCCGAGCGCGTTGGGATTCGATCCTCGCCTGCAGTTGCTCCACGAAGAGGATGCTGTGGACGCGCTGTATCTGGCACTCACCGGCGATCAGCGGGGGATCTTCAACATCGCGGCCGAAGGGGTGGTGTACCTGTCGCAGGCGACGCGCCTCTTACGGAGACCGGAGCTGCCATTGGTTCCCTTCACGGCGCGTTTCGCAGCCGGGTTGCTCCGCCGGTTCGGCATCATCGATTTCCCGACCGACCAGCTGAAGTTGCTGCTGTACGGACGCGTCCTGGACATCCGGCGTGCTCGTGAACAACTCGGGTTCACACCTCGGTACACCACGAAACAGACTCTGCTCGACTTCCGCGACCATCGTTCGGTCGAGGACGTGACCGGCGACCCTTCGCGCCCCACCTGGGAGCGCGACCTGAAGCGGCTGGCGGCGGAGCGCCCGACCGGGGAGACCGTGTGATGGGCGAGGCCGAGATCATCCGGATGTCGGACCGAGCCTCACGCGCCGAAGAGGGTGATCGCTGCAAGGCGACGACATCGAGTGGACGACCCTGTCGGAACACGGCGGTGCCCGGGAGCCCGTACTGCCGTCTACACGCGCCCGATGATGCGCCCGACCCCAGCGGGAAGGCGGGCTCGCCCATCGATGCCGCCCGTGACATGGCCGGCGACGCCGTATCCGGGTTCGGAGCCTTCCTGCAGCGCCGGTTCCGCGGCGACTATGAGGTCGACGACTTCGGCTACGACCGCGAGCTATCGCGCAACGTGCTACTACCACTCGGTCGACCGTTGTACGAGAACTACTTCCGCATCCGAACGCTCGGCATCACGCGTATCCCGAGTGAAGGGCCGGCGTTGCTCGTCGCCAACCATTCCGGGACCGTCGCTCTCGACGCCGTGATGATGTCGTACGCCGTCGCGCACGAGCATCCCTCCGAGCGCGTCGTGCGAAGCGTTGCCGCGGATCTCGTCTTCACATTGCCGGTACTCGGACCGATGGCCCGAAAGGCAGGGAACGTGGTGGCCTGCGATGAGGACGCCTTAGAGCTCTTACGGCGCGGAGAGCTGGTCGGGGTCTTCCCCGAGGGATACAAGGGCGTGGGAAAGGGATGGCATGAACGCTACCGGCTGCAACGTTTCGGAAGAGGCGGTTTCATCGAGACCGCTCTGCGGGCACGGGTTCCGATCATCCCCGTGTCCATCGTGGGGGCCGAGGAGGCTTACCCGATGATCGGCGACGCTCGTTTCATCGCTCGGGCGTTCGGCTTCCCATACTTCCCCATCACGCCCACGTTTCCGTGGCTGGGGCCGCTCGGGCTCGTCCCGTTCCCGTCGAAGTGGGTGATCGAGTTCGGCGAGCCGATCCCGATGGACGGATATCCCGAAGACGCTGCCGAGGACCCGATGCTGGTGTTCGACCTCAGCGACTCGATCCGGGACACGATCCAGCAGATGCTTTACCGGAACCTGAAGATCCGCGGGAGTGCTTTCATCTAGACATGCGCCGCAACACCATCATCGCCATCTCATTGCTCCTCACGGCGATCCTCATCGCCGGGACCGTCTCGGTCATCCGGCTCTGGCAGTTGACCGGCTGACCGGACTTCGCACCCGTGCTAGCGGTGGGCCGAGATACCGAAGAGACGACGCTCAGCTGGCGAGGTCTCGCGCCAGCTCGGTGATGTGGCGTTCGAGACGGCCGAGACCCTCCACCTTGCCTATGCAGATCGCCACGCCGGCCTGACGGGCTTCCTCTTCCAGCTTGGGATCGAGGTACGCCGTGTACAGGATGATGGGTTGGTTGGGGCGCTGCTCCCGGATCGCCCGCGATGCTTCGAGGCCGTTCATGCCCGGCATCTTGTAGTCCATGATGATCACTTCGGGATCCAGCCGGCCTGCCGAGGCCATGGCGTCGGGACCGGAGGCTGCTTCGCCACAGACCTCGAATCCGTCGAGTTGCAGCATGTCGACCAGCATCGTCCGGACATGGTCGGTGTCGTCTACCACGAGCACCCGTACGCTCAAGGTTCTCCCTTCACCGTCGAGGCATTCCCTTCTCGACGCGCGCACTTTCTGTGAGTCGTTTCTCGACGTAGACCCGGTTGCGACGAAGTGCGTCCACCAGCTGTTTCGGCCGCTGCAGATACCTTCGAACCGAAAGCTCGAGTGAGACTACGCCACTGTAACCATCCCGACGCAGTTCTCCAAGGAATCTATCCAGGGGTAAGACGCCTTGTTCGACCTCGAGGTGGCCGTCGCGACCATCGCCCGCGTTGTCCGAGAGGTGGACGTGGACGAGCCGGTCGGCGACGGCATGGTAGCTATCGAGGAGGTCGCGCCGGGCGACCGTGACGTGGCTCGTGTCGAGCGCGATATGGGGGGCCTGGCGTCCGAGTTCCGCAGGGTCGAGCCACCGATATCCACGCAACTTGCGCCCGGCGACCCATTTCGGATACATGGTCTCGACCGCCACGGTTACCCCGGTCTCGGCGGAGTAGGCCTCCATCTCCGTGGTCGTCCAGCGAGCATAGGCACGCTCCCAGAGGTACGGCGGGTGCACGATCATCGAGGTCGCGCCCACCGAGCGGCAGAAGTCGGCCCCCCGGCGGATCTTCTGGACGGGATCCAGTCCCCACACGGTCTTGGAGATGGCCAGGAAGGGGCCATGGACGCTGGCGATCCTGAGCCCTCTCTCCTCGGCGAGCCGGCCGGGCAGCTCGGGCTCCTGCGTCCGGGGGTCGCGCGTGACCATGAGCTCGATCTCGACGAAACCGGCCTCCGCGAGGACATCCAGGGCGCGTTCCAGCTCGAGGGCCCAGAAGGGCCCGGTCGAGCACTGGACGTGGATCTGCCTGGCCGCCATGGTCGGCGGCAATCGTCCCACGCGGAAGCGCCCCCGGACGGTGGTCCGGAGGCGCCGCAGAGTCCTCGTGTGAGGGGGGCCGGCTTGGGGCGGGCTGGGAGGCTCGTTTCGCACGCCCGAGAGGGCGTGCGGATCCTGACGTCCCACCTCACGACTCCTGTATCTAGCTTCGGCCGGAGTGGTGCGAGCTTGAGGTGTTTACCTAATTCCTTCCTACTGCTGGCGCGAGCGATTGCTTGCAAAAGTTTGCAAAAGCGGCCGAAGGTGGGAGAATGAATGCATGAACGTGGCCGACCTCCTGCGGGACACCTCCCGCAGGCTGCCCGAGAAGGTTGCCTTGGTCGTCGACGCCTCCGGCGAGCGCCTGACCTTCGCGTCCCTGGACGAGGGATCCGACCGGGTGACCGCCGCCCTCAAGAGCCGGGGCGTCGCCCCGGGTGACCGCGTCGCCATCCTGATGCACAACATCCCGGAGTTCATCACCGCCTACTTCGGCATCCTGCGAGCGGGCGCCATCGTCGTCCCCGTCAACGCCCTCCTCACTCCTGCCGAGCTCGCTCGCATCTTGCGGGACTGCGGGGCGGAACTGGTGCTCAGCGCCGAAGCATTCGAACCCACGGCACGAGCGGCCGCACCCGATGAAACGGACGTCGTATCCACCGCCGGGTGGGGCGAGTTCCTGCAAGAGGGCGGCGAGGCGATCGATGTGGCTCGCGACGATGACGATGTCGCCGTCCTCGCGTACACATCGGGTACGACCGGTACACCCAAGGGAGCGATGCTGACCCACGGGAACCTGCTGGCCAACCTGCGGCAACAGATGGCCGTCCCCGAAGATCACGTGCGCGAGGAAGACGTTCTGTTCCTCGCCCTGCCCCTCTTCCATATCTTCGGCCTCAACGTCACGGTCGGGCTGATCGCCAACACGGGTGCCACCGGCGTCCTGATCGAACGCTTCGAACCGGTTCCCGCCCTTCGTACGATCCAGGATCACGAGGTCACGGTCGTGTTCGGCGCGCCGACGATGTTCGGAGCGTGGGTGAGTCTTCCCGGTGCGGATCAGTACGACCTGTCGCGCGTCCGCTTGGCCGTCTCGGGTGCTGCGCCCCTGGCGCCCGAGGTTCTCCGTGACTTCCGGGACATGTTCGGCGTGGATATCTACGAGGGTTACGGCCTGACCGAAACGGCGCCAACGCTGACGTCCGCACGGATGGCGTCATCCGTTCGGCCCGGATCGGTCGGCCTCCCATTGCCCGAGATCGAACTTCGAATCGTCGACGAGACCGGCAAAGACGTCGAGGTAGGTGATCCCGGCGAGATCCTCGTGCGCGGCCCGAACGTCTTCAAGGGTTACTGGAACCGCGAAGAGGAAAGCCAAGCGGCATTCGTGGACGGATGGTTCCGCACCGGCGACGTGGCGCTACGCGACGAGGATGGATACATCTATCTGGTGGATCGCAAGCGCGATCTGATCATCGTGTCGGGCTTCAACGTGTTTCCGTCCGAGGTCGAGCAGGCGCTGCTCGAGAATCCGAAGGTCGCAGAGGCTGCGGTCGTCGGCGTGTCGCATGCTTACACGGGAGAGGCTGTGAAGGCGTACGTCGTGCTCGCGCCTGGGGTCGACGCGTCCGCTGCAGAGGTGATGGCCGAAGTACAGGAGCGGTTGGCTCGTTTCAAGCGTCCCGAGCAGCTCGAGATCGTCGAGGCTCTGCCCCACGCCTTGACCGGGAAGATCCTGCGTCGCGTCCTGCGCACTTGATCCTCTCGAGCATGTCGGGTCGCAGTATCCGCAACCGTCGCCCCGCGTAGGCGATGGCTCCATCTCGCCGCAGATCTCCGATCACGCGCGCGGCGCTCTCGCGGCAGACCCCTGCCATCCCCGCGAGGTCCGCTTGGGAGATCGGAGCCGACATCTCCACCGCTCCGTTCCGTACCTCGCCGATCACATCGGCGACGTCGAGGATGCGCCCGGCGACCCTTGCCTTGGCAACCCCGTTGATCCCATCGCTGCAGACCTCGTAGGACCAGCGAAGCTGTTGCGCGATGCCGGCAGCGACCGAAGCGCATGCGGTTGGATTCATCGCCAGCACCTGTTCGAAGACCGCCGTCGGCACGATCAAGACCTCGGCCCCCGTGAGCGCGTTCGCTTCGGCCGGTTGCCTCCCTCCGTCGAGGCTCGGCATCTCGCCGATCAGCTCGCCCGGCCCCCGAAGTCCCAGTACGGCGCGGGTTCCATCCAGGGCGGTGCGTTCCAGTCGGATGAAACCGTCGAGGATCACGCTCGGGTGGGCCCGCAGCTCGCCTTCGAAGAAGACGATCTCTTTGCGGGCCAGCGTCCGGATGCGCGATCGGCGACGCACCAGGTCGCGTTCGTCGTGGGTCAGCGCTTCCAGGAAGGTCGGGACGTCCACGCTCGCACCACCTCTCGCGGTACGGGATGCGGCCCGCCGCAGAAACTAACCCCGGACGGCCCGGGCGTCCATAGGAACCGCCTTACGCGAGGATGAAGGGGATGGAAGCAACCGGCCGCTCGCGGGCGCGGCGTCTAGCGCTATTCCTCCTCCCGGCGATCGCATTCGTGGCGCTGCTCGGGTACGGGATCGGCCAGCGGGGCACCACGCTTCTGGAGGGAGACGTCGTCCCCGATTTCTCCGCTCCGCTCCTGACGGGATCGGGCGAGCTGAGGCTCTCGGAACTTCGCGGGCAGCCGGTCTTCGTCAACTTCTGGTGGTCGGGGTGCGTCCCGTGCGAGGAAGAGGCCCCGCTCCTGAGTGCCGCCGCCGATCGTTATGGGGACGACGTCTTCTTCCTGGGCATCAACATCCGTGACGCGCGTTCGGAGGCGTTGGCCTTCGCCGCCGAGGAGGATCTCGACTTCGCGCACGTCCGTGACGAGGGCATGGACATCTACCGGCGGTGGGGCCTGACGGGCCAGCCCGAGAGTTTCTTCATCGACTCCGACGGCGTCCTCGTAGAGCACGTTCCCGGCCAGCTCGATCGGGAGACGTTGCTGCAGTTCCTCGACGTGCTGGTCGCGCGCGATGCCTGACCCTTCCGTCCCCGTCGCCTTCGTCGCCGGAGCGGTCTCCTTCCTGTCCCCGTGCGTGTTGCCGCTCGTCCCCGGCTACCTCTCGTACATGTCCGGACTGTCGGAGAGCGAGTCCGAGTCCGAGCGAGAGCACAGCGCGCCGCTCGTGGCGATCGTGTTCGTGCTCGGCTTCACGCTGGTCTTCGTCGCGTTGGGGGCTTCGGCCACTTTGCTGGGTTCGACGATGCGCCAGAACCAGGATCTCCTGGTCAAGATCGGCGGCGCATTCATCATCCTGATGGGACTCGCCTTCATGGGCGTGCTGAAGCTGCCCTTCCTGTACCGGGAGAGGCGTTTCCATCCGAGGCCGGAGGCCGGCGCGTGGGGAGCGTTCCTGCTGGGGACGACGTTCGCTCTCGGATGGAGCCCGTGCATCGGGCCCACGATGGGCGCCGTGCTGACGATGGCCGCCGGCCAAGGTGCGGAGGCGGGGGGGCCGGGCGAGGGGGCATTCCTGCTGGGCATCTACTCGCTCGGTCTTGGGTTGCCGTTCATCCTCGCCGGCCTCGGGATCTCCCGGCTGGCCGGCGCCGTCGCGTGGCTCCGGAAGCACACGATCGTCATCACCCGGATCAGCGGCGCCCTGCTGATCGCCGTCGGCATCCTGTTCATGACCGACCAGCTGTTCCGGCTCTCCGTCTGGATGCAGAACACCGCCACCGATCTGAACTGGGACTTCTGGTCCGAGCTCTGACCCCGGCCGAGTGCGAGATACGGCGGCCCAGAGGCGGTGTGGTCACGATTCGCACTCGGCCCGGCTCCGGCGGCGGCTCGGGGGGCACCGCTGACTTGACTCACCTGGGCACTGAATGCGAGTCGAGGGCTACCCTCCTACCGCCAACCCTCGTGGCGCGGTGGGGGAAATTAGTGGCTACAGGTGAGTCTAGTAAGTCGGTACCCGGACACCCGCCCGAGGCTGCCGTCCTGAGGAGGCCACGTATGACTGAGCCGGAGAAATCGAACACCTCCCCCGAGGCGGCGGCCAGAAAGGCATCGCTTGCTCTCGGGATGGGATTCTTCTCGCTCCTGGGCGGGTTCTTCCTGCCGCCGCTTGCCGCGCTGGGTGCCGTGGGCGTCTGGCAGGGCCTGCAAGCCCGAAGAGCTCTCATTGGAAGGCCACTTTGGGAGGATCGCTGGGCAGCCAACGGCGGCATCGCCCTCGGCGCATTAGGGGTCGGGCTAACCGTGCCCTTGCTCATTGGCTACGGGTGAGCCAAGTAAGTCGTTACCGGGGCTCGGGTCTGCGGCACAAATCCACAAGCTGCGTATCGGCCCGGGGATACAGATGCAAAAGTGCAGGTAGAGGGCACTTTTCGGTTTGTGATTACGCTCACAAGCGTTACACTGGGTGCCATGCGACGACGCCCCATCCCGGAGGCGACGGTCGGTCGCTTGCCGATCTACCTCCGAGCCCTTCTCGACCTGGCCGAGAGCCGCGGCGAGACGAACGTGTCCTCGGACGAGCTCGCGCGCCTGGCCGGGGTCAACGCCGCCAAGGTCCGCAAGGACCTCTCTTACCTGGGCTCGTACGGGACCCGCGGCGTGGGCTACGACGTCGAGTACCTCCTCTACCAGATCACCCGCGAGCTCGGCCTCACCCAGGACTGGCCGGCTGCGATCGTCGGCATCGGTAACCTGGGCCGGGCGCTCGCTTCCTACAAGGGTTTCTCCGAGCGGGGCTTCCGGATCACGGCGATCTTCGACGTCGACGAGTCGGTCATCGGCGAGGAGGTCGGAGGGATGATCGTCCGCCACCTCGACGAGCTCAAGGAAGTCGTCGCCGAAATGGGCACCAGCATCGGCATCATCGCGACCCCGCCGCTGGCAGCTCAGGAGGTTGCCGACAAGCTGGTCGACGCGGGGGTCAAGTCGATCCTCAACTTCGCACCGGCCGTCGTGAACGTCCCGCCGGACGTGACGGTCCGCAAGGTGGATCTCTCGATCGAGCTCCAGATCCTGTCGTTCTACCAGCAGCGCACCCAGGCGATAGCCACGGCCCGAGAGGCGAATCGGCGGCTGCGCAATCAGCATGGCGCGGGTTAGTTTCGCGTTATGCCGATAGTCGTAGTCGGTCTCAACCACAAGACCGCACCCCTCGGACTACTCGAACGGCTCTCGATCTCCGATGAGCGGCTCGTCAAGGCCCTGCACCAGCTGCTCGGATACGAGCACGTGGCCGAAGGCGCGGTGCTCTCCACTTGCAACCGGATAGAGGTCTACGCGTCGGCGACCAGGTTCCACGGCGGAGCACAGGACTTGCGCAACTTCCTGGCCGAGTTCTGCCATGTCGCTCCGGAAGACTTCACGGATCACATCTACACGTATCACGATGAGGCGGCGGTTCGTCATCTGTTCCGCGTCGCAAGCGGCATCGATTCGATGATCGTCGGCGAGTCGGAGATCCTCGGACAGGTTCGCCGCGCCTACCAAGTGGCGTTCGACGAAGGTGGTCTGCGCCGAGTGTTGGGAACGGCGTTCAGCCGCGCGCTGCACGTAGGTAAGAGGTCCCGCACGGAAACCGCCATCGGCCGCAACCCCATCTCGATCTCGTCGGCGGCGGTTGAGCTCGCCCGCCGGGCGTTCTCGGAGAAGTCACTCGCCGGCAAGCACGTCGTCATAGTCGGGGCCGGCAAGATGGGACGGCTGGCGGCGCAAGCGCTGGCGACCGCGGGGGCCGACCGGGTCACGATCGTGAACCGTACCGAGGAGCGAGCCACCGAGCTCGCCGGGCGATTCCCGTCTGCAACCGCTCGCGCGTTCGAGGAGCTCGTTCCCGCGTTGGTCGAAGCCGACATAGCGATCTGTTCGACGACCGCTCCCGAGAGCGTGATCGACGTGGCGACCATGAAGCGCGTCGTGGCCGAACGTCACCGAGGCCGGTCGTTGTTGATCGTCGATATAGGCGTGCCGCGCGACGTCGAGCACGAGGTGGGAGATCTTCCTGGTATAGAGCTCCGCGACATCGAGGACCTCAGCGGCGTCGTCGAGTCCAACCTCGGCAGCCGCGTCGCGGAGATCACCAAGGTCGAGGATGTGATCACCAACGAGCTCGACCGTTTCACGCGCTGGGAGCGAGCGGGAGAGATCGGTCCCACGATCGCCGCTCTGGTCGAACGCGCGGAAGCGATCCGGAAGGCCGAGGTCGAGCGCGCGATCGGGGGCAGACGCCTGTCCGAGGCCGAGCGTGCCACCATCGACAGAGCGACGAAGAAGATCGTCGGCGCGTTGCTGCACCAGCCCCTCGAGCGAGCGCGCGAGCTCGCAGCATCGAAGCAGGGTCGCCGGCACCTCGACGCTCTGCGCGAGCTCTTCGAGCTGGACGTCGACGACGACGGCTGAGTTGCAGCTCACCATCGCGAGTCGCGGCTCCAAGCTCGCGCTCGCGCAGGCCGGTCTGGTCGCCGACCTCATCCGTAAGCACGATCCGTCGGTCGACATCCGGATCGTCGAGACCCGTACGACCGGGGACAAAGACGCCCGCCCCTTCGCGCAGATCGGTGGGAAGGGTCTGTTCGTCGCCGAGGTCGAACGCGCGGTTCAGGCCGGGGAAGCGGATCTGGCCGTGCACTCGGCCAAGGACCTGACCGCCGAGCTGGCCGAAGGGTGCGCGATCGTGTGCGTGCCGGAACGGGGTCCGGTCGAGGACGTCGTCGTGGGGGGTTCGGGCGCCGACGGTCACGAACGGC
>WHSQ01000259.1:402-1234 GCA_009380005.1 Actinomycetota bacterium | reverse complement strand
CTGGTTGGCCAACTCCACGATCTGCGCTGGGGTGTGGGTGTCAGCGGTGTAGGTGGTGATGTGGAAGAAGTAGCGGATCTCGTCGATGAGGGCGATCTCGCCCTTGGCGCGGCTGATGTTCTTGCGCACCACGACCACCCGGTAGGAGCGCTGGCACTTGCGGGGCCGGTAGGTGAACTCGGTGACGTCTTCGTAGTTCAGCTCAAGATTGAGGAACTCGCGGTCGGTGATGACCTCCTTCTTTCGGTTGTGGCGTCGCGCCCGGGTGGTGCCGGTCTTGGTCTCATAGGGTGCTGGGCGCTCCAGCCGTGTCCACGTCTGCTCGTCGAGCGCCTCGGCGTGGGTGCGCAGGGTGGCATTGTTGTCCATACCGAAGATGAAATCGGTCTTCTCGGCCCACCGATCGAAGTTGGCGGTCAGGGAGAAGTCGGTGTCCCCGCGCACACACACCCGCGGCGTATAGCGGCAGACCAGGTCGATCGCCCGGTCGATCCACCGCGCCGCATCCAGATGGCTGGGCGCGTTGCCCGACCGGTTGACCAGGAACAGCATCTCCCGGGTGTTGGCCAACGTGACCAGCAACGGTGCGTAGCCCCAGATCCCCTTGTAGGAGATGTCCATGCCCTGCTTGAGCTCGCCCGTGGTAGGCACGATCGTGCCGTCCACGTCGACGTAGGCCACCTCACCGAGAAGCTCACCGCCCCGGCCCTGCCACAACCTCGGCCGTACCGAGTTGATCGCATCCATCAGCGTGAGCAGGTCAGCCTCGGTGAAGCGGCGCAGGAAGTCCCCCGTCATGGTCGGGTCCGGGATCAGCTTCGCGCCCAGCCCG
>WHSQ01000259.1:0-392 GCA_009380005.1 Actinomycetota bacterium | reverse complement strand
CGTGGCGAGCATGACCGCATCGTCGATCTCGTCGATGAACAGCCGCTGGTACTTCAGCGTGCCGAACCCGCGTTCGCGTGACCCGTTCTGCCCTGGCGTCTTGACTCGGGTTCGGACGTGGGCCAGCTCGGGGTGCAGCTCGATGAACGCCTCGAACCGGAACGAGCGGAACGGACCCCCATTGTCGGTGACGATCGTGACCACGGGCAGCAGCTCGCCGGTCTCGACGTCGACGGGGCAGTCCTCGACCATCGGGTGGCCGAACATCGCCTTGTAGTCCGCGAGCGCGAGTTCGACGGCGTCGATCGCGTCGTGCTGGTTCGCGGTCGGTGAGACGTGGAACGGGTGCTCGTACTTCGACCAGTAGTCCCGGCAGCCTGCCAGCCGCCAGG
>WHSQ01000258.1 GCA_009380005.1 Actinomycetota bacterium | reverse complement strand
AGAGACCCTCGACGGGCACTCCGGAGGACGTTGGTAACAAAGTCGGTAACAAATGAATTGGCCACTACGCGAACAGGGCCGTACCGACCGGACGCCCGGGCGTACGAATCACGCTGGAGCCGGACGCCGGCGCACCAGCCGAACGACCTTGCCTAGCTTGAGGGCCTAGTGAGCGCAAGCTCATAGGGGTTCAAATCCCCTCTCCGACACGGTTCATTAGTGATAAATCTCGCTTGCGCTGCACATCTGCCGTAGGTGGGATCGGCCATGGTAACAATGGCCCTTCGGGTAACCCGTTCCGGGTGACGTTAGGGCTCCCCGAACAATTATCCGCGCGTCGAGGCCTGCTCTGGCATAGAGTCGGGTGGTGGAGATCACCGAGGGTGCGCTGGGCAGGGTGTGCACGTTGGTGATGCCGCACCTCAATGAACGGCAGCGGCGGCTCCTGGCCGGCGCCCTCGCCCGGGCAGCCGGTACGGGTGGGATCACCACGGTGGCCAGCGTCTCGGGCATGTCCCGCTCCACGGTGCAGGACGGTGCCCGGGAGCTCGACGAGCAAGAGTCCCCCTCCGAGCGTGTGCGCCGCCCCGGTGCCGGCCGGCCCAAGCTCACGGACAAGGACCCGACCCTGCTCACCGACCTCGACGCCCTGGTCGAGCCGGAGACCCGGGGGGATCCCATGTGCCCCCTGCGGTGGACGTGCAAGTCCACCACCACCCTGGCCAAGGCCCTGGTCGCGATGGGCCATCGGGTGAGCCCGGACACGGTGGGCAACCTGCTCCGGACGGTGGGCTACAGCCTGCAGGCCACGAGCAAGCAGCTCGAGGGCGCCGAGCACCCGGACCGCGACGCCGGGTTCCGCTACCTCAACGCCCAGGTGGAGGGCCACCTCGAGCAGGGCCAGCCGGTGATCTCGGTGGACACCAAGAAGAAGGAGCTGGTCGGTGCCTACCCCAACAAGGGCCGGGAATGGCAGCCGAAGGCAGAGCCCGTGCGCGTGGGCGTGCACGACTTCCCGGACCCCGCTGTGGGCAAGGCCGTCCCCTACGGCGTCTACGACCTCGGGGCCAACGAGGGATGGGTGGGGGTCGGGGCCGACAACGACACGGCCGCCTTCGCGGTCAACACCATCGGCCGGTGGTGGCAGACGGTGGGTTCGGTGGCGTATCCCGACGCCACCCGGCTGCTGATCACCGCAGACGCCGGCGGATCGAACGGCTACCGCAACCGCCCGTGGAAACGGGAG
>WHSQ01000257.1 GCA_009380005.1 Actinomycetota bacterium | reverse complement strand
TTTCTCTTTTTGTGGTCGCCCCTGTCACGCCAAATGCGGGCTTCGAACCGGCCCCCTAGCCAGAGGCCGAAAAGGAAAAATCCAATCGCGACCCAAATCACAATCCCGAAGTCAATCACAGCCCGGCTCCTTATCTATGGCGGTGGCGATCTGCTCCTGAATTTCGCACGCAACATCGTCGCTGAATTCGTTCAACATCGGGTCGTCGTCGAGGGGCAATATCCATGAAAACTCCCGCGCCAACTCAGCGCACCGCTTCCTCTCCGCAGCCGTCGCTTCGGAGGCGGAATGGCGGAGGGCGGACACCGGCACCACGGCAAACTCAGGGCCTAGAGCGATGGTGAAGATTTCTCGCAGCAAATCGCCAAAGTCAGTGTCGCTCAGATCTGCGGTAAACCGCTTGTCCGGCTTTAGAAACGTGGCCTTCAGCCTCTCCACCACTTCCTCCGGTATCGTTGGCTCCATCTATCCCTCCCCCGCCTTCGGGTTGAGCGCGGAGACGGCTGCATAAAATTCATTCCACTCTGTCGCCTTAATGGGGCGATCACCTAGCATCGGATGGCCTCGTGCTATAACACGTGATAGCCGCACCAACTCTGCGTAGGGGCTGGGGCCAGTGGCGGAGAGGGCTTGGCGGGCCGCGCTATCGGCGTCGCGCTCAGCTTGTCGGTAGGCCATGGCCGCATCCAGGCTCAAACCTTGCGGGTGTCCAGCGTCCTTTAGATCGATAATTGCCTTCAACGCATCCCGCAGCCCCGCCGCCTCTGCCTGGGCTTCCGTGAGTTGGCGCTCCAAGTCGAAAACGCACCCTGCGTACGCCATAAGGTCGGTCTCTAACTCATAGGCTTTGGCCTCAGCCGTCTCGGCGCGCTTGGTGGCGGCGGCGAGGGCTGCTGCGGCCCTTGCAAATAATTTGCTCCAGTCCGTATCACGGCATGCTCGCGTCTCGTTTTCGGCTACCGTCAATTCAGCTACCAACGTGGTCACGTCACTCACGTCCCGTCTCCTTCTCTCCGAGGTCGGCGAGGATGGTGCGGACAAACCGGCGCACCTCTTCGCACGGACTATTCCGCGCCAGGTCCAGCGCCTCCTTCAGGAGGTTGACGCCGTGCTTCAACTCGAATGCCCGCTCGCCGTTCTGGTGCTGGTCCCGTATGTGGTGGTCGAAACATGCCGGGAACCCGAAGGCGTCATGCGGCAGTTTCGATGTGCCCGGCCTTGCATATGACGGTGTGTTGGCTGGAAG
>WHSQ01000256.1 GCA_009380005.1 Actinomycetota bacterium | reverse complement strand
ATCTGCGGGAGGTCCGCCCTCCCGGTACACGGTGGAATTACTCGAGGACGCGATCCGCGCGGCCGTGGCGCACGTCGAGGTGCCCTACCCGGGCCCGGTGCAGGTCGAGCCGTGGCAGGACCCAGGCCCCGATGATCCAACCTTGAACCTCACCCTGGACCCCGACCATGCGGACGGTCAGAGATCACCGCTGCCAACCCTCGGCGTCGAAGCGGGTCAAGGGCCCACGGCTTCCCGAGGGGAAGTTGCGGAGCAACCCTTGACGCGCGTCCCTCCCCGCGATGGCTGGAACCCGGGGATGCGGCAGCATCCCGTACCTGCCGCCCTGCCCTCCACCGATCTCCCGGCAACCTCGACCGCACTGCCCTCCATCGACCTCACCCCACGGTCGCGGGTCGCCCGGTGGGGCGCGCAACTCGACATCCGCCACCTTGAAGCGGACGACCTGCAGGCGTTGCACGAGGGGCACCTGTCGCGCGGGCAGGTGGCCGGGTATCTCGCGAAGTACGCCACCAAGCACACCGAGGCGCTGGGCCGGCTCGACCGCCGCCTCCGCGCGCAGGACCTGCCCACGCTTCCGGTCAACCCTCACGTGCACCGACTCGTCCTGGCCGCCTGGTGGCTCGCCTCCCGCTACCGGCCACAGACCGAGCGGGAGCGGGATCTGCGGCTGGACGCCTGGGCGCACCAGCTCGGCTACGGCGGGCACTTCCTGACCAAGTCCCGCCGCTACTCCACCACCTTCACCGCGCTGCGCCAGGCGCGGGCGGACTGGCAACGCCGCCGCCAGCACGACCGCTCTACAGAAGCGGGCCTGACAAGCGCGGACCGGCTGCTCACGGCTGGCACGTGGACGCTGGTCGGGATCGGCTGGCGCACCCCCGGTGACGCGCTGCTCGCCCAGACCGTCCGCGCGCGGGCGGTCGCCGCCCGCCAGGCCGCCCGCGATGCCCGCGCGGACCTCGAACTCGCCCGGACCCTTGCCGCCTGACATTGCCTGAAAGGAGCGATCGCATGCAGAAGCTGTTACTCACCCCCGAGGAAGCCGCCCGCACGATCGGCGTGGGCCGGTCGAAGCTGTACGAGCTTCTTGCCTCCGGAGCGTTGGCATCGGTCAAGATTGGCGCGCTCCGCCGGGTCCCCGTAGCCGCGTTGGAGGAGTACGTCGGCACGCTGCTGAACAGTCACGAGGGGGCGGCGTGACCAAGCGGCGGGGCAGGGGAGATGGCGCGATTTTCCGTCGGGACGATGGTCGCTGGGAAGG
>WHSQ01000255.1 GCA_009380005.1 Actinomycetota bacterium | reverse complement strand
GACCGGACACTGCTGGCGGGTGATGTTGGACCAGTGCGATGCGCTCGCGCTGACGATGGTGTGTGTCCAGCCGTTGCTGGTCCATCGGGAACGGGAGCGGGAGGACCTGACGCGTGACCGCAGCGACCCCAAGGATGCGGTGCTGATCGCGGGGCTGGCCGCGCAGCTGCGCTGTTATGAGCCGGAGCGGCCGACCGCGCAGTGGGCTCGGCTGCGTCACCTTGGTGACCGCCGGTGTGAGCTGATCGTCGCTGGTGGCGCGGCCCGTCAGCGGATCCGTGCGCTGCTGGAGTGCGCCTGGCCCGCGGCGCTGACCGCTGCCGCCAAGCCGTTGGAGGCCACGACGTGGCGCGCGTCGATGGCGGTCATTCTGACGCGCTGCGACGACGGTGACCCCGCGTCGGTGCGACGGATGGGCTGGGCACGGTTCCAGGCTGCGGTCCGCCGCGAGCTGCCCCGCTGGGGTGGCAGCCGGGTGGCGTGGAGGATCGCCCGCAACCTGTGGGAGGCCACCGGTGACGCCACCGGCGTCACCGTGCACCGCCACGGCGCGCTGGAGCGCACCCGCGACGCGCTGGTCGACTGGCAGCGCCTGCGGGTGCAACGCGCCGACGTCGAAGCGCGCATGGTCGGCGTCCTTGACGATGTGGACCTCACCGGCCTGGTCACCTCGATCCCCGGGCTGTCAGCGGTCGGTGCGGCGGCCATCCTGGCCGAGACCGGCGACCCCACCCGCTTCGACAGCGCCCGCGCGCTGGTCAAGCACGCCGGCCTTGCCCCGCGCGACAATGAGTCCGGCACGTTCAAGGGCACCAGCCGTATCTCCGGCCGCGGCCGGCCCGGCCTGCGTCTGGCCGTCTGGCGGGCCGTGTGGGGCGCGCTGCCCCACAACGCCGTCTACGCCGCCCGCCACCGGCACCTGACCACGCGTGACACCAACCGGCTCACCGATCACCAGGCCCGCGTCGCGGTCGGTGGTGCGCTGCTGCGCCAACTCCACGCCGTCATCGTCCACCGCGTCGCGTGGGACGCCACGACCGCCACCGGCGTCAAGGAGGTGACCGCCGCCGCCTGAACCCGGCGCCCGACCTCGGGCAGGACGAGCTCTCGTTGACCTCGAGGCCTCTGGACCTCGCAACTGAGCAGGAGCAGTCCTGCCCGTCTTCTCACCAAGCTCGGATGAAGGCTGTCGGGCCGCCAAGCCCGCTTGCAAGCTAGCCCGAGTTTCCTGGATGACGTTGTAGCGAGTTGCAAAGCCGCAGTTCAG
>WHSQ01000254.1:951-1279 GCA_009380005.1 Actinomycetota bacterium | reverse complement strand
ACACGCCGCACACCGCGCCGGCGACTGGCGGATCGCCGAGTCGAGGACCCGTCTCCAGGATGCTCCAACCGGTGTCGTCGGCGATCACCGGGAAGGACGCCTCGACGAGTATCTCCCCCGGACGGATGTCGGTCTTGAAGGCGCCGACGAAGAACTCCGCAGCTTCGCACGATCTCTGCCCGTCGACGCTTGCCAGGGTTATCGTGGCACCGAGGGCCAAGGCGGCCGCTGGTAGCTCCCCCGCCGGGTTGCCGAACGCCAGACTGCCGCCGACCGTGCCCCTGTTCCTGATGGCAGGGCTGCCGATCAACGACGTGGCCTGGGATAC
>WHSQ01000254.1:0-941 GCA_009380005.1 Actinomycetota bacterium | reverse complement strand
GCCTCCATGACGACCGGCGACTTCTCCACCGTGGACTGGCGCACCATGCTGCCGATCCGGAGGGCGGAGCCATCGGCGTCCATGTGGTTCAGTTCGTCCACGGCGTTCAGGTCGATGACGACCGCGGGTGCCGTGGTGCGGGTGCGCATCAACGGCACGAGGCTTTGCCCTCCGGCCAGCAGCGCTGCGTCCTCGCCGCGGCGCTCCGCAAGCTTCGATGATCTGCATGTATCCCGTACACCTGCAGATGTTCCCGTTGAGGGCATCGCGGATGTCCTCGTCGCTGGGCGCGGGAACCTCGGACAGCAACCCGATGGCGGCCATGATCATCCCCGGAGTGCAGAAGCCGCACTGCAGCGCATGCTGTGCGCAGAACTCGTGCTGCAGTGCCTCCCCGAGGTCCCCCGCGTCGCCGACACCCTCGATGGTCGTCACGGTGTGGCCCGACACCTGGACCGCGAACAGCAGACACGCCCTGACCGGGCGGCCGTCGAGCAGGACCGTGCAGGTTCCGCAGTTCCCTTGCTCACAGCCGATGTTCGTGCCAGTCAGCCCGAGGTCCTCCCGCAGCACGTCCACCAGAGGCTTCCTGGCCTCGGTCGAAACGGTGACCTGCGTGCCGTTGAGCGCGAACGCGACATCGAGTCGTGTCATCCGTCACCTTCTCCGCAGGCCTGCCTCGCCCGGCCGCCTGTGCTTGAACAGGACCTCAGCCGAATGGTCGTCACGCGCGCGAAGCTCGGCGTTGGATGAACGACTTCGCGGCCTCACTGCATGCCTTCGGGTGGGACACCGCGATCCCATGCAGTGCATCCGGGATGTACACGACCTCTGCGTGAACGGCGTTGGGTAGATGGCCATAGAGGTCCTTGGCCAGGTCAGTGCCGACAAACGGGCTACCGGTTGAAGCGATGATGAGGGTGGGGCACTGAATGGACTTC
>WHSQ01000253.1 GCA_009380005.1 Actinomycetota bacterium | reverse complement strand
TTGGCTGCGAGCGACTGCTCGTCTGCGGATTGGGGGTCGCACAGCACCACACGGTGGCCTGCGGCCAGGGATTGCAGGGCGATGGACGCCCCCACCGTGGTCTTGCCGCTGCCGCTCATCCCGCCGATCGCGAGGGTGAGCAGCTGGTCCCAGGGGCGGTCGACAGGGCCTGTGTCGGCTGTGCCCAGGTGGACACGGGTGACGTCGGTGAGGACCTGCGCCATGGAGGGCGGGGTCACAGCGGGAAGCTCGCCAGGAACACCCCCTGCTTGGATGTCTTGGGAGTTGCGATACGACGGCGACCACGTCAACGACTGCGGGACAGGCTGCTGCTGTGCTACCGCGAGGTCTGCGGCCAACCGTCCCGACAGTGCGGCTCGGGCGTCGTCTGCGGTCAAGCGCCGACGCTTGAACGGGAGAGCGCCGTCGTGCTTTCTCGGGTTGACCAGGCCTGCCCGCTGCCACGCGTAGGTCAGGGCGACCGTGAGGACCAGGATGGGCGCTGCGGCGGTGGACAGGTACCAGACGGTGGTGCGCACGGGAGCCCACCGTTGCGCCGCTTCGGCTTGCGCCAACGCGACCTCTCGTTCCGCGTCGTCCACCTGCGTGTCGCCAGCGCAACCGACCATCAGGGCGCCCGTGATGGCCAGCAGAACTACGACCCGTCTTGCTCTACGATTGCGCATGCCGTTTCTCCCTTTCATGGACGCGGCAGTGCCCCTCTTGAGAACCTGTTCCCAAGAGGGGCTTTTCCATCGGTGGTGTTCATGTAGCCCTGTGCAGGTGTTCAGAGGCGCACCGCGGGCACGTGCAGTCTGCAGGGCCGCTCGTAGCTATCAGATGCTTGGTCGTCTCAAGGCAGCTGGGGCACGCGTGTGGGTCGCTCCACAGCGGGTCGTCGGGCTCTCCTATCCTCCGTCGGCAGGTGCTGCAGAACTCGGCGGGGTCCAGGACTCGTATCCGTTCGCAGCCGACGCAGGGCCCGAACCATCTCCCTCCAGGCAGCGGCAGACCCCATATCAGCCTCATAACATGTCCCCTTCGTGCAGCCCCGTGTGCAGGCTCAACAACACGTCAGAGCCCGCGTCGGGGTGCGGGTGGATGTTGTGGCGTCCGTCCAGGTGGCGGAACAGCTGGTCGGCGGTCTTGACCAGGTCCCCCGCTTCCATCGCCTGGCGGACCACCTGGTGGCCGAAGTCGTGGGTTACGTCCGCCCACCACAGCGCGGCGTCGTGCCACGCGCACCCTGAGGCGTGGTCGACGATGAAGCCTTCGTGCT
>WHSQ01000252.1 GCA_009380005.1 Actinomycetota bacterium | reverse complement strand
GCGGCTTCGCTCCCCGGCAGCACCGCCGGCAGCCACAACTACTTCAGGAGCCCCAGAAATTTTCGCTGGACGTCGCGATGGCCTGGGTCGATCAGGCCTGCGGCGGGTTCTTCGACAAGGAGCAGGCCGGCACGCTGAAGACGACCGATGTGTACTTGTTCCGAGTCGCGGCGATGCTCGACGACTTCGCGGTTCGCGGGGCGGTGCTGCGCCGCTATTCCCGCACCGTGGGCAAGCTGACCGCCGGCCAGGCCGACGTTGTGTCCCGGTTCCAGGCGTGGCTGCAGGCGGCCGGTTGCGCCGCGTCGACGGTACGTGCCTATGCCACGGTGGCCGGGGAGTTCCTCGCGTTCACCGGCAGGCGGGGCGGTCTGGCCGGCCTGGATGCCGGGGTCATGGGCGCGTTCGTGGCCACCCTGGCCGGCTACCAGGCCAAGACGGTGGAGCACAAACTGTGCGCACTGCGGTCGCTGCTACGCTTCGCCGCCGACGAGGGGCTGGTCGACGTCGCTGTGCTGGAGACGGTCCCGGCGGCGAAGTCGACCAGACAGGCCAGGATCCCGTCGGTATGGGACCCGGCCGACGTGACCAAGATTCTGCAGGCGATCGACCGCGGCAACCCGTGCGGCAAACGCGATTACGCGACCATCTTGTTGATCACCCGGCTCGGGCTGCGCGGCGTCGACGTCAAACGGCTGCGGTTCGCCGATCTCGACTGGCCCGGCAACCGGCTGTCGGTGGTGCAGGCCAAGACCGGTCGGCGAGTGGTGCTGCCGCTGCTCAAGGATGTCGGCTGGGCGATCATCGACTACGTCCAGCACGGCCGCCCGGCGTGCGACTGCCCGGAGGTGTTCGTGCGGCACACGGCCCCGATCGGCCCGTTCTCCGACCAGGATCACCTGCACCAGATCCTGGCCAAGCACGCCCGGGCCGCGCATGTCCCGCTGGGCGAGGAGCGTCGCCACGGCATGCATTCGCTGCGGCACACGCTGGCGACCAGGCTGCTGGAGGACGGCACGCCGGTGGAGCAGATCGCCGACATCCTCGGCCATCAGCAGGTCGCGTCCACGGGCGCGTACCTGAAGTCCTCGCTGCGTTTGCTAGCGCAGTGTGCGCTGGACCCGGACGCGCCGGCGTCGGAGGCGCGACGGTGAGCGCCGGGATCACGCTGTCCGAGGCGATCACGGCCCTGGTGGCCGAGAAACGCGCCGTCGGCTACAAATACGGGCGCTTCCGGATTTTCCGTGGGCGCGCCTCCCCGGTCTGGAGCCTCGGTGACC
>WHSQ01000251.1:640-1323 GCA_009380005.1 Actinomycetota bacterium | reverse complement strand
AGTTCACACGGCTCCCATCATCCAGCTCCGGTCGTTCAGGTTGGTGCGACACCGAAGCGCCAGTGGGTGAACATCCCTGGCTGGCGCCGGGCCATATCGGCCAGCAAGGCCCAGGCCCGTTTCGGTCTTCGTTTCAACCTTTTGTATTTCCGTCTCGCCCATCGCACGAGGTAGGTGTTGATCCCGCGCAGCGCCACGTACAGCTCGGTTTTGTAGAACCGCCCGTAGTAGGCGATCCAGCCGGCCACGTGCCGGTTGATATGGGCCACGATCTCGGGAAAGGTCAGGTCACTGCGCCGGTGGATGCGCCAGGAGCGGATGGTGCGTCGTATCCGCACCTGGGCGTCCCGACTCACCGCGGGCAGGAAAGCCACAAAGAACGTCGCGCTCTTGTGGTTGAACGCCTGCCGCGGCCGGAATGTGTAGCCGAGGAACGTGAACTGCTCGTGCGCGTGAGCGCCCGGGCGGTTGTCATCCTTGCAGTACACGATCCGGGTCTTGTCCGGGTGCAGCTCCAGTCCGCAGTCAAGCATCCGGGCGGCGATCTTGTCCCGAATGTACTCGGCTTGGGCTTGGCTGCGGCCGTGCACCACCACGTCATCGCAGTAGCGCTCGAACGGGACGCTCGGGTAGGTCCGGGCCATCCACGCATCGAACGCGTAGTGCATGAACAGGTTGGCCAA
>WHSQ01000251.1:0-630 GCA_009380005.1 Actinomycetota bacterium | reverse complement strand
CTGCGGGCTTCCGCGGTCTCGCGTCGTGCGGGTGCCATCGGTGTGTTGCAGCGGGGCGGACAACCACCGCTCCACATACAACCGCACCCATGCCAGCTCGGTGTGATGCCGGACCGCACGCAGCAACAGCTCGTGGTCGATGGTGTCGAAGAACGCCCGGATGTCGAGGTCGATGACCCAGTCGTTGTCCCAGCAGCGCTGCCGGGTGACCGCCAGCGCATCCAGCGCCGAGCGCCCCTGTCGGTAGCCGTAGGAGTCCTCGTGGAACACCGGCTCGAGCTCCGGTTCCAACACCATGCACACCGCGGTCTGCGCGATCCGGTCGGCCACCGTGGGCACCCCCAACGTGCGGGTGCCCCCGGTGTTCTTCGGTATCTCCACCGCCCGCACCGGCGGCGGGAAGTAGCTTCCCGACGACATCCGGTTCCACAGTTTGTACAGGTTCGACTGCACATCCTGTTCAAACTCGGCGATCGACTGTTGGTCTACTCCCGCCGCACCCTTGTTCGCCGCGACCTTCCGATACGCCTCCCACACCAAACGTTTGGAAATATCGAACGACTTCGACTTCGGTTCACCCACGCGTTCCTCCCAGCACTGGTTGACACGCGACCGAACCACGGATGACCC
>WHSQ01000250.1 GCA_009380005.1 Actinomycetota bacterium | reverse complement strand
CGGATAGTGGACACGGCTGATCGAGCATGTCGCGGGCCATAGTGGACACCCCTAGGCGCGGAGGTGTCACGTGGAGCTGGCCCGCTACCTGGTCGATGCGGTGGTCGTGGAGCGGCGCAGCTGCCGCGAGGTGGCCCGAGCGCACGGGGTCTCCAAGAGCTGGGTGGCGGCGCTGGTCGCTCGTTTCCGATCCGGTGGCTACGACGCGATCGCACCTCGGTCCAAGGCCGCCACGAGGGTCGCCAACCGCTCCAGCGCTGAGCTCGAGGATCGGGTCGTGCGGATCCGCAAGGAGCTCACCGAGCAGGGCTTCGACGCCGGCGCCCACACCATCCACTACCACCTGTCGCTGACGGAGCCGTCGCCGCCGTCGACCTCGACGATCTGGCGGATCCTCAAGCGCCGCGGCTTCGTCACCCCGCAGCCGCACAAGCGACCCAAGAGCTCCTTCATCCGCTTCGAGGCATCGCTGCCCAACGAGATGTGGCAGTCAGACGTCACTTCGTGGGAGCTACGAGATCGCACCAAGGTCGAGATCGTGAACTTCCTAGACGACTTCTCGCGGGTGTGCGTGGCGTCCAAGGTGGTCGCGGTCACGACGTCGCCTGATGTCGTCGCCACGCTCTACGAGGCAGGCGGGGCCTGGGGTCTGCCGGCGTCGCTGCTGACCGATAACGGCGCCGTCTACACCGCGACCTACCGTCACGGCTTCTCCGCCATGGAGTCAGAGCTGTTCCACCTCGGCATCGCCTACAAGCACTCGCGCCCCTACCATCCCGAGACGTGCGGGAAGGTCGAGCGCTTCCATCAGACGCTCAAGAAGTTCCTGTCCCGACAACGCCCGGCGACGACGATCGCCGAGCTGCAGGCCCAGGTCGATCGCTTCGTCGCCTATTACAACGAGATCCGTCCCCATCGGGCCAAGAACCGGATGACTCCGCGCGCCGCGTTCGAGTCCAGGGACAAAGCTCGTCCCCAGGAGCGATCGCACACCGACAGCAAGGAGCTGCGCGTTCGTCACGACCGGATCGACAGACACGGCAAGGTCACGATCCGCTACAAGAGCAGGCTCCACCACATCGGCCTCGGCCGCGCACTCAAGGGGACCAGGGTGGTCCTACTGGTTGCCGGCCGCGACATCCGGGTTGTCTCCGAGGATGGGTTGCTGCTTCGACAGCTCAGGCTCGATCCGACCAGGGCCTACCAACCTCAGGGCTCGCTCTGAAAGGTGTCCACTATGCTCCGCGACACCCGTCCACGATGCCCCGCGACATCACACAGCGGACGGCGTGGGACTCGAACCCACAAGCCCTTGCGGGCAACCCTTTTTCAA
>WHSQ01000024.1 GCA_009380005.1 Actinomycetota bacterium | reverse complement strand
CGGGGGTCACAGGCCCACGATGAGATCGAGCCGGATCTGTCCCGGGTCACCTCGCGCGCGGGGGGCACCGAGGGCGGGATGTCCGTCGGTGGGACCCTGCGGCTGCGCGCGGCCATGAAGCCGCTGTCGACCCTGAAGCGCCGTCTCCGCAGCGTCGACATGACCACCGGCGAGGCGGGCGACGCCTTCCAGGAACGCACCGACGTTTGCGCCGTTCCGGCCGCCGGCGTCGTCTGCGAGAGCGTGGTGGCGCTGACCCTGGCGGACTTCGTGATGGAGATGTTCGGTGGCGACACGCTCGAGGACCTGGACCGAGCCTTCAAGGCCTACCGGGGTCGCATCGACGCTCGCCGGCGATGATCGTCCTCGTCGGGTTCATGGGGGCCGGGAAATCCACGGTCGGACGACTCCTGGCGCGGGAGCTGGGGCTGCCGTTCGTCGACTCCGACGCCCTGATCGCGGCTCGAGCCGGAACGAGCATCGACGAGATGTTCCGTGCCGGCGGCGAGCCTGCGTTCCGAGAGCTGGAACGGGTGATCGTCGGCGAGATCCTGGACGGGCCGGAAGCCGTCGTGGCTCTGGGCGGGGGAGCCGTGGGCGATCCCCGGACTTGCACCGCGCTCGGCTGGGCGAACGTCGTACATCTGGACGTCTCGTTCGCCGAGGCGATGCGACGGGCGCGCTCGGACGCGATCGCTCGCCCCATGCTCTCGGCCGCCGACCCCAAGGCGCTGATGGCGGAGCGTGACGTGCTCTACAAACGCGTCGCCCGGCACACGGTTCCCACCGACGGACGCTCGCCTGAGGAGGTGACGTCCTCCGTGGTGGCGCTGGTCGGAGGGACCCGGTCCGGGCGCGCGGGGGCCGAACAGGTCGTGGTTCCTCTCGGCGACCGGAGCTACGAGATCTACGTGGGCGATGGCATCGTGGCGACGGCCGCGTCCCTCGTCGAGCCTTCGCCCGACTGCGAGCGCGTCGCGGTCCTCACGCACCCCGGGTTGCGCGCGATCGCGGATCGCGTCGCGAGGAGCTTCACCGATCGCGGCACGGAAGTCCGCGTGATGGAAGTTGCGGACGGCGAGGAGAGCAAATCTCTCGAGATCGCCGGCGAGCTCTACGGGCGTATGGCGGATGCCGGACTGCATCGACACGACGTCGTCGTGGGGGTCGGCGGCGGCGTGATCACCGACCTGACCGGCTTCCTCGCGGGGACCTACCTCCGGGGGATCGCGGCGGTCCACGTGCCGTCCACGTTGCTGGGGCAGGTCGATGCCGCGATCGGAGGGAAGGCGGGCGTGAACCTTCCCCAGGGCAAGAACCTGGTGGGCGTGTTCCATCAGCCGCTCGGGGTGATCTGCGACGTATCCCTGCTGGATGGGTTGCCGGACGAGGAGCTGCGCGCGGGGCTCGCCGAGGTCGTCAAGTATGGATTCGTCTCCGACCCCACCCTTCTGTCCGTTGTCGAGTCGGACGCCGGACGCATCTTCGACCGGGACCGGCGAACGCTGATCGACATCGTCGTGCGATGTGCGGCGGCGAAGGCATCGGTGATCGCAGCCGACGAGCGAGACGAGGGCCGGAGGATGCAACTGAACTACGGTCACACGTTCGCCCACGCCATCGAGAATGCGGCGGGTTACGGCGGGATCCGGCACGGCGAAGCGGTGTCTCTCGGCATGGTGGCGGCGGCGTATCTCGCCCAGGAGCTGGGCATGCTCGACGCCGATCTCGTCGATCGTCACCTCGACGTGCTGCGCGCGGTGGGTTTGCCGACCACCGCATCGCTGGACGTCGGCGCGCTGGAAGATGCATGGGTACACGACAAGAAGTACCGTCGGGGCGTGCGATTCGTTCTGTTACGAGGCCTGGCTCATCCGGTCGTCGACGTCGAAGCTCCCGCCGACGCGGTCAAGCGCGCCGTCGCGAGGTTGGGTGCATGAAGGTCCTGCTGATCCATGGTCCGAACCTCAACCTCTTGGGCACGCGTGAGCCTTCCGTGTACGGCACGACCACCCTGGGAGAGCTCAACGACACGGTACGAGCCGAAGCCGAGCGTCTGGGGATGGATCTCGACGTCCACCAGTCCGCTCGCGAGGGGGAGATCATCGAGCTCCTGCACGACGCCATAGAAGAGGTGTCGGGAGCGTTGGTGAACCCGGGGGCCTACTCGCACACCAGCCGCGCCATCGCCGACGCGATCCGGGCCGTCCCCTATCCGGTGATCGAGGTCCATATCTCGAACATCCACGCTCGGGAGCCGTGGCGCGCTCGTTCGGTCACCGCGGCGGCTGCGGCCGGCGTCATCACGGGGCTCGGCGTTCACTCCTACATCGCGGGACTGCATGCATTGACGGGGATCGTGTCGGACCCGACCGGTGAGGAGAGACGTTGACGACGAGCATGGATCACGAGGGGCGGGTCGAGAAGGTTCGAGGGCGTCTCGGCGAAGAAGGCATCGACGCGCTGTTGGTGACCGATCTCACGAACGTTCAGTACCTCACCGGGTTCACCGGCACGAACGGACAGGTCCTCGTTGCCGCAGACGGGGCTCTTTTCCTCTCCGACACCCGCTACGAGGCGCGCGCCGGGATGCTCGTCCGCAACGCGGAGATCGTGATCTATCCGCTCAACCTCTGGGACGTGTTGAAAGACAGGGTGACTTCGCTGGGGATCACCAGGCTGGGCGTAGAAGCCGCGGAGATGACCCTGTCCACCAGGGACACCCTGGCCGAACGGCTGGATGGGGTGGAGCTTGTGCCCACCAAGAAGGTCGTCGAACAGATCCGCCGCGCCAAGGAGCCGGCGGAGGTCGAGCTCCTGGAACGAGCGGTCCGCGTCGCCGACGAGGCCTTCGACTGGCTCCTCGATAACCTCGTTCCCGGCATGAGGGAGCGCCAGATCGCGTTGGACCTCGAGATCCGGATGCGCCGGCGGGGGGCCGATGCCGTTTCCTTCGAACCCATCGTCGCCGCCGGCCCTCTATCCGCGCACATCCACCACTCACCGAGCGACAGGGAGATCGAGAAGGGTGACATCGTCCTGCTGGATTTCGGCTGCAAGGTCGAGGGTTACTGCTCCGACATGACGCGTAGCGTCGTGGTCGGCCCCGCAACGGACGCACAGAAGGAGACGTACGAACTCGTGCTCGAGGCTCAGCTCAGGGGGATCGAAGCCTCCACCGTGGGACGGTCTTGCCGGGAGGTCGATGCCGCAGCCAGGGACGTCATCGGGGCCGCGGGGCGGGCCGATGAGTTCGGTCACGGACTCGGCCACGGCGTGGGGCTCGACATCCACGAAGAGCCCCGGATGAATCGTGAAGCGAAGGACTCCTTGGTCGAGAACGATGTCGTAACGGTCGAGCCGGGTCTGTACGTCGTGGACTTCGGCGGCATCCGCATCGAGGACTGTGTCGTCGTAACGGCAGCCGGACCTCGCGTCCTCACGACCGCTCGCAAAGACACGCTGATCGAACTGTAGGGGTGTGACGCTTGATCTCGACCAACGACATGCGACCGGGACAGACGCTGGAACTTGGCGGGACGCTGTTCACCATCGTCAACTACCAGCATGTGAAGCCCGGAAAAGGTCAGGCCTTCGTGAAGACGAAGCTGAAGAACGTCAAGACCGGTGCCGTCATCGACCGAACCTTCCGAGCCGACGAAAAGGTCAACCTGGCCGTCGTAGACAAGAGAGAGATGCAGTATCTCTACGAAGACGCCGCCGGGCTCGTGTTCATGGACAG
Organism: Actinomycetota bacterium; assembly: GCA_009380005.1. GTDB lineage: Bacteria > Actinomycetota > CADDZG01 > CADDZG01 > WHSQ01 > WHSQ01. The sequence goes on along the minus strand of WHSQ01000024.1, from coordinate 40,780 downwards.
GGAGAGCTACGAGCAGGTGCACGTCGATCCGGAGCTGTTGGGCGACGCGCGCAGATTCCTGAAGGACGGCACGGTGGCGATGGTGCCCACGTACGAAGGGATGCCGATCGGCGCCGAGCTCCCCACGACGATGGTGTTACAGATCACCGAAACCGAGCCGGGTCTGAAAGGTGACCGCGTCTCGGGCGCTCTGAAGCCGGCGACGGTGGAGACCGGAGCCGTCGTTCAGGTCCCGCTCTTCCTCGAGAAGGGCGACAGCATCAAGGTGGACACGCGCTCCGGGGGATACCTATCACGGGCCTGAGTCCCGCGCGGCGTACGTGAAGCTCCTCAGATGAAGGAGCGTCGCGACGCCAGACGGCTGGCCCTGGACGTGCTCTACGAAGCCGAGATCCGTGATCAGCTCCCGACGGAGGCGTTCGAGGCCCGCCGGCGGGGCGGTTGGGTGCTGGCCGCGTCCGACGAGGACGGGTCCCGGTCCACCGTGGAGCCCGTTCCTGCGGTGCTGGCCTACGCCCGAACCCTCGTGGAGGGGGTTCAGGAGCACCAGGCAGACATCGATGCGCTCATCGCGGAGGTCGCGGACAAGTGGGCGATCCAGCGCATGCCGGTCGTGGATCGGACCCTGCTGCGCATGGCTATCTTCGAGCTGTTGTGGCGGGACGATGTCCCCGTCGCCGTCGCGATCAACGAGGCCGTCGAACTGGCGAAGGCGCTCTCCACGGACGATTCGGGCCGGTTCATCAATGGGGTCCTGGGTCGCGTCGTGGAGAGGCGCGTGGCCGAGTAGCTCAATAGACTGCCGTCATGGCGGTCGTGCATCTTCCCTCCCAGCTCCGGCAGCGGGCCGGCACCGGAGCTGCAGTCGTTTCCGAGGGCTCGACGCTGGGACAGGTCCTGTCCGATCTGGAGCGGCGCTACCCGGGGCTCTCCGGCTGGATCCTGGACGAGACCGGCAGCATCCGACGACACGTGAACGTCTTCGTGAACGGGGAACGCGCCCCGGTGGAGGCCGCCATCGCGGAAGCGGATCGCATCCAGGTCTTGCCGGCTATCTCGGGAGGCGGCTGATGGAGGTTCTCGTAGGCACGAACAAGGGTCTGGTCATCCTTCGCGGGGAGCCGGGCGGCCCGATGCAGGTCGTCGACCGGAAGTTCGAAGGGTCGGTGTGCGAGTTCGCCGTGCGCGACGAGCGCTCGGGGCGCTACCTGGCCTCGGTCACGAATGGGTTCTTCGGGCCTCACGTCTTCCATACCGAGGACCCGCTCGCGGAATGGCAACAGTCCGAGGGCCCGGCGTTCCCGGCAGACGCCGGCGCCACCGTCGAACGGACCTGGGTGATCGCGGCGGGCGAGGAGGAAGACGTCCTCTGGGCCGGGGTCGCTCCGGCGGCTCTCTTCCGCAGCGAGGACGGGGGCAAGTCGTGGGCCATCAATCCCGCGCTGTGGGACGTTCCGAGCCGTCCGGACTGGGGAGCCGGGGCGGGTGGCCAGTGCCTGCATTCCATCTGCACGTGGCCGGGGGACCCGTCCCGGATCGCGGTGGGCATATCGGCGGCGGGGGTGTGGCTCTCGGAGGATGGAGGCAACTCGTGGCGGCGGGGCGTCGAGGGCCTGGTGGCCGGTTACCTCCCCGAGGATGCACGCGAGGACGCCTTGGCCCTCTGCGTCCACAACATGCATCGTGCGCCCCTGCAACCCGACACGCTCTACATGCAATTCCACGGCGGCGTCTACCGCTCGGACGACGCAGGTGAAACCTGGGACGACATCGGACGCGGGCTGCCCAGCGATTTCGGATTCCCCCTGGTGGTGGACCCTCACGATCCCGACCGGGCCTTCGTCATCCCCCTGACCGGCGCCGAGGACCGGGTCACGCCGGAGGGGAAGTTGCGGGTGTTCGAGACCCGGGACCGGGGTAGGTCGTGGTACGCCCGTAGGGACGGGCTGCCGCAGGAGAACGCGTTCCCAACGATCCTTCGGCAGGCGTTCTGTCACGACGGCCGCAACCCACTTGGCCTCTACTTCGGGACCCAGCAGGGCGAGGTCTACTCCTCCGGCGACGAGGGAGCGACCTGGGCCCTCGCCGCCGCTCACCTGCCCCCGGTCACCTCGGTGCGCTGTTCGTCCTGATGGCGCCCGTTCCTTGAGACCGCGGGCTCCGTCCGTGTAACCTGTCCCCAACGGTCCTTTAAATCGGCCCCGCGAGGCCGGAAAGGAGCACGAGTCTTGTCATACCTAGCGGCCGGCGCTTCCTCGTCCCGGGGAGGCGTTTTTTGATGCCGGCTCAAGCCGCCGGCGGCGCCGAGTTCCAGCTCAAGACCCGGGTCATGGGCCCGGACGAGATCCGCAGAGCTCTCATCCGCATCTCACACGAGATCGTCGAGGGCAACAAGGGCAGCGAGGACCTCGTGATCGTCGGTATCCGCACCCGCGGGGCGCCGCTGGCGGATCGGGTCGCGAACACCATCGCTTCCTTCGAAGGGGTCGATCTGCCGTCGGGGGCCCTGGACGTCTCGCTCTACCGCGATGACGTGGCGCTGAGGGGGCCCCGGAACCTCGAGGCGACGACGGTCCCGGGCGACCTGGACGGGAAGATCGTGGTGCTCGTCGACGACGTCCTCTACACGGGGCGCACGATCCGAGCCGCGTTCGACGCGGTGCTCGACATGGGACGCCCCAAGGCGATCCGGCTCGCCGTGCTCGTGGATCGCGGCCACCGCGAGCTTCCCATACGCGCCGATCACGTCGGCAAGAACCTGCCGACGGCGTCGGAAGAAGTCGTAAAGGTTCACGTCGAGGAGCTGGACGGCGAGGATGCCGTCCTGATCGGGGAGTTCAAGTGAGCATGCTCAAACATCTTCTGTCCATGGATCAATTGGGCGCCGGCGAGATAACGCGCATCCTCGACACGGCCGAGAGCCTGCGGCAGGTCACCGACCGGCCCATCAAGAAGCTCCCGACCTTGCGGGGACGTACGGTCTGCAACCTGTTCTACGAGGCATCCACGCGCACCCGGATCTCTTTCGAGCTCGCGGCCAAGCGGCTGTCGGCGGACGTCATCAACTTCAGTGCAGACGCGAAGTCCAGCGTGAGCAAGGGTGAGTCGTTCAAGGACACCGCGTGGACGCTCGAGGCCATGGGGGTAGACGCGATCATCGTTCGACACGGATCTTCCGGCGCACCCCACCAGCTCGCTCGCTGGGTGAAGGCGAGCGTGCTGAACGCGGGCGATGGCTTCCACGAGCACCCCACGCAGGCGCTCCTGGATCTGTTCTCCATACGCGAGCGCTTTAAGGACTTGGAGGACCTGCACGTCGCGATCGTCGGTGACATCGTGCACTCGCGGGTAGCCAGATCGAACGTGAAGGGTCTCGTGACGATGGGGGCCAAGGTGACGCTGGTCGGGCCCGCCACGCTCATCCCGGCTCAAGCCAAGGACTGGGGGGCGACGATCGAGCACGACCTCGATGCGGTCATCGAGGATGTCGACGTTTGCTACCTCCTCCGCGTGCAGAAGGAACGTCAGAACGAACAGCTGTACCCGAGCGATCGCGAGTACTCGATCCTGTGGGGGTTGGACCGCCGGCGAGCGTCCCGGATGAAGCCCGAGGCTCTCGTCATGCACCCCGGGCCGATGAACCGTGGCGTCGAGATAGCCGCAGACGTGTCCGAATCGCAGCGCTCGATCGTCCTCGACCAGGTCGCCAACGGTCTCGCGGTCCGGATGAGTTTGCTCTACCTGATGCTCGGTAAGCCCGAGGACGGGGTCGATGTCGGAGCGAGCGTATGAGCTTCTTGATCAGTGGCGGTCGGGTCGTAGACGGGACCGGCGCCGATGAGATGCGCGATGTGCTTATCGAGGACGGGATTATCGCCGCACCGAGGGTCACCTCGGATGGAGCCGAGACCATCGACGCGAGCGGACTCGTGGTCGCTCCCGGATTGGTGGATCTGCATACGCACGTGCGGGAGCCGGGCCGGGAGGACGAAGAGACGATAGCGACCGCCTCGGCGGCGGCGGCAGCCGGCGGTTACACGGCCATCTGTGCGATGCCCAACACCGACCCGGTTGCCGACTCCGCCGCGATCGTGGAGAAGGTGTGGGCCCAGGGGCGCGAGGTCGGGCTCGTGGACGTGATCCCGGCCGGCGCCCTATCCCGCGGGCTCCGCGGCGAGAGGATGGCGGACATCGGCGAGATGATCCGCTCGCCGGCCGAGGTTCGACTGTTCACCGACGACGGCCGGGGGGTGCAGAATGCCCTCTTCGCCCGCCGCACGATGGAGTACCTGGCCGGCTTCGACGCGATCTACGCCGAGCACTGTGAGGACGATGGGCTGGCGGCCGGGGGACAGATGCACGAGGGAAACTGGTCCGCGGCGCTGGGACTGCGAGGGATCCCCGCCGAGGCCGAGGAGCTGATGGCCGCCCGTGACATCGCGCTCGCGCGACTGACCGGCTGCCGGTTGCATCTGCTGCATATCTCGACTGCCGGTACGGTGAAGCTCGTACGGCGCGCCAAGGCGGAGGGCGTGCGCGTCACGGCCGAGGCGACCCCACATCACTTCACCCTCGACGATTCCGCGCTGGAGAGCTACGACCCGCATCTCAAGGTCAATCCGCCGTTGCGCACGCACGCGGATCGGGAGGCGATCGTCGACGGCCTCGCGGACGGAACGATCGATGCGATCGCGACGGATCATGCACCTCATTCGATGGAAGAGAAGGAGATGGAGTTCACGTACGCCCCGCCCGGCATGTTGGGGCTCGAGACGGCCCTGGCGCTGACGCTCACCGAACTCGTCGCTCCGGGCAGGATCGACATGGCGCGCGCCGTAGAGCTGCTGGCCACTGCCCCCACGCGCATCCTGGGTCTCGAGGACCAGGGCTCCATCGCGATGGGACGTCCCGCGAACGTCGTGATATTCGACCCCGACGAGACCTGGACCGTGGACCCCGGGGAGTTCCACTCGAAGACCCGGAACACTCCCTACGCGGGACGCTCGCTTACGGGGCGCGTGCGCCACGTGTTCTTCAGGGGGGCCAGAACCGTGGCCGACGGGCGCGTACTGGAGGAGGCGCCGGTATGAGCCGGTCCGAGCGACCGCCCGCCCTCCTGGCGCTCGAGGATGGAACGACGTTTTCCGGCGACGGTTTCGGGGCCACCGCTACCGTCACGGGCGAGGTCTGCTTCAACACCGCGTTGACCGGATACCAGGAGGTCCTCACCGATCCCAGCTATCACGGCCAGATCGTCGCGATGACGGCGCCTCAGATCGGGAACACCGGCGTCAACGTCTGGGACGACCAATCGCGAAGGCCCTGGGTGTCGGGCTTCATCGTGCGGGAGCTCGCCGACGCACCATCGTCGTGGAGGGCGGAAGGCACGCTCGAGGACTACCTGCGAGGTCATGGGATCCCGGGTATCGCCGAGGTCGACACCCGTCGACTGACGAGGCACATCCGGGATCGAGGTGCCATGCGGGGGGCGGTCTCGACCGAGATCGTCGACACCGGCCGGTTGGTTGACGTCGCTCGCAGTGCGCGGGACATGGTCGGCGCCGATCTGGCTTCCGAAGTGACGACCGGAGCGCCTTACCGGTGGGGGCCGGACCAGGTGGCCCGCCGCATCGAGCACGGTTACGTCGCGGGCTCCGAGGACGCCCCCTCGAGCGCAGGTCTGATGGATCGCTACGACGGGCCGCGTCGGAAGATCGCCGCGTTCGACTTCGGGATCAAGCACAACATCCTGGACCTCCTCGTCGTCGGCGGGTTCGACGTGACGGTCGTGCCCGCTTCGACCTCGGCGGAAGAGGTGCTCTCGGGTGGCTACGACGCCGTCTTCCTGTCCAACGGACCCGGCGATCCGGACGCCGTGACCTACGCGATAGATGCGGTGGCGGCGCTGCTCGGGCGCGTGCCCATCTTCGGCATCTGTCTCGGACACCAGATCCTTGCCCTCGCCCTGGGGGCCCGGACCTTCAAGCTGCCTTTCGGCCACCGCGGCGGGAATCATCCGGTGAAGCGCCTCGATCACGATCACGTCGAGATCACGTGCCAGAACCACGGGTTCGCGGTGGAACCGCACTCGCTCGATGGAACGCGGGCCCGGCTCAGCCACATCAACCTGAACGACGGGACCGTCGAGGGGCTCATCGTGCCGGGGGTGGCGTTCAGCGTCCAGTACCACCCGGAGGCCGGGCCGGGCCCGCACGACTCCCGCTACCTCTTCCAGGATCTCCGCAGACTCATCGACGACTTCGAGCCAACCGAACTGCAACCGGGCGCCACCGCGGCGCGCTGACGAAGGAGGGCGACATGGGACGAGGAGACCGCCGCAAGATCCGCTGGAAGAAGGACCGCCAGCGCAAGAAGCGGGAGCGAGACGTGCGTCGTGCCGAGGCTCGCGGGGCGACGAAACGCTAGTGGTGGAATTCGGCGTGACCGGGGTCGACCACGTCACCGTGACGACCCCCGAAGAGCTCGAGGCCGAGGTCCTGGACTTCTACTCCGCATGTCTGGGCCTGGACCCGGTGGACGAGGCGGAGGCCGCCCGAGCGGAGGGTGGTCGGTTCCGCGCCGGTTCGGTCGAGATCCACATCTCGATCGACGATCACAACCCTCACAAGGCATCGCATTTCGGGCTGGTCGTCTCCGATCTCGGCGCCGCAGTCGAGCGCCTGCGCGACGCCGGTTGCCATATCGAGCAGGCACGCCCGGTCCCCGGCCGTGACCGGTGCTTCACGCGCGATCCGGCGGGCAACCTCGTGGAGCTCATCGCATACGGAGCGGACTCCGACGCCGCGGGAGGGCCGGCCTGATGCCACGTCGCGATGACCTCCACAGGATCCTGGTGATCGGCTCGGGCCCCATCGTCATCGGACAGGCGTGCGAGTTCGACTACTCCGGTGTCCAGGCATGCAAGGTCCTGCGCGCCGAGGGCTACGAGGTGGTCCTCGTGAACTCCAACCCCGCGACGATCATGACGGATCCGGAGTTCGCCGAAGCCACCTACGTCGAACCCATCACCGCGGAGTACGTCGGCAAGATCATCGAACGCGAACGTCCGGACGCGATCCTTCCGACGCTGGGGGGCCAGACCGGACTGAACGTTGCGATGGACCTCGCGGCATCGGGCGTGCTGGATGCCTTCGACGTGGAGATGATCGGGGCCAGTCCCGAATCGATCCGTCGCGCGGAGGATCGGCGCGCCTTCAAGGAGACGATGCACGAGGCGGGCCTCGATCTGCCGAGATCGGCCTTCGCCTATTCGATCGAGGAAGCCGTGAACGCCGCAGAGGAGATCGGCTATCCGGTCGTCGTCCGGCCCTCCTACGTGCTCGGCGGCGGCGGTTCGGGCATCGTGCGCGACGAAGGGAGTCTCCGTCGCGTCGTCGCCGAGGGCATCCGGTTGTCGACGATCGGTGAGGTACTGATCGAGGAATCCATCTTCGGCTGGAAAGAGTTCGAATTGGAACTGATGCGGGATCGCAACGACAACGTGGTCGTCGTGTGCTCGATCGAGAACGTCGATCCCATGGGGGTCCACACCGGCGACTCCGTCACCGTGGCTCCCGCCATGACGCTCACCGACGTGGAATACCAGGGGATGCGTGACGACGGCGCCCGCGTCATGCGGGCGATCGGCGTCGAGACGGGTGGGTCCAACGTGCAGTTCGCCGTCCATCCCGGAACCGGGAGGCGCGTCCTCATCGAGATGAACCCCCGCGTTTCCCGCTCCAGCGCGCTCGCGTCGAAAGCGACCGGCTTTCCCATCGCCAAGATCGCCGCGAAGCTGGCGGTCGGCTATTCCCTCGACGAGATCCTCAACGACATCACGAAGAAGACGCCGGCCTCCTTCGAGCCATCCATCGACTACGTCGTCGTGAAGATCCCGCGCTGGACTTTCGAGAAGTTCCCGGGGGCCGAGACGACGCTAGGGACGAAGATGAAGTCGGTGGGCGAGGTCATGGCCATCGGAAGGACCTTCTGCGAAGCGTTGCAGAAAGGCTTCCGATCGCTGGAACGCGACCATCTTGGGGTCGGCTCGCGCCGGAAGGACCTGTCGCTGGAGGATCTGCGAGGCGCTATCGGCGCGCCGACAGAAGAGCGTTTGCACCTGGTCGAGCAGGCTCTCGCGCAAGGGATGCCGGTGTCCGAGGTGGCCGAGGCGACGTCCATCGACCCGTGGTTCCTCGAGCAGATCGGCCGGCTAGCGGCCGCCGACGCGAGTTTGGCCGGCATCGGGAGCCTGGACGCTGTGGGCCCCACCACGCTCCGTAAGGCGAAGAGGCTGGGGTTCTCGGACGCGCGCCTGGGCCAGATGGTCGGAGCCTCGGAAGCCGAGGTACGAGAACGGAGACTCGCCCTCGGGATCGTACCGACCTACAAGACGGTCGATACCTGCGCTGCGGAGTTCGAAGCGTCGACGCCCTACCACTACTCGACCTACGAGGACGAGGACGAGGTTCGCGACGGCGACCGGGCCAAGATCCTGATACTCGGATCCGGTCCGAATCGGATCGGCCAGGGCATCGAGTTCGATTACTGCTGCGTACACGCGGCGTTCGCCTTGCGGGAAGCGGGATACGAGACGATCATGCTCAACTGCAATCCGGAAACGGTGTCGACGGATTACGACACCTCCGACCGTCTCTACTTCGAACCTCTTACGTTCGAAGACGTCATGAACGTCGTCGAACGCGAGCACCCGGTCGGAGTGATCGTGCAACTGGGCGGTCAGACGCCGTTGAAGTTGGCCTCGGCGCTCGACCGGGCCGGGGTCCCGATCCTCGGTACGTCCCCCGATTCGATCGATCGGGCCGAGGACAGGGAACGCTTCGGCGCGGTGCTCGCCGACCTCCGCTTGCCCCATCCTCCCAACGGTCTGGCTCGATCGGTCGCGGAGGCTCGCGCCGTGGCCGAGTCGATCGGCTATCCGGTCCTCGTGCGACCCTCGTACGTGCTGGGCGGGCGCGCCATGGAGATCGTCTACGAGGAATCGTCTCTCGAGCGCTACATCGCGACCGCCGTGCAGGTTTCCCCGAGTCATCCGGTTCTGGTCGATCGCTTCCTGGAGGGCGCGATCGAGGTGGACTGCGACGCGCTGTTCGACGGAGAGGACATCTACATCGGCGGGGTCCTCGAGCACATCGAAGAAGCCGGCATCCATTCGGGGGACTCGGCGTGCGTGTTGCCACCTTTCACGTTGAACGACGACCAGATCGACGAGATCGTGGCTCACACGGCCGCGATCGCTCGGGCTCTCGACGTCCGCGGCTTGATCAATATCCAGTTCGCGATGAAGGACGAGCAGGTCTACGTCCTCGAGGCGAACCCCCGCGCGTCGCGTACGGTGCCCTTCGTCTCGAAAGCGACCGGCGTTCCGCTGGCGAAAGCTGCAGCACGGCTGATGGCCGGAGCGACGATCGCCGAACTGCGCGCGGAGGGGATGGTGCCCTCCCGATGTGTCGGTCATGAAGGCATCGAACACGTCGCCGTCAAGGAGGCCGTCCTTCCGTTCGACCGCTTCCCCGGTGTGGACACCGTGCTGGGCCCCGAGATGCGAGCCACGGGAGAGGTGATGGGCATCGACCGTACCTTCGGAGGGGCCTTCGCGAAGGCGGAATCCGCCGCAGGGGTGCGACTGCCCACCAAGGGCACGGTGTTCATCTCGGTCGCCAACCGCGACAAACGGGCGGCCATCTTCCCGGCCAAGCGCCTGCAGGACCTGGGCTTCAACCTCCTGGCGACACGGGGCACGGCCAAGCTCTTGAGGCGGGTCGGCGTGCACACCGACGTCGTAGGGAAGGTCTCGGCGACCGACGGGAGCGGCGAGCCCAACGTCGCAGAGCGCATCGCCAGGGGAGAGATCGATCTCATCTTCAATACCCCCTTCGGCAGGGGAGCCCGGACGGACGGCTATTTCATCCGCACCGCAGCGGTGGAGGCGGGCGTGCCCTCCATCACCACGATGGCCGGTATGGCCGCGGCGGTCCAGGCGATAGAGACGTTGCGCGACGAAGGCGTTAGCGTGCGCTCGTTACAGGACTATCTGAACGAGTTAGGGGACGACACCGACATATGACGCTATTGATGGGTACGGGCGAGGTGCTTTCGCACAAGAAGTACGGCGAGCATTATCACGCCCTCACGATCGTGGCGCCGGAGATCGGCGAGAGCGTCAGGCCCGGACAGTTCGTGAACATCCAGTGCGGCGAAGGGACGGCCCACATCCTCAGGCGCCCGTTCTCGGTATACCGGGTTCACAAGAGAGGTGGGTGGGCGTCGACGATAGAGATCGTCTTCGACATACGGGGGCCCGGGACCAAGCATCTCTCGTCGCTTCGGGCGCACGCGTCGGTCGATCTGGTCGGGCCCTTGGGACGCGGGTTCGCGATGCCTTCGAAGCGCGCTCACTGCTTGCTCGTCGGAGGTGGGATAGGTTCGGCGCCTCTGTTCTTCCTGGCCGACGAGCTCCGCAACGAAGGTCATCGCGTCGATGTGATCCTCGGCGCTCGGACCGCCGGACTTCTGTTGAACCAGATCGACGCCCGGCGACTGGCCTCCGTCTGCCGGATCTGCACCGAAGACGGGAGCGCGGGTGAGACGGGCCGAGTTACCGATCTGCTCGAGGAAACGATGGAAAGGTGCAAGACGGAGATCGTCTACACCTGCGGCCCCCACCCGATGTTGGCCGCGGTTTCACGGGTTGCTATGGACCGCGATCTACCCGTGCAGACCGCGGTCGAAGAACTTATGGCTTGCGGATACGGCGTCTGCATGACGTGCGTGATGCCCCTGCGTCAGAAGCGACACGGCGGGAAGGAGGCCGAGGCGGAGTATGTGTACGCGCGCTCCTGTACGGAAGGGCCCGTGTTCGACGGCTCCCAAGTGATCTGGGACGGGACGACCCCGAGCTCGACCGAAGCCGTGTCGGTGGATCAATCGGAGCTGTCTCCTGCCGGTATGCCCACGCGGCACGACTTTCCGCCGGAGCCGGCCGACGAGCACGCGCCACCCGGGAACTGACGTGACGATCCGGCGCGCGACCAAACCGCCTCCTGAGGAGAACAGCACCGACCTCTCGGTGAAGCTCGGGACCCTCGAGCTCAAGAACCCGATCCTCGTGGCGTCGGGTACGTATGGTGCGGGCCAGGAGGGAGCCGAGTTCGTCGACCTCGCTTCACTCGGTGGCCTGATCGTGAAGTCCATGACGCTGAGCAGCTGGCGCGGCAAACCGCCACCTCGTATGTGCGAAACGCCGTCCGGGATGCTGAACGCCATCGGTATCCAGAACAAGGGCGTCGACCACTTCGTCCAGGAGGATTATCCGTGGCTGCGGAAGCGCGGGGTCACCGTCATCGCATCGGTCGCCGGGAATACCGTGGACGAGTTCGTTCGCGTCACCGACAAGCTTCGGACGGCCGCGCAACAGATAAGCGCGCTCGAAGTGAACATCTCTTGCCCGAACCTCGAAGACCGCGACAACATGTTCGCCCATTCGCCCGAGGCGACCGCGGAGGTGGTCGAAGGCGTAAAGGCATCCATGCCGCGCCGGCCCGTCTTCGCCAAGCTCTCGCCGAACGTGACATCGCTGACGGAGATCGCCGAAGCGGCCCTCGAAGCGGGAGCGGATGGACTGTCCTTGATCAACACCGTGTTCGGCATGTCGATCGACGTCGAGACGCGACGTCCGAAGCTCGCCGGTACGGTCGGGGGCTTATCGGGTCCCGCGATCCGACCGGTCGCGGTTCGGGCGATCCACGAGATCCATCAGGCCTTCCCCCACGTCCCGATCATCGGTCAGGGCGGCGTCGGTTCTGCCGCGGACGCTCTGGAGCTGATGCTCGCGGGAGCGTCCGCCGTCGCGGTGGGAACGATGAACTTCGTCAATCCCCGGAGCCCGATCCAGGTGGCCAAGGGCATCGCCGACTACATGAGGCGACACGGGGTCGACTCGGTCGCCGATCTCGTCGGAGCGGTCAAGCTTGAAGGTTGAGGACGGTCTCCGCGGCAAGGTGGCCAGGCTCGCGGTCGCTTTCGACTCGGACCTCCAGGAATGTCGGGCGCTGCTGGCCCGCATCCGAGACGAGATCGACGTGGCGAAGATCGGCCTGACTTCCTTCGCCGGCTCGGGCCCGCGGTTCGTGCGTGAGGTCGTCTCCGAGGTACCCGTCTTCTTGGACCTGAAGCTCCACGACATCCCTGCCCAGGTCGCGGGGGCGGCCGCCAGAGCCGCGTCGCTCGGCGTCTCCTACCTCACCGTCCACGCGGCGGGTGGCGGCGCCATGATCTCCGAAGCCGTGAAGGCGGTCGAGTCCGTCGATACACGGGGGACCCGGATCCTTGCGGTCACCGTGCTCACGAGCCTGGACGACGGCGATCTGGGCTCCATCGGCGTCGCCGATGGAGCCGCGAAGCAGGTCGTGCGCCTGGCCGAGCTCGCCCTGAAGGCGGGGGCCCACGGGCTCGTCTGCTCGCCGCTCGAGGTCGGAGCCCTTCGGGCCCGCTTCGGCGACGACCCCATCCTCGTGGTCCCAGGGATCCGGCCCCCGGGCAGCGCGGCGGGGGACCAGAAGCGGACGCTGACCCCGGCCGAGGCCGCTGCGGCCGGCGCCGACGTGATCGTGGTGGGGCGCCCCATCACCGGCGCCGCCGACCCCCGAGAGGCCGCGGCTCGCATCAAGGCCGAGCTCCGGTGACGGGGAGGCGGACGGGAGCCGGGCGATGAAGGTGAACGAGTCCGAGGTCCTGCAGGTGCTGGAGGACAAGGGAGCGGTCCTGCGCGGCCACTTCAAGCTCTCCTCCGGGCGGCATTCCGATCTCTTCATCCAGAAGTTCAGGGTGCTGGAGCATCCGGGCCTGGCCCAGCGTTTCGGACAGGAGCTCGCCGAGTCGTTCCCGGGATCCTTCGACCTGGTGGCCAGCCCCGCGGTGGGAGCGGTCGTGCTCGGATTCGCGACCGCTCTGGCGGCGCATTCCCGGTTCATCTTCGCGGAGCGCTCCGGCGATCGGATGGAGTTCAGGAGAGGCTTCGAGATCCCTCCGCACGCACGGGTCTTGGTGGTCGAGGACGTGATCACGACGGGCGGCTCCGCCCTGGAGGTCGTGGAGCTGGTCCGCCGCGCCGGAGGCGATCCCGTCGGAGTAGGGGCGCTCATCGACCGCGATGATCCCGTCCGACGCTGGCAAGCCGGGGTGCCGTTGCATGCCCTCGTCACCGTCAAGGCGGAATCGTGGGAACCGTCGGAGTGCCCATTGTGCGCGCGGGCCGAACCCTTGGACGATCCCGGCAGCAGACGCCTGTCCGCCTAGGGCGACTCCGGCCGCATTTCGACCGGAGCCACAAATCGCGTGCAGATCGAGGCCCGACCGCGTTCGAAAAATGGCCTCTCACCTGCTAAAAGGCCCCTGGGTTCGATTGCGGCGGAGGGAGGCCCTACCTATAATGCGCTCGCATCCAGTCGGTACACCCGGATCGACGTGCGCGCGACCCCGATCCACGAGTCACCAGTAGGAAGGACGTTCGTATGCCGCTGCCTCCACCTCTGACCGAAGAACAGCGCCGTCAAGCGCTCGAGAAAGCGGCCATCGCGCGCCGCAAGCGGGCAGAGCTGAAGGAGCAGTTGAAGAGCGGCCGTACAACGCTGCGTGAGCTGTTGGACCGCACCCGTGACGAGATCGTCGGCAAGATGAAGGTCTCCACGGTGCTCGAGTCTCTCCCCGGTGTCGGTCGCGTCAGGGCTCGCAAGATCATGGAACGTCTGGATATCTCGGAGTCCCGCCGGATGAGGGGCTTGGGCGCGAAGCAGAAGGAGAACCTGCTTACGGAATTCAGCCGCCGGTAGTCGGTTGCATCTCTCGCCCTCAGGGGGATCCGGACGCCTGTACGTGATCTCGGGCCCGTCGGGAGCCGGCAAAGGAACCGTCGTGCGAGGTCTGCTCGAGCGCCGGCCCGACGTGGTCCTCTCGGTCTCCGCTACGACGCGTCCCGCACGTCCGGGCGAACGCAACGGCGTCCACTACATCTTCATCCCACGATCGGAGTTCGCTGCGATGCGCGAACGAGGTGAGTTCCTCGAGTGGGCAGAGGTCTATGGGAACTTCTACGGCACTCCGCGCGCTCCCGCGGAGCAGGCCCTCGCCACGGGGCGGGACGTGGTCGCGGAGTTGGACATCCAGGGGGCGCAGTCGGTCAAACGAGCGAAACCCGACGCGGTGCTCATCTTCATCGAACCGCCATCGTTCGAGGACCTCGTTCTGCGCCTGCGGGGGCGGGGGACCGACGACCCCGAGACGATATCGAAGCGGGTGAGGGCCGCCTATCAGGAGGTCAAGAACAAGGGCCAGTACGACCACATAGTCGTCAACGATCGGGTCGAGGATGCCGTGGAACAACTGGTCCGTATACTTGAACAAGCTCACAAGTAGGAGGCGGGTTCTGGATGCGGGGCCCAGAGACAACGGGGTCGGCGGATCCCTGATGAATGGAGTGAGTTCCTTTGATCGAACCCAAGATGGAAGACCTGCTCTCGGACGTGGATTCCAAGTACACGTTGGTGATCCTGTCCGCCAAGCGAGCTCGCCAGATCAACTCGTACTTCAGCCAGCTGGGCGAGGGCGTGGCTGAGTTCATGCCTCCCCAGGTCCCGCTCCGGGCGGACCGCGCGCCCAAGGCGCTTTCGATCGCGCTCCAGGAGGTCGCCGATGGAACAATCTCCTACGAGCGGACCGCCGACGGCATCAAGTAAGAGCCCGGAAGACGGATCATGAGCCCCGACCGGTCCCAGGCTCAAGGTCTTCGAGTGCTCCTGTGCGTCACCGGCGGCATCGCGGCGTACAAGGTCGTGCACGTCGCCAGGGAGCTGACGCAGCTCGGCGCCGACGTCCGCGTCGTCATGACACGATCGGCGCAGAGATTCGTCGGGCCCCAGACGTTCGCGGGGGTGACCGGCAACGTCGTCCTGACCCAACTGTTCGGAACCGGGCCGGACGCGCCCCACGTGGAGCTCGCCCGGGGTGCCGACCTCGTCATCGTCGCGCCCGCCACCGCGAACGCACTCAGCAAGATGGCCCTCGGGATCGCCGACGATCTCTTCACCAACACGATGTTGATGGTGCGGAGCCCCATCCTCGTTGCGCCTGCCATGCATACGGAGATGTGGACCCATGAAGCGACGCAGGAGCACGTCGTGACGCTGAAGGAGAGACGCTTGACATTCGTGGGTCCCGAGCGCGGTGCGCTGATGTCCGGTGACGAAGGGCCCGGCCGCATGTCCGAGCCACCCGACATCGTCGAGTCCGCCCTGGAGCTCGTCGCTCATTCCCGCGATCTGCTCGGCAAGCGCGTCGTCGTCACGGCCGGGGGCACGCGCGAGCACATCGACTCGGTGCGGTTCATCGGTAACCGCTCATCGGGCCTGATGGGCTTCGAGATCGCCCGCGCCGCCCTCAGCAGAGGCGCCAAGGTTTCCCTGATCTCCGGCAAGACGGTCTTGGAGCCGCCGCCGGGCGCCGACTTCACCGAGGTCGAGACGGCCGAGGAGATGTACGACGCGGTCATGGAGGTGGCTCCCGACGCGGACGTCATCGTCAAGTCGGCGGCCGTCGCCGACTTCAAACCGGAGACCGAGGTGAACTTCAAGCTGAAGAAGGCGGAGGGGCCGCCGCCGGTGACGCTCGTGCCCACGGTCGACATCCTGGCCGAGCTCGGGTCGCACCCGGAGCGTCGCAAGGCCAACGGGATCCTGGTGGGCTTCGCCGCCGAGACCCAGCCCGATCCCCAGAAGCTCGGAGAGCTGGCTCAGCAGAAGCGCGATCAGAAACACGCCGACCTGATCGTCGCGAACGACGTCTCCAGCCCGGACTCCGGCTTCGACGTCCGCACGAACCGGGCCGTGCTGGGCGATGAGCTCGGCATCACGGATCTGGGTCTGGTAACGAAGAAAGGACTGGCCCACGGTCTCATCGACGAGGTCGTGGAGCTGCTGGAGAAGCGGAACGGGCGGGCTCCCTAGAGGGTCCATCAGCCCACCGGTCCGGCCCATTAGGATGCGGGCGCCGCCGAGCAGGACGACGGGCGGCGATCCTGCCATCGAACGGCTTTGCCGGAAGACGGCGCGGTGCGAAGGAAGGGTGCTGGAGCTTGAGCGAGAAGAAGGGCCTCAACCTATTCACCTCGGAATCGGTTACCGAGGGACATCCGGACAAGATGGCCGACCAGATCTCCGATGCCGTTCTCGATGAGATCTTCGCCGGCGACCCCTTCGCCCGCGTGGCGTGCGAGACCTTGATCACGACCGGGTGGGTCGTCGTCGCGGGAGAGATCAGTACGTCCACCTACGTGGATATCCCGGCGGTCGTTCGCCGGACGATCACCAACATCGGTTATACGAGCTCCAAGATCGGATTCGACGGAGAGACCTGCGGGGTGTCGGTCGCGATCCAGGAGCAGTCGCCCGATATCGACGCCGGCGTTTCGCACTCCCATGAGGACCGCCAGGGTTCCGCGGGAGAGGACTACGACACCCAGGGGGCCGGCGACCAGGGGATGATGTTCGGGTACGCGTGCAACGACAACGACGACCTCATGCCGATGCCGATCTGGCTCGCGCATCGCTTAGCCCAGCGACTCGCAGAGGTCCGCAAGGCCGGCGTGCTTCCGTACCTGCGCCCGGATGGCAAGACCCAGGTCACCATCGGTTACGACGATGCAGGCAACCCGGCTTCGCTGGAAACGGTCATCATCTCGACGCAGCACCAACCGAACGTCGACACCGAGACGTTGCTCAAGCCCGATCTCCTGCAGCACGTCATCGAGCCGTTGGTCCCATCGAACGTCGACGCCGCCGAGATGGACTTCCTGGTCAATCCCACGGGCATCTTCGAGATCGGTGGTCCCCGGGCCGATACGGGGTTGACCGGCCGCAAGATCATCATCGACACGTACGGGGGCATGGCGCGCCACGGTGGGGGAGCTTTCTCGGGCAAGGATCCAACGAAGGTCGATCGCTCGGCCGCCTACGCCGCGCGCTACGTTGCCAAGAACGTCGTGGCCGCCGGTCTCGCCGACCGTTTCGAGCTGCAGGTTGCCTACGCGATCGGCGTCGCTCATCCCGTGTCGGTCAGCGTCGATACGTTCGGTACCGAGAACGTCGATCCCGGCAAGATCCTGAGCGCCATCGACGAGGTCTTCGACCTCCGTCCCGCGGCGATCATCAAGGACCTGGATCTCCGGCGCCCGATCTACAAACACAGCGCCGCCTACGGCCACTTCGGCCGTTCCGAGAAGGACTTCACCTGGGAGCGCACCGACAAGGCCGACGAGCTGAAACGCCTGGCCACCTAGGCTCGATCCGTCGGGGCCACCGGGGATGATGCGGCCATGGCCTCACCGTCGCTGATCGCCTCCGTCATCCCGCTCGTCCCCGTGTGGCGCGTGGATCGCACCTTCGACTACCGGGTTCCCGCCGACCTGGTGGGAAACGTCAGGGCGGGCGTCGTCGTAGGGGTCCGCTTCGGGAACCGCAACGTGCGAGCCGTGGTGCGCACCGTGGCTCCGGGGCCAACCGCTGGGCTCGAGGACGTTGCCCGAGTGGTCATCGACACGCCGGTGGCCGCGCCGCCGATGGACGAGCTCCTCGAATGGGTGGCGCGCCGTTACGCGACTCAGCGCGGGATCGTCTATGCCCGGGTCGTGCCGCCGCGGGTGCGCGTCAAGGTGGACGAGTCCCGTCCGCCGACGGGCGATCCGGCACCGGCGACGTTGAGGACGTACGAAGGAGGGCGGGATCTCATCGACGCCTTGCGACACCGTCGGCCCGGGCTGTGGGTCGTGCGTCCACTCGCGAACGATCGCACCGATCTGCTGGCCGACATCGTCGCCTCCGCCGCGCGCGCGGGTCCCTGCATCGTCGCCGTCCCGGAGGTTCGCTACGGGTCCGCGGTGCTCGACGGGATCCATCGGCGCGTCGGCGACCTGCGGCGAGTGGACTCGTCCCGTTCCGAGGGCGAACGCTCGGCAGCCTGGGTTGCGTCGGCGCGGGGCCACCGGGCGATCGGAGGCGGTCGGGCATCGGTGCTGGTTCCGACCCCCGACCTGGCCGCCATCGTTCTGGACGAAGAGCATCACCCCACGTTCAAGGAAGATCGATCCCCCCGCTACGACGCGCGCCGTGTCGCTCTCCGGCGCGCTTCCCTCCAGAACGCAAGCTGCGTGCTCGTGAGCCCCACGCCCTCCCTGGACATCGCGTCGGATCCCAACCGCGCGGTGAAGTGGGTGCAACCGTCGAGGGACGCGGCCCGCGCCGCTCGACCCGTGGTCGAGCTCGTCGCGCCGCCGTCGGACTGGTTCCTCTCCGGCGAGCTCCAGCAGCGCATGCGTCGGACGCTGCAGGACGGGGCGCGCGTCGGACTCCTCGTACCCCGAGGGGGCTTCGCCCGGGCGGTCTGGTGCGCGTCGTGCAGGCGCTCCCTCCGATGCGAACGATGTGAGGCGGGGATGAGCTTCGATCGCTCCGCCGGCGCGCTCCGGTGTCCCCGATGTGGACTCGAGCACCCGCTCCCGCCCCGCTGTCCCCATTGTGGAGCCGACGAACTCATCCTGATGGGTGCGGGCAGCCAGAAGATCGCCGATCAGCTACGGCGAGCGTTCCCGCGTGCCCGCGTCGCGCGGGTGGACCCCGACTCGCTCGCCGACGGCGAGTTGCCCGATCCCGGCGCCCAGATCTACGTCACGACCTGGATCGGCACCAAGGAGGCCCTTCGCCCGGACGTACGGCTCGTGGGGGTCCTCGATGCCGACGCGCTGATACGACGTCCCGACTTCCGCTCCGCCGAGACCGCTTACCAGGCCCTCTGGGA
This sequence comes from Actinomycetota bacterium, assembly GCA_009380005.1. Taxonomy (GTDB): domain Bacteria; phylum Actinomycetota; class CADDZG01; order CADDZG01; family WHSQ01; genus WHSQ01. The sequence continues at coordinate 21,916 of WHSQ01000024.1, read as the reverse complement.
GATGGCCGCGTGGGCGGGCCCCGCAGGCGAGGGGGGACGGCTCCTGATCCAGACCGCGGACCCCACCCATCACGCCGTTCAAGCCGTGGTCCGCGCCGACCACGCATTCTTCGCCGAACGAGAGCTCGAGTCTCGCCGCGAGCTCGGTTACCCGCCGTTCTCGGAGCTGGTGCGCGTGCGCGCGCTGGGCGACGGCCGCGAGGGTTGGATCGGCCGGGCGGCGAGCGCGGCGGCGGAAGAAGGTGGGCAGGTGATGGGGCCGATCACGACGCGCATGCGGGGCGGCGCCGGCATGACGGAGGCGCGTGAGGTCCTCATCAAGTGTCCCGACGGCCAGGCGGTGGCGGAGCGTCTGCGCGATATCCTCGCTTCGATGCCTGCCGGAGCGAGGCTCCAGGTCGACGTCGATCCCAGATGAGGGCGATAGATCGGATGGTGGCGTGGCGATCCTGCCGATAAAGATCATGGGCACGCCCATCCTGCGCGAGCCTGCGCAGGAGGTGGGGGAGCCCACGCACGGGCACCGGAAGCTTATCTCCGACCTGTTCGACACGATGCGCGACGCTCCGGGCCTTGGCTTGGCTGCCCCGCAGGTCGGCGTCGGTCTTCGCATCTTCGTGTGGGAGGTCGAAGAGGCCCACGGAGCGGTGGTCGATCCGGTGATCGTCGAACGCTCGGACGTGACGGTCGACGGCGAAGAAGGATGCCTTTCCATCCCAGGACTCCTGTACGAGGTGCCCAGGTCGGATCGGATCGTCGTCGAGGGCAAGGACGAGAACGGTCGCCCCCTGCGGATCGACGCTTCCGACTTCCTCGCCCGGGTCTTCCAGCACGAGATAGATCATCTCGACGGGGTGTTGTTCATCGACAGGCTGTCGCCCGACCTGCGGGAGGAGGCCATCACCAGATGGCGGGACCTGCTCCTGTCGCCCGAGGGCGTCACCCCCTACAGCGGCCGTACGAGCGAGGTCGCGCCGGAGGCACCCATCTGAGAACGGTCTTCTTCGGCACACCCGGATGGGCGGTTCCCAGTCTGGAGGCATTGCTCGCGGCCCCCGGCGTCGATCTCGCGGGGGTCGTGACGAACCCCGACAAGCCGGCGGGTCGGGGCCTCGCTCTCAAGGCCTCGCCGGTGAAGGCGCGCGCGATCGATGCCGGTCTGGTAGTGCAGCAGCCTGCGAGCGGCAAAGACCCCGTCCTGGACGCCTGGCTCAGGGACCTGGCCGTCGACGTCGCGGTCGTGGTTGCGTACGGAAGGATCCTTCCCGGGTCACTCCTGAAGGTGCCGGAGCATGGTTTCGTGAACGTTCACTTCTCCTTACTCCCCGAATATCGTGGCGCAGCTCCGGTGCAACGCGCCGTGATCGAGGGTCGCTCCGAGACCGGCGTGTCGATCATGGTCCTGACCGAGGGGATGGACGAAGGGCCCGTGGTGGCGAAGGAGAGTGTGGCGATCCATCCGACCGAGTCGGCGGGAGAGCTGGGCGAGCGGCTGGCGCGGATCGGAGCGGGATTGCTTCCCGAGGCACTCCGGGGCTACGTCTCCGGCACCGCCCTGCCCCAACCCCAGGACGACTCGAAGGCGACGTACGCGGCCAAGATCACCGACGCAGATGCCCGCATCGACTGGACGCAGCCCATCGACCGGGTGGGCGCCCTCGTGCGCGGGACCAACCCGAACCCCGGAGCGTGGACGACCCTGCGCGGAAGGAGGCTGAAGGTCTTCGACATCGAGCCTGCGGGCACGGAGCCACTGGCACCGGGCGAACTGCTGCCCGGCCCCCACCTCGTCGTCGGGACCGGCGGCGGCCCCGCGCGCCTCGTGGACGTCCAACCCGCAGGAAAACGCCGGATGTCTGGATCCGAGCTGGCTCGGGGTCTCCGACTCGCGTCCGGCGAACGGTTGGGGGAGGACGCGGGATGACCCGGCTCCTGCTCGCTCCCTCGATCCTGACGGCCGACTTCGGTCGCCTGGCAGACGACGTAACACGGGTCGAGCCCTACATCGACTGGGTCCACCTCGATGTCATGGACGGCCACTACGTCCCGAACCTGACCTTCGGTCCATCGATCGTCGAGGCGGTAGACGGAGCCACCGACCTACCCCTTCACGTTCACCTGATGATCACGGATCCGGATCGCTACGCACCGATCTTCGTTCGGGCGGGCGCCGATCGGATCTCGTTCCATCCGGAGGTCGTCGACGACCCGGCCCGCACGATCGGCATCATCCGCGAGGCGGGGGCCGGGCCCGGGATAGCGGTTCATCCCGATGTGTCCCTCGAAAAGGCCGCCAAGCACGTCGAGGAAGTCGACGTCCTCCTTATGATGACGGTACGTCCGGGGTTCGGGGGACAGGAGTTCCTGCCCGAGGCCGTACCGAAGATCGTCGAAGCGAGGAGCATCGTGGATAGCTCACAGCACCGCCCGGCCGTCGAGATCGACGGCGGAGTGAAGCCGTCCACCCTCGATGAAGCGGTTCGCGCGGGCGGCGAGATCATCGTGGCGGGGAGCGCGATCTTCGACGGGGTCGATCCCGTGGCCGCCGCGCAGCGGCTGCGCGCACGGCTGGATCACCTGGAGTCCGAGGGAGCGTGACCGAGGACCGGCACGATCTCGTCCTCGTCTGCGACGATGATCCAGACATCCTGCGCTTCGTCGAATTCAGCCTGAAGCTGGAGGGCTACGAGGTTGCGACCGCGGAGGATGGGGCGAAGGCCCTGACCGTCGCCCAGGAGCTGCAACCCGATCTGGTCCTCCTCGATGTGATGATGCCGAAGCTCGACGGTTTCGAGGTTTGCGAGCAACTCCGCGCCGACGCCCGTACGAAGTACATGTCGATCATCATGCTGACGGCGAAGTCGCTGTCCGCAGATCGGGTGGTCGGACTAACCGCGGGTGCCGACGACTACATCATCAAACCGTTCGATCCGACCGAGCTCCTGGCGAGGGTCAAGTCCACGCTGCGGCGCGCCCGCGAGATGCGCGCCTTGAACCCACTCACCCAATTGGCCGGGAACGTGCAGGTGCAGGCCGAGCTCAGCGACCGGGTCGACAAGGGGGAGCCTTTCTCTCTGATGTACGCGGATCTCGATAACTTCAAGGCCTTCAACGACTACTACGGATTCCTCCGCGGGGATGAAGCCATCAAGCTGCTCGCTCGGAGCATCGGCGAAGCCGTCCGCCGGTACGGTGGCGGAAGGAGCTTCGTTGGACACGTGGGGGGCGATGACTTCGTCGTGATCCTGGCACCGGAAGCAGTCGAGGACGTCTGTCAGGACGTGATCGCGGCCTGGGACGGGCAGATCGGCCGCCTTTACGATTCCGAGGATCTCGATCGCGGTTACATCCTCGTGAAGGACCGCAGGGACCAGATGAACTACTTCCCCGTGATGACGGTGACGATCGGTATAGCGACCAACAGCCACCGACCGATCACGAGCCACTGGGAAGCGTCGGAGATCGCGACGGAGATGAAGCAGTTCGCTAAGCGCGAGCCGAAGTCCTGCTACGCGATCGACCGGCGCCGCGCCCGCGACGACGGGTTGGGGGTCGAGACGCTCGGGCCGTGAAACCTGACCGGGTGGTCGAGTTGGACCCTGCGGCGCTATCATCTGGGGACCAACTACATACGACCTCTTCGGGGCAGGGTGAGAATCCCGACCGGCAGTGAAAGTCTGCGACCCCCGGGCAGCCAGCCCGGGGTTGATCCGGCGAGAATCCGGAACCGACGGTGACCCGCACAGGGAAGTCCGGATGGGAGAAGAGGCTGCCGGCGCCGAGCGTCCGTAGCTCGGCGTAGGTCTCGCTTCCCGTGCCTCGACGTCGTCGAGGTGAGGCATGAGCGAAGCAGACGTCAAGCACATGCGAACGGCGGTGGAGATCTCCCGCCGGGCTGCGTACACGTCCCCCAACCCCCGCGTCGGGGCCCTGCTGGTGCGGGATGGGGAGATCATCGGACGGGGCTGGCACGAAGGCAGCGGCACCCCGCATGCCGAGACGATCGCCCTGGATCGGGTCGACGCAGTCGGCGCAACGATGTACGTGACGCTCGAGCCCTGCCTGCACCGGGGCCACACGGGTCCATGTGCGCCGGCCCTCGTCGAAGCCGGCGTGAGCCGGGTGGTGGTGGGGCTCGAAGACCCCGACCCCCGGGTCGCGGGCACCGGCATCGCTTACCTGAGACGTCGCGGCGTCCGGGTGGACGCCGGGGTTTGTGAGGCCGAGATCTCCGACCTCCTGGCGCCGTACCTCAAGCATCGCCGAACCGGGCGCGCCTTCCTCACGTTGAAGCTCGCGACGAGCCTGGATGGTCGCATCGCCGCGGCCGACGGGACCTCGAGGTGGATCACCGGCTCGGAGACGCGTGCGTACGTTCACGCTCGTCGCGCCGAAGCCGACGCGGTCCTGATCGGCGCCGGCACGGCGCTGGCCGACGATCCCTCGCTCACCGCGCGCGGCGTAGGAGCCGTGCGACAACCGGTTCGGATCGTCGCAGACGCAAGCGGCCGCATCGTCCCCGGACTCGCGTTGATGATGGGCGCACGAGAGACGCTGGCCCCGACCCGTCGACCCGACGGCACCTTCGGCCGGGCGCGTCACCCGGCCGTGATCATCGCTACGACGTCTGCCGTGGGTCATGAGACGAGGCTCGCATGGAAGTCCGCGGGCGCCGAGGTCATGGATGTTCCGGCGTCCGACGAAGGTGTGGACGTCGGCGCCGTGCTGGACGTGCTCGGTGATCGTGGGTTCATCGAGGTGCTGTGCGAAGGCGGAGCCAAGCTCGCCACCTCGCTGTTGCGCGCGGCTCTCGTGGATCGCCTGGAGATCCACGTCGGCGGGCTGCTCTTCGGCGATGGAGGGCGGCAGATAGGAGATCTGGGCGTCACGACGATCGCAGATGCACCCAGATGGCGCCGGGTGTCGACGGTCGCCGCCGGCGATGATTCGATCCTCGTCTACGAACCGGAGCGCGACTGATGTTCACGGGCATCGTCACCGAACGCGGCGTGATCCGACGGGTGCACGAGTCGGAAGGTTGTCTCACGCTGGTCATCAAGGCGCCGGAGACCGCGCGCGGGATGCAGCGAGGTGATTCGGTCGCGGTCAACGGAGTCTGCCTGACGGCTCGGAAGGTGGGCCGGGCCTCGTTCAGTGCGCAGGTCATGGGCGAGACGCTCAGCCGCACGACGCTCGGAGACGCCGATCGAGGGCAAGCGGTCAACCTCGAGTTGCCAACTCGGGTGTTCGATCGATTGGGGGGGCACATCGTGCAGGGCCACGTGGACGGCTTGGGCCACGTGGTTCGGATCGAAGAAGGCGATGGTTCTCATTACGTGTCGATCCAGTGCGACGCGGACCTCCTGCGTTACGTTGTTCCCAAGGGGTCGATCACGCTGGATGGTGTCTCGCTGACCGTCGTCGACATCGACAGGGCCAGCTTCCGTGTAGCGCTCATACCCCACACCATGCAGGTCACGAGCCTGGGCCAGATATCCGAGGGAAGCCGCGTGAACGTCGAAGTCGACGTGCTTGCGAAGTACGTCGAGCGACTCATGGAAAGGAAACACTGATGCCGTTCGCGAAGATCGAGGAAGCGATCGAAGATGTCCGTACCGGTCGGATGGTGATCGTCGTCGACGACGAGGATCGCGAGAACGAGGGGGACATCATCGTGGCCGCGGAAAAGATCACCCCGGAGCACATCCGCTTCATGGTGCGGTACTGCTCGGGGATCATCTGCGTGCCCATGGAGGCCGGGCGCCTGACCGACCTTCACCTGCCACTCATGGCGCCCGAGAACTCGGAGTCGATGGGTACGGCGTTCACTATCAGCGTGGATGCCAAGAACGGCGTCTCGACGGGGATCTCGGCTCCCGACCGTACCGCGACGGTCAAGACCCTCATCGACCCGGTCACGGAACCGGGGGACCTGGCCCGGCCCGGACACATCTTCCCGTTGCGGTACACGCCGGGCGGCGTCCTGCGACGTGCGGGCCACACGGAAGCGTCGGTCGACCTCGCCCGCCTGGCCGGCCTCTACCCGGCCGGGGTCCTGTGCGAGGTCGTGAACGAGGACGGCTCGATGGCACGCATGCGGGACCTCGAGCGCTTCGCCGACGAGCATGGACTGCGCATCATCTCGATAGCGGATCTGATCGCGTACCGTCGCCGTCGAGAGAAGCTCGTGACGCGCGTGACCGAGGCTCGCATCCCGACGGCGTACGGAGTCTTCCGCTCGATCGCGTACGAGTCCCACGACGGTCGCATGCATGTTGCCCTGGTGAAAGGCGACGTCGCGGGCAAAGACGGAGTGATGGTGCGGGTACATTCCGAATGCTTCACCGGGGATGTGCTCGGCAGCATCCGGTGCGATTGCGGTCTGCAGCTCAAGGAAGCGATGCGTCGGATCGAAGCCGAAGGCGAGGGCGTGCTCGTGTATATCCGCGGGCACGAAGGACGTGGCATCGGTCTCCGTCACAAGCTTGAGGCCTACTCCCTGCAGGACGGCGGACTGGACACGGTGGAGGCGAACGTCGAGCTCGGTTTCTCGCCGGACTCCCGCGACTACGGAGTGGGAGCTCAGATCCTCGTGGACCTGGGCGTGTCGACGATGCGCCTGCTCACCAACAATCCGACGAAGCGTGCCGGGCTCGAGGGATACGGACTCAAGATCGTCGACCGCGTTCCGCTCGAGAGTGAGCCCAACCCCGAGAACGAGCGTTATCTGAAGACGAAGAGGGACAAGCTCGGCCATCTGCTGGACGAGCTTGCGCACGCCATCCAGGACGACGAAGAAGGAGCCCGGCGATGACCCACGTGTACGAAGGTTCCTTCGACGGCAGGCGGCTCCGGATCGGCATCGTGGTCGCTCGGTTCAACGAGTCCGTGGGCATGAGGTTGCTCGATGGCGCCCTCGATGGACTGAAACGTCACGGCGTCTCGGACGACGACATCTCGATCGCCTGGGTGCCCGGAGCGTTCGAGATCCCACTCGTGGCCGAACGGCTGGCATCGTCGGGCGAGTTCGATGCGTTGGTGTGCCTCGGCGCCGTGATCCGCGGGGAGACCGCCCACTTCGACTACGTTGCGGGAGAATCTGCCGCCGGCATCTCGACGGCGTCGAGGAAGACGGGCATCCCCATCGCGAACGGCATACTGACGACCGAGGATGCGGATCAGGCGATCCAGCGTGCGGGTGGCAAGGCCGGCAACAAGGGCTTCGAGGCCGCGCTCGCCGCGCTGGAGATGGCGAACCTCCTTGCATCTCTGCCGAAGCCGAGCGAGGGGATCTGACGTGCTGAGACTTGTGATACCCAAGGGCTCTCTCGAGCGGGCGACGTTCGAGCTGTTCGAAGCCGCCGACCTCAAGATCAGCCGGACGTCGGACCGCGATTACCACGGTTCGGTCGCCGATCCCCGTCTCGCCGCGGTGTCGATCCTTCGTCCGCAGGAGATCCCCACCTACATCGAGGAAGGGCTCTTCGATATCGGCGTGACGGGCGAAGACTGGATCGAGGAGACGGGAGCCAAGGTCACGAAGGTCACCCCTCTCGAGTACTCGAAGGAGACGGACCGGCCGGTGAAGATAGTTCTGGCTACCCACCGCGACTCGGGTATCACCAGCGCGCGGGAGCTCAAACCGCACTCCAAGATCTCGACCGAGTTCCCGAACATCACGCGTGCGTACTTCGAGCGGCTCCGCATCCCGGTCCGTGTCTTCCTGTCCTACGGGGCGACCGAAGCCAAGGTCCCTGAGATCGTCGACGCGATCGTGGACCTGACCGAGACGGGCTCGACGCTGAGACGCCACGGCCTCGAGATCATCGACGTGCTGTTGGAGTCACGGACGCACCTCATCGCCAACAAGGAAGCCTACGAGGATGCCACCAAGCGGCAGGCGATCGAGGAGTTGACGCTGCTATTGCGCGGAGCCGTCGACGCGCGGGGCAAGGTGCTCGTGAAACTCAACGTGACCGAGGACAGGCTGGATGAGGTGCTGGGTGTCCTCCCCGCCATGCGCGCGCCGACGATCTCTCAGCTCGCCGGGGGAGGCTTCTTCGCCGTGGAGACCGTCGTTGGGAAGGCGACCGTGAACACGCTGATCCCGCAGTTGAAGGCCCTCGGGGCCGAGGACATACTGGAGCTTCCCATCAGCAAGATCGTTCCTTAGCTGTGCTAGCGTCTCGCCTGCAGTCGTGGGGGTAGATGGCGACGAAGGTGTTCGCCACCCCACAAAGACGGAAAGGACGGCAGGACGTGGTTGTTGGCACCGTCAAGTGGTTCAGTAACGAGAAGGGTTACGGATTCCTCTCTACCGCCGACGGCGAGGACGTGTTCGTCCATTTCTCGGCGATCGAGATGGAGGGCTACAAGTCCCTCACCCAGGGGCAGGAGGTCGAGTTCGATGTGGCCGACGGTCCGAAGGGCAAGCAGGCCAGCAACGTGCGAGCGGCCGCGTCACAGCCGCAAGAGTAAGCAGCTCCGCGATCAAAAGAGGCCCCCGCGCGGCGGGGGCCTCGGCGCGTCTCAGGGCGCCGCGCCGGGTTGTCCCGGGGACGTGACGGCCTGTGCGTAGGCGAGGCGCAGCTGTGCGAGCGTCTGCTTGAGCGGCATCTCGGCCTCTCCGAGCCGCGACCCCAAGTCGTCGAGCAGAGCTGCCAGGGCATCGATCGCGAGCTGGGCGTCGGGCGCCTGGCCCAACTGGATCTTGGCCGCGGCCACGTTGGCGAGCGTGACGGCGCTGTTGGCGACCCAGTCGAGGGCGGGGACGCGCGCGAGCTCTTCGGCGATGGCCTGAGCCTCGGCCTCCCGCTCCGGCGTCCACACCGTGTCCTGGGGGGTTTGAGGCGCCGACGGGCGGGCTTCGGCGGTCTCGTCCCGAGGTTCGGGCCCGCCCGCTCCGGGCGCCGGTGACGCCGGCTCCGAGGGCGGGGTGGAATCCCGTGCGGGCGAGGGTTCCGGGATCTCCGGGGAGGGGCTCGGGTCGGGCTTCGGAGCAGCTTCCGGGCGCGCCGAAACGCGTTTGTCGACGACGCGTGGTCGTCGGGGTTCGCTCTGCTCCTCTTCCTCGCCCGACACCCTGTCGTTATACTGCCTGAGCGTGAAAGTGTCGCCAAGCAGGGACTTTTGAGCCCTCACCTTCCGGCAACGGTTCCGACCGAAGCGTCGAGAGGGTTGTGGTAGTTGCCGCGCACGTGCCGGTGATGCCTGCTTCGGCGTCGCCGGCTTCTTCGCGTCGGGGGCCGGAAGGTCCCTGGATCCGATAGAGAGGAGCGAGGTATCGCACAACAGGACATGAGGATCAACGACCGGATCCGCGTCCCCCGCGTCCGAGTGGTCGGAGCGGATGGTTCGCAGATAGGCGTCCTCGAGACGAAGGACGCACTGGCGATGGCCGAGCAACAGGATCTCGATCTCGTCGAAGTGGCTCCCCAGGCCGATCCGCCCGTAGTGCGGATCATGGATTTCGGGAAGTACAAGTACGAGCAGGACCAGGCCAAGAAGGAAGCACGCAAGAAGCAATCCCTCGTCGTGGTCAAAGAGATGAAGATGCGGCCGAAGATCGACCGCCACGACTACGAGACCAAGAAGGGGCACGTCGTGCGGTTCCTCCGCCAGGGAGCCAAGGTGAAGGTCACGATCATGTTCCGGGGTCGCGAGATGGTGCACCCAGAGCTCGGCGAGAGACTGTTGTTACGTCTCGCGGACGACGTACAAGAGATCGCCAAGATCGACGTCCCGCCGAAGCTGGACGGTCGGAACATGACGATGGTTCTCGGTCCCTACAAGGAAGCGATCATCCACAAGGAGCCCGTTGAGGTGCCGACCCGACAGCGCCGCCAGCAGCCGGCGCCGACGGAAGCGCCCCGCGCGGGTCCCGAGACGGTCGAGGCGGAAGCACCTAAACCCGCTCGCCCCCGGAAGATCACCCGGGCATCGAGTGATCTGGGAGAGGAGAATGAGGATGCCGAAGCAGAAGACGCATAGGGGCGCTGCGAAGCGCTTCAAGACCACGCCCTCCGGGAAGATCAGGCGCCGCCGTGCGTTCGCCAACCATTTCCTCGAGAAGAAGTCCTCGCACCGGAAGCGCCGCCTCAACTCGCCGGCGCAAGTGGCCCAGGAGGACAAGAAGACGATCCGCCGGCTGCTCGGCAGCTGAGCTCAAGGAGGGATCGATATGCCACGGGTGAAGCGCAGCGTCGCGGGACGCAAGAAGCGCAAGGAAGTACTGAGGAAGGCCAAGGGCTACTACTCGGCGCGCGGCAAGCATTACCGAGCCGCGCGCGAACAGGTCCTCCATTCCGGGGTCTACGCATACCGGGACCGCCGCGCGAAGAAGGGCGAGTTCCGGAAGCTCTGGATCACGCGTATCAACGCCGCCGCACGACTGAACGGGATCTCCTACAGTCACTTGATCGCCGGCCTCAAGGCCGCGGAGGTCGAAGTGGATCGCAAGATCCTTGCCGAGCTCGCGGTCAACGAGCCGGATGCGTTCGCCTCGCTGGTCGAGGTCGCGCGCAAGGGGCTCGAGAAGGCCTCCTGACGGAGATAGTCACCAGTCCCCAGAACCCGCGCATCCAGGGCGCGCGGAAGCTCCTGAGGCGGGTTCATCGCGAGCGCGAGCGGCGATTCCTGCTCGAGGGACCTCGGGCGCTCGCCGATGCCCTCGAGGCCGGAGCACCCATCGTCGAGATCTTCGCGACCGAGACGGCCGCCGAGGCGCTGCCTCCGGGTCACATGGACGTCACGCTGGTGGGCGAGCGGGTCATGCGGATGCTCAGCGACTCGGCCAGCCCGCAGGGTGTCGTCGCGGTCGCTCAGGCGCCTGCTGCCGCCCTGGACGATCTCACCGGTTCGGATCTCTCGCTGATCCTGGCCGGGGTTCGGGACCCCGGCAACGCCGGAACCCTCGTGCGTTCCGCTGCTGCAGCCGCGGCGGGGGCCGTCGTCTTCACGGAGGGCTCCGTCGATCCCCTGAACCCGAAGACCGTCAGGGCCTGTGCCGGAGCGCTCTTCCTGGTGCCGATCGTGCGCGAGGCGGATGCGGGAGAGGCCATCAGCGTGGCCCGCAACGCCGGCGTCCAGATCCTGGGGGCGGACGTCCGGGCCGACGCGGACCTGGCGGCTTTCGACGTCACGAAGCCGACCACCTTCGTCCTCGGCAACGAGGCGTGGGGGTTCGACCCCGAGCTCGAGCAGCTGCTCGACGCCGCGGTCAGCATCCCGATGCCGGGCCGCACCGAATCTCTGAACGTCGGGATCGCCGGTTCGATCCTGTTGTTCGAGACCGTGCGCCGGCGCGGCTCCCGGTCGTAGGCGTCCGCCGTGGTTATCCTCACCCTCTGACTTGCCCTTCGGGAGGACGGAACGCTTTGGATGACCTCAGATTCGCCGACCTGATCTCCAAGATCGCTCACGAGCTCCGGTCACCCCTGACCTCCGTCAAGGGCTTCTCCGCCACGCTGGTCAAGAGGTGGGATCGTTTCACCGACGATCAGAAGCTCCAGTTCGTGCAGACGATCCATTCGGATGCCGAGAGGATGGGCAGGATCGTCTCCGAAGTCCTCGACCTTGCTCGGCTCGAATCCGGTCGTCTCGAGCTGCACCGGACGGAGGTGGATCTCTCGGCCATCGCCCACAAGGCGGCCGAGCACCTCCGGGACCTGCCCGGTGCCGATCGGGTCAAGGTCGAGATCGAAGACGGGTTCAAGGCGTTCGCGGATGCCGAGCGCCTGCAGCATGTGCTCGGCAACCTGCTCGAGAACGCCATCAAGTTTTCCGACGAAGGAGACATCGTCGTCGGTGCCGACCGGCACGATGGCACCGTTCACGTGATCGTGGCGGACGCCGGTATAGGGATCGACCCCGACCGGTTGCCCGCGATCTTCTCCGGACCGGCCCCCGCGGGGCAGCGTTCGGGCCCATCGGGCAGCGGGCTGGGCCTGTACCTCACCAAGCGATTGGTCGAGGCACACGGAGGTGAGATCACGGTCGACAGCAAGGTATCGAAGGGCTCGACCTTCACCGTCACGCTTCCGGCTGCAGAGCACGCGTCGTGAGCGAGGGGACATCGGAGCTCGTCGACCGGCTCGAAGCCGCACGACGCGACGCGGTGGACAAGATCTCTTCGGCCCCGGGGCTCGCAGGGCTCGAAGAGGTGCGGCATCAGGTCTTCGGCCGCAAGGCCCCCCTGGCCCAGACCCGTCAGGGCCTACGCGACCTGGACGAGTCGGCCCGTAAGGACTTCGGTCGCAGGCTCAACGAGGTCCAGGCCGAGCTCGAGCGGGCGTACGAAGACCGCAAGGCGGAGTTCGAAGCTCGCGAGCTGGAACATCGCTGGGAGCGAGAGCGCGTGGATGTCACGCTCCCGGGAGTTGCTTCACCGGTCGGATCGATCCATCCGTTGACGCGCACGATGTGGGAGATCATCGACATCTTCATCGGTCTCGGGTACCGGGTGGCAGATGGGCCGGAGATAGAGCTCACCAGCTACCTCTTCGACGCGCTCAACACGCCACCGGAGCACCCCGCGCGCTCGGAGCTCGATACTTACTACGTGAAGGGCCACCTGTACGAGGTCGCGCTTCGAACCGAGACATCGCCGATCCAGATCCGCACGATGGAGGCCCAGGAACCACCGGTCTACGTGCTGTGCCCCGGACGCGTATACCGGCGCGAGACGGAGGACGCGACGCACACCGCACAGTTCTCTCAGATCGAGGGCCTGGCGGTCGACGAGGGCATCACGATGGGGGATCTGAAGGGGACGCTGCAGCATCTCGCTCGCGAGTTGTTCGGACGCGATCTCGAGGTCCGTCTCCGCCCCAGCTTCTTCCCATTCACGGAGCCTTCGGCCGAGCTGGACGTGCTGTGCTTCTCCTGCAAGGGCGCCGGGTGCCGGATCTGTAAGAACGAAGGGTGGATCGAGTTGCTGGGTTGCGGGATGGTGGATCCCTTCCTGCTCGACTACGTGGGTTACGACTCGGAGCGATACACGGGCTTCGCGTTCGGCATCGGACTGGAACGTGCAGCGGCCCTGGCCCACGACGTCCGCGACATCCGGGCGTTCTACGACAACGACGTCAGGTTCCTCGCGCAATTCGGGGGCATGTTGTGAGGCTCAGCGTCAATTGGTTGCGCGACTACGTGGATCCGGACGTGCCGGAGGAGGAGCTCGCGCATCGTCTCAGCTTCTCCGGCAGCAAGGTCGAGGAGATCCATCATCCCGGCCGCGGGATCACCGACGTCGTCGTGGCGGAGGTCCTCGCGATCCACGAGCACCCCAACGCCGACAACCTCACGCTGGTCGATGTCGAGAGGGGTGACGGCGGAACCCAGCGCATCGTTTGCGGCGCGAGGAACTTCGCCGTGGGGGATCGGGTGCCTCTCGCGGTCGTGGGGGCCGAGCTTCCCGAGATGAAGATCACCGAACGTAAGATCCGCGGCGAGATCAGTGCCGGGATGTTGTGTTCGGCGCGTGAGCTCGGCGTGTCCAAGGATCACTCGGGCATCCTCGTCCTGCCGGCCGACGCGACGGTCGGTGACGACGTCGTACGGGTACTCGGTCTCGACGATACGATCCTGGAATTGGAGATCACGCCCAACCGTCCCGACCTGATGAGCGTCGTCGGGCTCGCCCGAGAGGTCGCCGCCCTGTTCGATCTCGAGCTCCGCCTGCCGGATGCAGAGCTGGATGCATCGGAGGGAGTCGACGGTGGGGTGCAGGTCGAGATACAGGATCGCGACGGATGCCCGCGTTACCTGGCCCGATACATCGAGGGCGTGAAGCTCGGTCCCTCGCCGGCGCACATCGCTCGCCGTTTGCTCGCCGCCGGGATGCGGTCGATATCCAACATCGTCGATGCGACGAACTACGTGCTGCTGGAGCTGGGTCATCCTCTGCATGCGTTCGACGCGGCGCGCGTCGCCGACCACCACGTCGTCGTCCGCCGCGCGCGGACGGGGGAGCGGTTCGTCACGTTGGACGGGATCGAACGTGAGATGCATCCGGACGATCTGATGATCGCCGATCCCACGAAGGCCCTGGCGATCGCCGGGGTCATGGGCGGACAGGACTCGGAGGTGGCCGACGACACCTCCGCGGTGATCCTCGAATCCGCCTACTTCGATCACGCTTCGGTCGCCTACACGAGCCGGCGCCACCTCCTGCGCACCGAAGCCTCCGCGCGCTTCGAGCGCAAGATGGATCCGGAGGCGGTTCCCCACGCCGCCGCCCGCTGCGCAGGACTCATAGCGGAGCTCGCCGGGGGCACCGTGGCCGAGGCGGAGGTCGACGAGCATCCGAAGCCGCTCGAAAGGCCGAAGATCACTCTCCGACCGGCTCGTACGGACAAGATCCTCGGCGTCTCGATCCCGGCCGACGAACAGATCCGGTACCTCGCCGCGCTCCAGCTGCGCCCCACGCGCGAGGACGAACGCGTGGTGGTGGTGCCGCCGGGCTACCGCCGGGACCTCGAACGCGAGATCGATCTCGTGGAGGAGGTCGCCCGCCTCGCCGGGCTGGAACGGGTACCGGCAACCTTGCCGCCCGGCCGTAAGGGGGGCCTGGAGGTCGAACAGGTCGCCGAGCGCACCATCCGGCGCACCTTGGTCGGTCTTGGTTTGCAGGAGGCGTGGACGCACTCGTTCATGGGCCCCCAGGACCCCGACATGCTCGGGCTCCCCGAAGGGCACCCCGCTCGCGACATGGTGCTCATCGCCAACCCCACGACCGAGGACAAGACGGGTGTCCGGACGACGCTGCTGCCGAACATGTTGCGGTCGACGGCCCGCAACTTCGCTCATGGCGCGTCCGCCGTAGCCCTGTTCGAGATAGCCCGGGTCTTCGAGTCCAGCGGCGAGCCGTTGCCCCGCGAGGGACTGGTCCTGGCCGTCGTCCTCGCGGGCGATCGGAGGCCCAAGACCTGGGACGAGGAGCAACGCCCGTGGGACTTCTTCGGAGCCAGGGGCGTCGTGGACGCGCTCCTCGCATCGCTGCGCGTACCTCCCGCCGATTTCACGCCGGCCACCGGGATGCCCTTCCATCCGACCAGAGCCGCTCGCATGTCACTCGCGGGCACCGATCTGGGCGCGATCGGAGAGTTGCACCCCGACGTCTGCGCCCGTTTCGAGGCGCCGTCCGGGACGACGGTCGCCGAGATCGCACTCGGACCGGTGCTGGCGTCGGTTCCGCCCCGCCCGCGCGCCGGCGAAGTCCCGCGCTACCCGCCCATCTACATCGACATCGCAGTGGTGGTGCCGGAAGACGTACCTGCCGGCCACGTCCTGTCCTTCGTGCGCAGCACCGGATCACCCGAGGTCACCAGCGTGCGGCTCTTCGATCTGTACCGCGGTGAACAGATAGCGGCGGGGAACAAGAGCCTGGCCTACGCTCTCGAGCTGCGGGATCCGGATAAGACGCTCACCGACGAAGAAGCCGGCGCGGTAAGAGATCGCATCGTTGCCGAGCTTGCATCCCGCTTCGGAGCGACGTTGCGGGCCTAGGGGGAACATGAAGAGGGACTTCCTGTCGGTGGACGACCTGAGCCGAGCCGAGCTCGAGCAGCTGCTGGACGCCGCCGACGAAGCCAAGGCCGACCGCGAGGCGTGGCGGACCCGTCTGGAGGGTCGCCAGATCGCACTGATCTTCGAGAAGCCCTCCACGCGTACGCGCGTCTCGTTCGAGGCCGGGATCTCCGAGATGGGGGGCAACGCGATCGTGCTGAGCAGCGCCGAGCTCCAGCTCGGCAGGGGAGAAACCATCGAAGACACGGGCGCCGTCCTGTCCCGGTACGTCGATGCCATCGTCTTGCGCACGTTCGGCCAGGACCGGATCGAGCGGCTCGCCCGGTCCGCGAGCGTTCCGGTCATCAACGCGCTCAGCGACTCCGCCCATCCCTGTCAGTGCCTCGCCGATCTCCAAACGATCCGCGAGAAGAAAGGGGCGCTCGAGGGTCTCGGATTGGCCTACCTGGGCGACGGGAACAACGTTGCCCATTCACTCATGTTGGGAGGGGCGAAGGTCGGGATGGACGTGCGCGTGGCGTGCCCCGAAGGTTACGAGCCGGTGCCTTCGGTGACCGATCGAGCGAAGCAGTCTGCTCTCGAGAACGGCGGTCGCGTGTCGGTCACCCACGTGGTGGCCGAGGCCGCCACGAGCGCCGATGCGTTGTACACCGACGTGTGGGCGAGCATGGGCCAGGAATCCGAGGCCGATTCGCGTGGAGAGCTC
Organism: Actinomycetota bacterium; assembly: GCA_009380005.1. GTDB lineage: Bacteria > Actinomycetota > CADDZG01 > CADDZG01 > WHSQ01 > WHSQ01. The sequence continues at coordinate 5,682 of WHSQ01000024.1, read as the reverse complement.
TTCGATCGCTACCAACTCAACGACGACGTCGTGGACCTGGCGGCCGAGGATGCGATCGTGATGCATTGTTTGCCGGCGCACAGAGGCGAGGAGATCACCGCTTCGGTCATCGATGGACCGCGCTCGGTGGTTTGGGACCAGGCCGAGAACCGCCTTCACGCCCAGAAGGCCCTGCTGGCGTTCCTACTGTCCTGAACCGGCCTCGGCGCCTCACCCGTGACTTCTACGCGCGTGACGCGTTGAGCGTGGCGCGCGATCTCATCGGTTGCCTCTTCGTACGCATCGAGCCGGACGGGGGCCGGGTGGGTGTGCGCTTGGTGGAGACCGAGGGCTACCGCGGTGGCCTCGACCCTGGTTCGCACGGATACCGGGGGATGACCGAGCGGACGCGCTCGATGTTCGGTCCTCCGGGGCGCCTGTACGTCTACTTCACCTACGGGATGCACTGGTGCGCAAACATCGTGTGCGGTGAGGAGGGTGAATGCGAAGCCGTGCTGCTTCGAGCGGGGGAGCCTCTCTACGGCGTCGAGACGATGCGGCGACGCCGGGGGGTGGTCGCGGATCTTTCACTCGCCTCGGGTCCCGCGCGGCTGGCGCAGGCGATGGGCATCGACCGTAGGGACGATGGAGCGACCCTGCTTCGTGGGGGGCCGTTCTTCTGCGCCGAAGATCCGAGAACGGCGGCCTACCGGAACGCGGAGGTGGCCGTCACGACGCGTATCGGGCTGGGGGCCGGGCGCGGCGCCGACCTGCCCTGGCGCTACGTGGTGCCGGACTCTCCCTACGCGTCGCGCCGTATCGCCAAGGGCCGGCCTAGGAGGGGTTGACCCAGATGGTGACCGTGGAGCCGTAGGGAGCCTTCGAGCCTCCGCTCGGATCCTGCTTCCAGACGCGACCGCGCCGCCCGCTCGAGATCGTCTGGGCCTCCTTGCGCTCCACCACGCGCACCTTGAAACCCTCGTTGCGTATCGCGCGCGCGGCCTCGGTCCGTCTCATGCCGAGAACGTCCGGCACGGTGCCGCGCTTCGGTTGCGTCTTCGCTCGAGAAACCGTCAACGTAACGGTGCTGCCGAGCTTGGCTCGGCGTCCGCCCCCCGGTGACTGGTCGATCACCCGGCCGGGCGGGAATTCGCTCGTCCTCTGTTCGACGACGTCCACGTTGAACCCATCGTCCTCGAGGATGCGCCTCGCGTCACCAACCGGGAACTGCATCACGTCGGGAACCCGAGCGATCCGTTCGTTCTCGCGGCAGCTCTCTTCGGGGGCCGTGCCGGCTGCGAAGGTTGCCTTCTCGCGGTACTCGGCGGGCGTAAACCTGTCCGCCAGGCAACCATCGCGCGTGTCGATGACGACGCGCTCGAAACCGGAAGCGGGCTGCTTGAATCCGGCCGCCGCCAAACCCGCTACTGCGCGTTTCATGAACTTCTGCCAGATCTCGGTGGGCCACGAACCCCCCGTCACCTGGATGCGGGTGGGTCTGCAGTTCGATGTTCCGGCGCACGAGGTCTTCATCGCCACGGAACCCTGTGGATACCCCACCCAGACCGCGGCGGCGAGGTTCGGCGTGTAGCCGGCGAACCATGCGTCGCGGTAATCCTGCGCGGTGCCGGTCTTGCCGGCGGCGGGCCGGCCGATCTGGGCGCGTACACCGGTGCCACGTTGGATCACCGTCTCGAGGGCGGTAGTCGTCAAGTACGCCACGGCAGGCTCCAGGGCCTCTTCTTTCTCGCGCTCTGCCCGGTAGAGGACCTTGCCCCGCGAGTTCGTGATCTCCGTGATCGCCACCGGGGGCCTGCGCACACCGTTGGTTGCCAGGGTGCCGTACGCCGATGCCATCCCCAGAGGATTGACGGGGTTGGCGCCCAACACGGTCGAGGGGACGGGCTGCAGGTCGGTGTTTATGCCCATCGCGTGCGCCGTCTCGACCGTTTCATCGCAGAGCTCGCACACGCTCCAGTCGGTGCGTTTACGGTCCGCTTGCCCGTCGTCGTCCTTGGTGGCGCCTTCGAGCATCAGCCGGGCGAAGATCACGTTGACGCTCTTGGCCGTGGCCTCCAGCAACGAGATCTTGCCGAAGGTCCCGCCCTCGTAGTTGCAGGGCTCCCAGGCCGATCCGTCGGCGTTGGCGCCGGGGAAGCTGGCGCAACCCTTGGCCTCATAGATCTTGGACAGCGGCACCCCGTCGGCGATCGCCGCGGCCAGGGTAAAGGGCTTGAAGGCAGATCCTGCTTGGCGACCCGTGCCGGGGGCGCGCCGGTCGCACTTCTTCCCGATCCGCTTGCAGCCGAGGCCCGGTTCGGCGGCGATCGCGAGGTTCAGCTTGGAGAAGCGGTTCTTCTTCTTCGGGGCGAACCAGTCGCGTCCGCCGACCATCGCCTTGACATCTCCGGTCCGGGGATCGACGGCCACCAATGATGCGTGGGGGTCGTTCGCCGAGGTGAGGGTTGAGTTGACGGCATCCTCGGCAGCCTGCTGCATCTTCATGTCCAGCGTCGTTCTGATACGGAGACCACCTCGGAACAGCTGCTGCGTGCGCTGGGCCGTCGTCTTCCCGAGCTTCTTGAATGCGGGATGGAACGTGACCAGCCGTTTCACGTAGTCGATGAAATACGGGGCCGGATAGCGAGCCTCGCTCGCGCCGGGTTTCAAGCGGAGTTTCTGGCGCTCTGCCTTACGCACCTTGGCCGGGGCCGCCCATCCGAGCTGTCGCATCTTGTCCAGGACCAGGTTGCGTCGCCGGCGGGCGGTCTGCGGGTCGTCGATGGGGTTGTAGTTGCTGGGAGACCGGATGATCCCCGCGAGCGTTGCCGACTCGCGCAGGTTGAGCCTCGTCGCGGTCTTGCCGAAGTAGGTATGTGCCGCCGCCTCGACCCCGTATGCGCCGTTGCCGAAGTAGACGGTGTTCAGGTATCGCCGCAGGATCTCTCTCTTCGGGAGCCGCCGTTCGAGCTGGCGAGACAGTGCAGCCTCATCGATCTTGCGCTCGAGCGAACGCTCGGCGATCTCGTTGGGCGAGATGATGACGTTCTTCACGTACTGCTGGGTGATCGTCGATCCACCCTGGGTGACGCTGCCGCTTGCCACGTTCGAGACGGCGGCTCGAAGGATGGCTCGCACGTCCACTCCGTCGTGATGGTAGAAGCGCTCGTCCTCGATCGCCAAGACGGCGCGTTGGAGGTGCCGGGGCATGGCTCCCAGGGCGATGATGTTGCGGTTCTGCTCGCCGTGGAGGGTCGTGACCTGGCGGCCCTTGGCGTCGTAGATGATCGAGGACTGCGCCAGGTTGAAGTTGAGATCGGCCTCCGTCAGCCGCGGAAGGTCTTCGAACTGCTCGACCAGTGATGCGCAGGACGAGGCCACCAGCAGCGTGGCCAGGAGGAGCGCGGTGAGCAGGGATCGTCTCGCCATGAGTGGTCTCCCAGTCTAGCCAGGGGCGCCCGATCCGGGACGGATACCGGATGTGCTCCGGAGTGTCCCGGGAACGCTCAGATACCATCGGCCCATGATGGCGGGCGATCAGCTTACGGGACTCTTACGGCGAGCCGAGCACGTGGTCCGGGAGGAGGATCTGCGTGAGCGGCTGGCCGAGGGAAGGCCCCTTCGTGTCAAGCTCGGATTGGATCCAACCGCGAAAGACGTGACGCTGGGCTGGGCGGTGCCCCTGCGCAAGCTTCGCGATTTCCAGGATGCCGGCCATACCGCCGTCCTGATCCTGGGGGACTTCACCGCCCGGATCGGCGACCCGTCCGGCAGATCCGAGACGCGCAAGCAGTTGAGTGCCGACGAGGTCAAGAGATACGCCGAGGGGGTGCTCGACCAGTTCAAGGACGTGCTCTCGGAGGACAACCTCGAGGTGCGTTACAACTCCGAATGGCTCGAGCCTCTGGACCTCTCCGGCGTCCTGAAGCTCACCTCGCACTACACCGTCGCGCAGATGCTCGAGCGAGATGACTTCTCGAAGCGCTTCCAGGCCAATCGCCCCATCTCGTTGATCGAGTTCATGTATCCGCTGGCACAGGCCTACGATTCGGTGGCGGTCGAGGCCGACGTCGAGCTCGGCGGGACCGATCAGTTGTTCAACCTGCTCGTGGGCCGAGACCTCCAACGGGCCTACGGTCAGCGTCCGCAGATCGCGATGACCATGCCTTTGCTCGAGGGGCTCGACGGGGTTCAGAAGATGTCGCAGTCCCTCGACAACTACGTCGGTATCCGCGAGGAGCCGGCGGAGATGTTCGGGAAGCTGATGAGCTTGCCGGACGGGCTCGTCGGCAAGTACGCACGGCTGGCGACGGAGTTGCCCGATAGGGAGGTCCGGTCACTGGCTATGGCCGCGCAAGCTGGGGGCCCGGAGGCCGGGAAGGCGAAGCGCGCGATGGCGCGCGCCGTGGTGGAGCTGTACCACGGAGCCGGGGCCGCGTCGGGGGCCGAGGAGGCCTTCGATCGCCAGTTCAAGGAGCACAAGGCTCCCGGGGAGGTGCCCGAGGTCGCGCTTCCGGCGGACGTCGTGACCAACGGAGTGGTGTCGATGCCGAAGCTCCTCGCAGGCCTGGGCTTGGCCTCGTCGCGAGCGGAGGCCCGTCGCCTCATCTCCCAGGGCGGGGTCCGGATCGATGGCGATCGGGCGTCCGATGAGGAGGTCAACGCCGACGACCTCAAGGGGGCGCTCGTGCAGGTGGGCAAGCGCCGGTTCGTCCGCTTGACCTAGCGGCGCACCGAGGCGGGGTTCGGCCGGAAGCCTGACCTGGGGTCGGATCGAGCCGGAGGCCGGGCCAGGTGGCCGGCGTTTCCGGGCCCCGTGGGGAGCTGGGCAGCCTCGTCCCCGAACGACGGGACGAGCCCCGGCTATCCTTCGCAGGCGCTCGGAAGGGCGGTCGGGGTCGTAGGCCACTCGTTGCCAGGCGGGCCCCCACGCAGCTATACTGCATCGTCGCACTGAAAACGTCGGATGGCGCAGGCCTACGGGGACCACGCCACGAGTGATCGGAGAGTCGCCTAAGGGCACCTGAGCCGCAAGACCCAGGTAGCAAGGTTGACTCGCCGGGATGCCCCGGCGTTTTTTTGTGGCCGGAGTTTCAGCACCTTGAGAACTGAACAGTGTGCCTGCCGAGAAGCTCACTTCGGTGAGTGGATCGGAGACCAGTGCGAACCTCTGTCAAACCTGAGTAGGACCTCGGTCCGATTCAGTCTTTGATGGTTGTACGTGAATAGATTCGGCAAACGTCTAATGGATCTTTCGAGATCAGTTGGCGTTCGTTGAAGACAGCATCAAATCTCTACGGAGAGTTTGATCCTGGCTCAGGACGAACGCTGGCGGCGCGCCTAATACATGCAAGTCGAGCGACGAAACCTTCCTTCGGGAAGGCTGAAAGCGGCGAACGGGTGAGTAACACGTGGGTAACGTGCCCCGAACTCTGGGATAACAACGGGAAACCGTTGCTAATACCGGATGATCCCTGCGGATCGCATGTTCTGCAGGGCAAAGAATTTCGGTTTGGGATCGGCCCGCGGTGTATCAGCTTGTTGGTGGGGTAACGGCCTACCAAGGCTTTGACGCATAGCTGGCGTGAGAGCGCGACCAGCCACACTGGGACTGAGACACGGCCCAGACTCCTACGGGAGGCAGCAGTAGGGAATCTTGCGCAATGGGCGAAAGCCTGACGCAGCGACGCCGCGTGAGCGATG
>WHSQ01000249.1 GCA_009380005.1 Actinomycetota bacterium | reverse complement strand
CAGCTCCGATTTCAACCGCAGGAGCGCGACTACGGGGGGCATTGTCATGCCCCCCCACGACCGAGCTTGAAACCGTCGACGGTTCCGATCCGTGCGACGCTTCCCGAACGCCGTCAAGGGTCGCTACACGACTGCTCCGCAGCTTCGCCCTTGACTGCTCCATGGTGGCCGCAGAAAGCACACCACATCGGCTGACGAAGCGACGTCGAGGAATCGAAGCCCATCATCGCAATCGTCTCGATGACGTACTCAGCCCCGCAGTCCTCGCAGAGCACACCCTGCGCCACCGACACGCTCGTCTCGATTCGCCCCGTGCTTTTCATCGTCGCTTCCTCGCTTCCAGGTCGAGCCGCTCCAGGAGCCACCCAACGTAGTCGGCCGCTGAGACATTTTGCTCGAGAGCCCGTGCTCGGAACCGTGCCCAAACATCATCCGGGACGTTCACCCGAACCATCCTCTGCCGCGATCCGTAGACCCGTTTCGGCTTGCCGACCTCGGGCGGTTTGTGCAGATTCCGGCGCTGTTTCTTCGTCGTCATGGACCCCGCAGCGTATACCGACGCTGACGCCCTGACCTGGACTTACGGCATGTCCCCGGAGAACTTTTTGAGTTATGTGCTACAGGACAAGACTCGGCGCCGTGAGCGTCGCCCCTTCCCCGGGTGTCCCTCGTTTACGAGGGGCACGGTCCGGGGGAAAAGCACGGCCGTCGAGGCTCGCTGTCAACCCCGGAGCCGCCGTCAGGCGGGCGGAGCGCAGCGGAGCGGGTGGACAGTGAGTCAGGCCGTGCTACGGGGCAGAGCGGAGTCCCTGGCGGGTCTGAACAGCTCCGTGCCGGGGAACCCGGCTCCGCTCTAGAGCTCCCTAGTCCCCACCCCTCGTTTGAGGAGTCGTCACCGCCACGTGCCCCGTCGCTGTCGCCATCGGCCGGTTTCTTCGGACCGGTCTCCGGATCCCCTCAACGTAGATTCGCCGGAGGGTGGACGAGCCGATCGACTGCGCATTCTCTGTGGCTTCGACCGGGTGGGTGCTCACCCCACGTTGAGCTACAACCCAGCGACGGGGAGCAGACCGAGGGTGAGTCGGTCCCCGGACGATTTCTGCACCGCTCGACTCCGAGCGACCTCTGCGTAGGTCCGGGTCACGCAGAGCCAGCAAAGCACGCCGGTTGCACGTGGTGTCGGATTTGGAGGGGGCGACCAAGACCGGCGTCCGGACCGCCTGACGGCGGCCACTCCCGCCGCCGTTGCTAGATGCGCTCACCCCAAGCGCCGGCAGCTCGTCGCATGCGACGTTCGTTGATGAGCAGCTCCGATTTCAACCGCAGGAGCGCGACTACGGGGGGCATTGTCATGCCCCCC
>WHSQ01000248.1 GCA_009380005.1 Actinomycetota bacterium | reverse complement strand
GATCCCAGGAGATTTCACAAAGGCGCTCTCGTCGCTGCCATCCAGGACAGCTTGACGACGCGACCTATCCCCATCCGAAGACCCGGGCGGCGTTGCCGCCACCGATGGCAGCCCGGTCGGCATCGCCGAGACCCTCCACGCTCGCCACCAAGCCGAGGGGATCGGTCTCGCCCATATCGAAGATGGTGTTCCAGCCGCTCCACCTGAAGCACCTCATCGAGATCGTGAGAGTCGACCGGGTCATGGTGGGGGACCGACTTCCCCTCGTGTCGATGGCGCGGGCTCGGGGTCGTTGGCCGCGCCAAGACCCCGGCCCTACATCCCTGCTGGTGTCACCGCACCCGGAGGGGGCCAATCCAGACACGCGAGGTTGGACTCGCGTATCTGGAGTCGGACCCTACCGCTCCGGTGCCAGCGCAATCAACCGGCGGCTTCGAGTGCCGCCTGGGTGGCGTCGAACTGCTGCTCGAAGTACTCCCGCGCCTCGGCCGCATCCTGGTTCAGCACGTCGAACCCCGTTTCGGCGTAGGCGTCTTGGACCTCCTGGGTGGCCATGGCCTGCTGCAATGCCACATTCCAGAACTCGACGATCTCCGGTGGGGTCTCCGGTGGGAGGATGAGGCCCCACGAGGTGACCAGGGTCACGCCCTCATAACCGGCCTCGGAGAAGGTGGGGATATCGGGGAACTCGTCCGAATCAGCCGACAGAACGAGCGGTCGGATCTGATCACCGTCCAGGAGGGAGAACCCCGAGAGGGCGGAGTCGATATGACCACCCGCGATCTGGGGGATGATGTCGCCAACCCCACCGGAGAACGGCACGAACGTCAGGTCGAGACCCGTGGCGGCCAAGACCTCCCCCACCAGTAGCTGCCCGTTTTGACCGACCCCGGAGATGGTGACCTCACCGGGTGCGGCCTCGGCCGCGGCCACGTAGTCCTCGAAGGTCTCGAACTCGCTGTCCTGGGCGACCCCGATGATGTTTGGGGAGAACTCGGTCCATCCGATGTACTCGAAGTCCTCCGCCTTGAAGCCGATTTCCTCGCTGGCCGTGATCGACAGGTTCATGATGTTGGGGGCGACGACGTTGGCGATGGTGCACCCATCCGGGGCGGCCCCGGCCAGGGCGTTCCATCCCACCGATCCGTCACCACCGGTCTGATAGGTGATCTGGAGGCGCACTCCGAGGGCGTCCTCCAAGGCGGCCTGGAGACGCCGCACCTGCTGATCCGAGCCACCGCCCGGGGAATAGGGGACGATCACCTCGACCGCATTGCAGTCGAGCTCACCGACGGCTCCGGCCGTGGTTTCGGTACCGGCGGCCGTGGTTTCGGTACCGGCGGCCGTGGTTTCGGTAGCGGCGGCCGTGGTTTC
>WHSQ01000247.1 GCA_009380005.1 Actinomycetota bacterium | reverse complement strand
CACGCCGGGATCTGTGGGAGCCCGGGGGTGCGATTCCCCCGGGCGACCCGACCGGATGTCGTCGGGGAGTTATTTCCCGGGGCCGGTGAAGGCCGTTCTCATCCCGAAGTCTGGTGGTGGCACAAGGATTCTTGGTGTGCCCACTATCGCCGACCGGATAGCGCAGACGGCCGTGGCGATGCTCCTGGAGCCGGACGTGGACCCAGTGTTCCACGCCGATTCCTATGGTTATCGTCCAGGGAGGTCTGCGCTGGACGCGGTGGAGGTGTGCAAGCAGCGGTGCTGGAGGTGTCCGTGGGTGGTTGATTTGGACATCCAAGGGTTCTTCGATAACGTTCCGCATGCACAGATCGTCGCCGCGGTGGAGAAGCACACGGATCTGCCGTGGGTTGTGTTGTATGTGAAGCGGTGGCTTGTTGCGCCGGTTCAGCATCCGGACGGTAGTCGTGTCGTTCCTGTCAAGGGAACTCCACAGGGTTCGGCGATCTCACCGTTGTTGTCGAATCTCTTCCTGCACTACGCGTTGGACTCCTGGCTTGCGAGGAGGTTTCCGGTGGCGCGGTTCGAGAGGTACTGCGACGACGTCGTCCTGCACTGTTCCAGCCAGCGGCAGGCGAAGTACATTCGCCGTGCCATTGAGGAACGGTTGCTGGAGTTCGGGTTGCGCTGTCACCCGGACAAGACTCGCATCGTCTACTGCAAACAGGGCGACCGCGACGAGGAGTACCCGGTGACGAGTTTCACGTTCCTGGGCTTCGATTTTCGTCGTGCACCCGTCCGGCGGCGCGACGGCGTGCTGATGTGCGGGTTCGTCCCGTTGGTCGGCAAGGCTGCGTTGAAGTTGATGGCGCGGGTCATCCGGCAATGGAAGCTGGGTCGCAGGACCAGTCTGAGTTTTCGGGGCCTCGCCGCGATGGTCAATCCCATCGTGTCGGGGTGGATCAGCTACTATGGGCGCTTCTACAAGTCCAGGCTGATGCGATTCCTAGAACAGCAGATCAACCCCTTCCTGGTGAAGTGGGCCATGCGGAAATACAAGCGATTGCGTCGTGCTAAAGGGAAAACTCGTCGGAAACTGGCCGAGATAGCCTCGGCGTTCCCGGCGATGTTCGCTCACTGGAAGCACGGTGCGATGCCTACTGGTTCGACGGTGGGAGCCCGGTGACGGGAGACTGTCACGCCGGGTTCTGAGAGCAGCGGCGGGTGAAATTCCCGCCGCTGACTCACCTCGTAGCTATCGCCCTTGCTGCCGACGGATGCGACGGCCTCAGCCTCGGCGAGCCGCTCGGTGTAGCGAATCGCTCGGTATTGCACGCCCCTGTCCGAGTGATGGGTGAGGCCGGCGACGTCCTGGCCGGCCCGCTGCCGGGCCCAC
>WHSQ01000246.1 GCA_009380005.1 Actinomycetota bacterium | reverse complement strand
GATCTTCGAATCCATAGCTTCTTATTGCCAGCGTATTTCAAACTCAGAACACTAGTTGGTGCCGGGCAGGCTGAGCTGCCCGACGGCATGGTAGTGCATGGCTTCGAACTCGGCGGGTGGGACGTCGCCGCAGGCGCCGTGAAGCCGCCTGTGGTTGAACCAGTCGATGTATTCCAGGGTGGCCAGCTCGAGGTCGTCGATGCCGCGCCAGGGGCCGCGGGGACGGACCAGCTCGGCCTTGTACAGGCCGTTCATCGACTCTGCCAGGGCGTTGTCGCAGTCGCCGACGCTGCCCATGGATTGGGTGGCGCCGGCTCGAGCGCAGGCGTCGCGGAACGCCTCGCTGGTGTACTGACAGCCGTGATCGGAGTGGAAGATCACGCCGTCGACGTGGTGTTTGCCGCCGCGGATGCCCACGGCCGCGTCGAGCGCGTCGACGCACAACTCGGCGCGCAGATGATCGGTGATCGACCAGCCCAGCAGATGCCGGGAGCAGGCGTCGATCACGGTGGACAGATACAGCCAGCCCTCGTCGGTGGGGATGTAGGTCACGTCGCCGATCCACAACGCATCCAGGGTCAGCTGCTCGAAGTCACGGTCGACCAGGTCGGCTGCCGGAGCCGCCTTGGGGTCTTGGGATGGTGGTGCGGACCTTGCGGCGCCCACAGCGGCCCTGAAGGCCGTGCAGGACCATCAGCCGCTCCACGCGCTTGTGGTTGACCGGCGGCTTGCCGGCCTCCCGCGCCAGGGCGACGGTGACGCGCGGCGCGCCGTAGGCGCCCCGCGACGTCTTGTGCGCCGCGCGGATCCGCTCGACGACGTCGGCCTCGGCCTGGTCGGTCTCGGTGGGTCCGGCCGCCGCACGGGCGGCCCAGTCGTAGTAGCCCGACGTCGACACGCCACACACCCGGCACAAGGTCTTGATCTCGAACTCGGTCTTCTGCCCGCCGATGAACGCGAAGACCCTCACGCGCTCGACTCCTTCACCCAGAAGACCAGCCCTCGTTTCAGGATTTCGCGTTCAACCTCCAATTCCGCCACCCGGCGGCGCAAACGCTTGTTCTCATCCGACTCGGCGGTCTCCGCCGCGAACCCCTCCGGGTCCGCCTCGGCCCGCTTCTGGCGATCCTTGCTCAGCCAGTAGCCCAAACTCGACGCGCCGATCCCAAGCTCACCGGCGACCTCCGCGATCGACCTGCCCGACGAGCGGACCAACGCGACCGCGTCACGCTTGAACTCCGGCGAGAACCGCCGGCGATGCTGTTGCTCTTCCACGGGGACTCCTTCCGAGGCCGTAGCCTCTCAGGTGTCCGCTCCACGGGGGCTATGCGGAGGCGGTGACTATGCCGAGTTCGGCGGGCGGGACGCTGTGGAG
>WHSQ01000245.1 GCA_009380005.1 Actinomycetota bacterium | reverse complement strand
TCCCATCACCACATCCCCCGTATCGCCAAGGCGCTGCACTACCCGGACCCCTCCGTCCTCTTCGACTACGAGGAGACGGCGTGACCGCCGGTCGTGTGTGCCCGTCCTGCGGCCAGCACATCCGCGACGGCGAGGCCTCCGTGATGGACGGCCGGTTCCACCAGTCCTGCGTCCGCATCGAGCTTCACGAAGCCGCTGCGGACCTGGTCGCCCGCGCCGTCCAAGCGCAGGACCTGCCCATCGACCTTGAGGACGAGCAGGTGATCGCCCGCGCGGTTGCGCTGATCCGCACCGCATCCCAGAGCAACAACGAGAGCGCGGCATGACCGCGCTCGCCGAGCGCCCCCGCGCGGGCCACCAACCCGCCGGGGGCCGGACACGAAACGGAGCTTCGTGCCATGGCAAGACAAACGCAAGACAGCACCCCGCGCAACCCCTGCCCGCGCTGCGGCACCCCCACCGTCTCCGGCGGGATGTCCGGCGCATGTCAGGGCCGGTGAGGTGATGACGATGTCCGAAGGCCGTTACCGCGCCAAGCCCAAGGCCGCCGAGCGGCCAGTCGAGACCGCCGATCGCTGCGGCCACCGACACAGCGCCAGACCGCCGCTGAACGGCCCGGTCGACGTGTTCGACGCCGACACCGGCCTGCGGCGGCCTTGCACGCATGAGGACGTCGTCCGCGCCAACCCGCATCTGAATCTGACCAGAACGCCGTGACCGTTTGCGTCATGACCGAAGAAGAGAGCCCCCGCACCGCCAGAAACGGCCGGGGGCCGGACATGAGGGGAGACCTCACATCATGAACATCGTACCCCGCACCGCACTCGCAGCATTCGTGGCCGCCGTTATGTTGACCGGCTGCGCTGCTGCTGATACGGCAACCGCATCCGGGGCCACCCCCGGCGTCTGCCTCGACGCGCTCGACCTCGCCGACGAGGCGCTCCTGCAGGCGGCTGACGCGATGGACGCCGGAGGCGCGGGCATCGACGCCATCGAGCGGTACTACGCCGCTCCGCTCGGGTCGTCCGCTGAGACGCAGGCGCTCGCCGGCGTCGACGACGCGACGGCACGCATCAGCGCGGTCGCCGATTGGATGGACGACCACGCCGGCGAGAAGCACGACCTGTTCGAGTCGTGCCGGAGCGCGTCATGAGCGCCACGTTCGGCACCAGCGTCCACCTGCAGAACCCGGCCGGGTTCGACGTCGACGTCCATGTCAACCCGTCGTCGCTGTCCGTCACGGTGTCCGCCACCATCAACGACGACACCGGTGAGGAGGCCCGAGTCCGCATCACCGTCACCGGGTCCGCCGAGGATCTCGAGCGGCTGCTCGACCGGGCACGTGACGAGATCCGCAGGGTGTCCCCGTGATGTCC
>WHSQ01000244.1 GCA_009380005.1 Actinomycetota bacterium | reverse complement strand
AGCTTCCAGACGGGGATCATAGTGGTCCCTGTCCGGAAACCTCGGGGCCCCCTAATCCCTTTTCGTCCCAAACTCCATGGCGATGGCGATGGCGATGGCGATGGCGATGGCGATGGCGATGGCGATGGCGATGGCGATGTATTATGCAAAATACACGCGCCAGTGAGAGATGCAAGTGGTGGGTGCCTGTGATGGACGACGAGACGGTGCGGCTCCAGCGGACGACCAGGACCCAGGGCACAGTCCGCTCGGGGCCTGGTACGGCTCGGCAACTGGGTCATCCACTGGCCGGGGCATCGACGTTATCCCGCAGGCCGAGTTGGCCGCCTGCTACGCGCGCGACCCGGATCGCCGTGCCTCCTTCGCGGAGACGACCGGCGCCGTCGCCGCCTCGTCACTCGACGCGCTGCTGGGCGACCCGGACATCGACGCCGTGCTCATCGCCACGCCGCACTCGACGCACGCCGACCTGGTCTGCGAGGCGGCATCGGCGGGCAAGCACGTGCTGGTCGAGAAACCCATGACGCTGACCGTGCCGCAGGCGTGGCGCTGCATCGATGCGGCGCGCGTGACGGGCTCGGCCATGTCGGGTCGGGTGGGGTCGTCTGCGGTCGGGGCGAGCAGGTCGCGGCGGAGCTGTTGTAGGAGCCGGACGTTGGCGGGGGTCTGGACGACGCCGCGCCAGCCGCGGCTGGCGCGGCGTCGTCCAGACCCCCGCCAACGTCCGGCTCCTACAACAGCTCCGCCGCGACCTGCTCGCCCCGACCGCAGACGACCCCACCCGACCCGACATGGCCGAGCCCGTCACGCGCGCCGCATCGATGCAGCGCCACGCCTGCGGCACGGTCAGCGTCATGGGTTTCTCGACCAGCACGTGCTTGCCCGCCGATGCCGCCTCGCAGACCAGGTCGGCGTGCGTCGAGTGCGGCGTGGCGATGAGCACGGCGTCGATGTCCGGGTCGCCCAGCAGCGCGTCGAGTGACGAGGCGGCGACGGCGCCGGTCGTCTCCGCGAAGGAGGCACGGCGATCCGGGTCGCGCGCGTAGCAGGCGGCCAACTCGGCCTGCGGGATAACGTCGATGCCCCGGCCAGTGGATGACCCAGTTGCCGAGCCGTACCAGGCCCCGAGCGGACTGTGCCCTGGGTCCTGGTCGTCCGCTGGAGCCGCACCGTCTCGTCGTCCATCACAGGCACCCACCACTTGCATCTCTCACTGGCGCGTGTATTTTGCATAATACATCGCCATCGCCATCGCCATCGCCATCGCCATCGCCATCGCCATCGCCATCGCCATCGCCATGGAGTTTGGGACGAAAAGGGATTAGGGGGCCCCGAGGTTTCCGGACAGGGACCACTATGATCCCCGTCTGGAAGCT
>WHSQ01000243.1 GCA_009380005.1 Actinomycetota bacterium | reverse complement strand
ACGAACTGCCCACCCTCGCTCCGGTCGTCCACCCGCGGGGCGCGGACCTCGACCCCGCCCGCTGCCGTGGTGATGGCGCGCTCATTGGCGTAGCCGTTGCCCACGACCAGCCGCCGGCCGGTCGCATCGACGTGCCCGGCGTGGGCGTCCAGATAGGCGCGCCGCTCGGCCTCCAATGCGACCGCGATCATCTCGCGGGCCGCCAGCCGGCACAGTTCATCCAAGCCCGGCCCGGCCTCGATGACCGGCTGCTCGTCGGCCGTCGCGTCCACATGCTCGTTGATGTCATGCACTACTCTCAACATCAGGCGTACCTTCCCCGCCGGCTCCAACCGGCGACTCGAGTTCAGGATCTCGGGAGGGTACGCCGCCCTCTTTTCCGGATGGCCCATCCACAACTTCTACGTATAACTCCCGATGTCCCCCGCGATCCCCCTGTCTGTCAGGCTGACGTGAGACACCTGCCGTAGCTGATCTTCACTACAGGGCGAGATCGGATCACGAAGCCTGATGACCATGACCGCTGCCTCAACGCGTGTCCGTCATGATGGGCGTGTGGACGAGCATGATCCTGCTGCGCGGCCTCGTCGGCGGACGTTCACCGCCGAGTACAAGGCCGCCATCCTCGACGAGTACGACCAGTTGCCGGTCGGCTCGCCCGAGCGTGGCGCGCTGCTGCGCCGGGAGGGCTTGTACACCTCCCACATCGCGGAGTGGCGCCGTCAGCGTGACACCGCCGCGTTGGAGGGCCTGTCGCCCAAGCCGCGACGCAGACGCACCCCAGAGCAGGTGGAGCTGGAGCGGCTGCGCGCCGCAACGAGCGGCTCGAGGCCGAGCTGGAGAGGAGTCGGTTGGCGCTGGAGATCACGGGAAAAGCACAGGCGCTCTTGGAGCTGCTCTCCGAGAGCGCGGACACCGACAAGCCGTCGAAGAAGTGATCGACGCGGCCTTCGACGAGCTCGAGGAGGTGACGTCTGCCAAGCAGGCGTGCCAGCTGCTGGGCAAGCCGCGGGCGACCCATTACCGGCGGCAGGCTGCGCCGGTGCCCGGGCCGCCGACGCCGCGGCCGGCGCCGCCGAACAAGCTGACCCAGCAAGAACGCCGGCACATCCTGTCGGTGCTGCGCTCGCCGGCGTACTGCGACCTCGCGCCGGCGCAGGTATGGGCGCAGCTGCTCGACGACGGCGTCTACCTGTGCTCGATCTCTGTACCGGCTGCTGGCGATCGCCGGGGAGAACCGCGAACGGCGCCGCCAGCGCACCCATCCGGCACGCAAGAGGCCCGAGCTGATCGCCCGACGTCCCAACGCCGTGTGGAGCTGGGACATCACCAAGCTCCAAGGCCCCGAACGCGGCGTCTACTACGAGCTGTTCGTCATCATC
>WHSQ01000242.1 GCA_009380005.1 Actinomycetota bacterium | reverse complement strand
CGACAACCGCACCAGGGGGATGTCGCTATGGCAACCGCCTACAGGCTCTTACTAGCGTCATCAGCCGGAGCGCCTCGGTGATGGCCTTCGGGGAGAGCGCAGGTTCGTGGTCGCCGCGCATACTGCCGTCGGGGGCCAGCGTGGTCAGCGGTTCCGCTTCGCCGAGTTGGGGCGTGAACTGCGGTGCGAAGACCAGCGTGCGCCTCCCCAGTGTCTCGGCGGTGCCGTCGGCCGGCCCGTTAGCTCAATTGGTGGAACGTAGTTTCGTTATTCAAAACCATCGAGTGTTGTCCGTCAACCGGATGCTGCCCACGCGGGCCACGGGCCGCACCGTCCACGTGAGCGGCGCGGGCTCGACGAGGCGGGTTGCACACGGAGTGTGCTACTCTCGGCTCGTGAAGGCCGTCCTGGATTCCTCGACACTCATCTCCCTGGCATGGTCAGGTCTGCTCGACATGCTCCGGCGCTGTCCGCTCGATCTCGTCGTTCCCAGCGAGGTACGGCAGGAGACCGTGGTCGAGGGGCTTGCCCGGGGGCATCCCGACGCGGCGGCGATCGAAGTGGCGGTTGCGCCACTGGAGTCTGTGGCCGCTCACGAGACCAGCAGCGTGGACGAAGCCGTCCTGCACCTCGGTCGCACCGTGGGCCTGGTGTGCACCAACGATGTCGCGCTGGGACGGCGGGCGGCCAACCTGGGGATCGGCTGGCTGCGTACCGCTGACCTCGTCGTGCTGTGCGTGAGGTCGGGACGGATCAGCCCCGAACGAGGCTCAGCGTCGCTGCAGGCGCTCCGCAGCACCGGTCGCATCACCGAGAACCTCCTGGACGACTACCTGAAGGAGTTGAAATGAGCCGCGCGGTTCGAATCAACGCCACGATGGACGAGGAACTGCTGCGCCGCGTCGACGCCTTCGCCGCCGCGCGGTACGAAGACCGTTCCACGGCCGTGCGGCAACTCGTCGACTTCGCGCTCCGCGAACTGCACAAGCGCGACGCGCTCGACGCCTACCGAGGCGGGCGCGTCACGTTGCGCGAATTCGCCCGCACTCTCGGCCTCGACCTGTGGTCCGCGCATGACCTGCTGCGATCAGAGGGTGTCGCCGTCGCGCAGGGCGAGCGGAGCGAAACCCGCGCCGCCATGGAGGCGGCACTGTCCTCGACCACACGCACCTGACCGGGAGGAACAGGACGGGCCCGCGGCCAACCGTGTCGGTCAACCGGGCGGCGCCTCCCCGTACAGCCAGTCGATGTACCGATAGTCGTCAATGGCCCGCTGGGTGAACAGTTCATCCCGCAGCATCATGGCCACGCCGTCGACGTGCCAGATGTCGCCCCAGAGCCTGGCATTGCGCTGGACCCGCTCGGCCTGAGCGCCCCGCGCCTCCTGGTA
>WHSQ01000241.1 GCA_009380005.1 Actinomycetota bacterium | reverse complement strand
CATGTCAGCATTCTCCTTGCTGAATCACACCCTCCGCCAGATCCAGGACAGTTCACGCAGCTGGGCACGTCACGATCCGGCAAGGTGCTGCGCGACATCGCGGTGACGTTGGCTGACGGCGGTGACGCGCTGCGTCACATGAAGGTGATGGGCGGCCAGCCGAAGCTGTTCGGTCCGGTCGCGTCTGCGGCGACGGCCAACCGCACGTTGGTGGCGGTGGCCGCCGACGACGCCGCTGTGGCGGTGCTGGATACCGCCCGTAAGGCGGCACGCCAGGTCGCGTGGCGCAACGGTGCGGCGCCGCCGGTGGTCGCCGCGGCGTTGGACGGGCAGCGGCCCGACGAGCCGTTGTGCTTCGATCTGGACGCGACGTTGATCACCGCACACTCCGACGACAAAGACGGTGCGGGAAAGACCTACAAGCGCACGTGGGGATTTCACCCGTTGGGGGCATGGCTTGACCGCGGTGACGGGCTGGGAGAGGCCCTGGCCGCCAAACTGCGTCCCGGCAACGCTGGCGCGGTGCGACACGAGGTCGCACGAGTGGAGTGGACTCAACCGAAAGGAGGTCGGCTGATGCCGAGGGTGTGAGTCCCGGGTCAGTGTCCGTGACCTGTCCCCGTTCCGACGCGCGTCGCTGGTAACGGCGGGGTGCGAAGCTCGGAGAAGACGCCCAAGAGCGCCCGTTCCGTCCGGGCGTTACAGGCGAGGGGAAGACCGGACGGGTGAACGCAAGTGAATCTTCGTCGATGCCTCGTCACGTTGACCTCCGCAGACGGAAATGCACCAGGCGGGGGGTTAGGGGCTGGCCGCGGTGAAGCGGCAGGTGCCGATCGAACAAGAACCTTCGGTCGGGAGGACACCACCGCCCCCGGGGTATAGAGGGCACCCACCCCGGTCGCATCTGACTCGTGCGGAACGTGGAAACCCCGTCGCGGTCCGGATGGTTCGTTGTCCGGTAGGCCGACCGTAAGGAAGGCCCAACTCCGTGGCGGGAAAGGATGGCCCAACAAGCGAATGCCGGCGGGCCGAAAGGCAGCGGGAAAGCGGGACCTGATGATCGGCTCCTTCGCCGGTCGTTCCGTATGACCGGCCGGATACGGGCGTCATTGCTCGGCCCGAAAGGGCGCTGACGTGGGCCAGGTGAGCCTGTGGAGACAAGGTGACCAAGGACCCGGAACCGAAGGACAAGTTGGACGCTATCTCCTCGGGGGTGGTGAACGGACCCGACGGCGACGTTATCGACTGGCTGGCCATTGACTGGCAGCGCGTCGAGGACGACGTACGGCGACTTCGGCAGCGCATCTTCACGGCCTCGAAGGCAGGGGACCTCAAGAAGGTCGGGTCGCCCGGGGGAATCGCACCCCCGGGCTCCCACAGATCCCGGCGTGAC
>WHSQ01000240.1 GCA_009380005.1 Actinomycetota bacterium | reverse complement strand
GAGCAGGTAATCACAGCTGCTGATCGACTGTCCGGAAACTGCGGGGCCGACCAAAGCGGCGCCGCCACATCGACACGGTCGGCTCGCTGCAGCCCAGCTCCTCGACCAGCTCCCGGTTGGAGCGGCCCTCGGCAGCGCCCAGCACGATCCGGGCACGCACCCGCTCGCGCTCAGCGCCCTCCTCGGCGAGCCGCTCCAGCTGCCCACGCTGACGGCCGGTCACCACCACCGGCACTGCCTTGCGGCCCGGACGTCCCATCTCGCAAGCATGCACGCTCATGCCGACAAGCTGCCACACCAGCCCACGAAAACCAACCATCTTACCCACAGTGAACTTCAAATTCGGGACACTAGTGGTCCGTCGTAGAAATAGCAATGTGGGTTAGCATGCGGTATGCCCATCGCGATTGCGCCGGCCCTGACCGTGTCCGACGAGCAGCGCAGAGGTCTTGAGGTGATGGCGCGCTCGACGTCGTTGCCGCACCGCAAGGTGGTGCAGGCCAAGGCGTTGCTGCTGGCCGCGGACGGCGTCGCCAACGAAGAGATCGCTCGCCGTTGCCAGACCACGCCGGACACGGTGCGCCGCTGGCGCGCCCGCTTCGCCGACACGGATGTGGAGGGGGTCGGGGTGATCGCGGCGGGCCGCGGCCGCAAGCCGTCGGTGCCGCCGGAGGTGGTGGAGGCGATCGTGGCCGACACGTTGCACGAACGCCCGGCGGACGGGTCGACGCACTGGACGACCAGGTCGATGGCCGCCCGTCATGGGGTCAGCAAGGACATGGTCGCGCGGATCTGGCGGGCGCGGGATCTCAAGCCGTGGCAGGTTGAGGTGTTCAAGCTGTCGAACGATCCCGACTTTGAGGCCAAGGTCCGTGACGTGGTCGGGCTGTACATGGACCCGCCGGAGCGGGCGGTGGTGCTGTGCGTGGACGAGAAGTCCCGTGCGCCACGAGGCGCTGGTGTTCCGTGCGGAGATGAAGGGGCTCCGCCGCTGGTCGTCGCAGCGACTGGTTGAAGCTGAGGGCAGGCCTTGCCCCGGGTCGGGGATGAGGCTGGGAGCAGCCCTGACAACGTAGGGGTCCGTTGGCACCACCGGACGGCGGATGCCCGCTAGCGAGTCAGAAAGGCGTAGGGAAACCGATTCAGTGGACGAAGCCCCGTGAGTCGTCAGCGGTCCGCCAACTCCGGTGGATGGGCCGCGCCGCGGCGCTGGAGGGCCTGTGGGAAATGGGCGCTTCGCTCCTGCCGTCTGTGGTTTATGGGCGGGGGGAGGTCCGGGCCAAGACTGCGATGTGCGGTCCGGGCGATGCCGCCGGGGTGTAGCTGGACGCCGACCCTGACGAACGGACATCAGTGAACGTGGGGTGCGCCGGGATAAACCGGCATGGAGGAGGAGATGGAAGAGC
>WHSQ01000023.1 GCA_009380005.1 Actinomycetota bacterium | reverse complement strand
GAGCCCTTCACAACCTGCACGAGAAGCATTTGAGATCCTCACTAAGCTCCTGGCGAGACCGAACAATGATGAGCTCTCGGCCGGGTTGGCAACCGCTATCCCCGCCGAGACGCAGCTGAATGGCGTGGGTATCCAGGACGGCATAGCGACGGTCGATCTGACTTCGGCATTCGACGACGGAGGCGGTTCGCTGTCGATGAGGATGCGGGTCGCGCAGATCGTGTGGACCATGAGGCCTTTCGCCCGCCTAGGTGTCCGCTTCGAGATCGATGGCGATCCGGTGAACTCGATCGGGGGAGAAGGCGTCATCTCCCCCGTTGCGCCGGCTGAGTTTAAGGATCTGATTGCGCCCATCACGGTGGCCTGGCCTTACCCCGGAGCCACGCTCACCGATCTGGACGTCATCAGCGGGACGGCCAACGTCTTCGAAGCGACGGTGACCTATCGGGTGCTGGACGCGAACGGGAACTCGGTCCTCGTCAACGACAAGAAGAAGCCGGTCGACGAATGGTTCACGACGGCCACATGTGGGTCCGGATGCCGCGGAACGTGGAAGGCTCGCATCGACATCGACCTGGACCAGATCCAGGATGGGACGCTGGAGGTATACGAGGTGTCGGCCGAGAGCGGGGAACCGATCAACCAGGTCCGCATCCCGGTGACGCTGGACCCCAGCGCCGACGACAACTAGTAGCCGCCTTCGATAAGCGATCGGGCGACGTTTGTCACGTAGTACCCCTTATAGGGCAACCACGTGACAAACGTCGGTGGGAACCGGCGCCCGGTGGCCGCGGGAGCGGGACCGAGCCGCAAGTGGGGGCCGGTACGAGCGGAAGCGGGCGCGCGTGGCGGGCCGGGCTTTTAGTCGACGTCGTGGATTATCAGGCCGCGGCCCTCGCAGTGGGGGCAGGGGTCCGAGAATGCCTCGATGATCCCGGTGGACACGTTCTTACGGGTCATCTGAACGAGGCCCAGCGGGGAGACGTCGAAGACCTGGGTGCGTGACAGATCTCGCTCGAGCTCGCGGCGGAACGTCTTGATCAGCTCGTCGCGGTTCTTCTGATCCTCCATGTCGATGAAGTCGATCACGATGATGCCGCCGACGTCGCGCAGCCGTAACTGACGAGCGACCTCCACCGCGGCCTCCTGGTTCGTCTTGAACACCGTCTCCTCGAGATTCGTCTTGCCGACGAACTTGCCGGTGTTGACGTCGATGACGGTCATGGCCTCGGTACGATCCATGACGATGTGGCCACCGGACGGCAGCCATACGCGCCGGTCCAGTGACTTGCGGATCTGCTCCGCCACCCGGAACTCCTCGAAGATCGGCAGCTCGCCCTCGTAGAGCTCGAGCCGGTGATCGAGGTCGGGACTCGTCTCGCGCACGTAGGAACGAAGCTTGGCCTCGAGATCACGATCGTCGACTACGGCTTTCGAGATGGCGCGGTTGAACAGGTCACGGACCACCCGCAGCTCCAGCTCCGGTTCCTGATAGAGGAGCTGCGGTGCCTTGCCTGAGGAGGCTTTCTCCTCGATCTCGTTCCAGGACTCCAGCACCCGTTCGAGGTCTTTCCGAAGATCGAGCTCGCTTACGCCCTCCGCTGCTGTCCGGACGATCAGGCCGTGAGGCTCTGGCTTCATCTTGTAAGCCAGGTCGCGCAGGCGCTCGCGTTCCTTGTCCGATAGGCGACGGGACACGCCGATCGAGCCGGCGTTCGGCACGAGCACGAGGTGACGTCCGGCCAGCGAGACCTGCGCCGTCAGGCGGGCGCCCTTCCCCTTCATCGGGTCCTTGGTCACCTGGACGAGGATGACCTGCCCGCTCTTCAGGACCGTCTCGATGCGCGGGATCTCGTCACCCTCATCGGTCGTGATCCCAACCTCGCGGGCGTAGAGAACCCCGTTGCGGCCCTCGCCGAAGTCCACGAACGAAGCCTCCATCCCCGGCAGCACGTTCTGCACCCGGCCCAAGTACACGTTTCCCACCATGGAGCGATCGCGATCGGTTGCGACGTAGTGCTCGACGATGCGGTCTTCCTCGAGGACCGCGATCTCGATGTGGTCCTCGGTCCCGTGAACGAGCATGACCCGGTCGGTTGCGACTCGGCGTGGGGGCCGGCGGCGCGTGCGCGCCCGACCTCGCCCTCGTGACCGACGGGCCTTGTCGGCCGGCTCGTCGGGAGGCGGGGCCGGCTTCTCGTCGGGCTCGCGGGCGGGGGTGGGTTTCGCGTCGCGCGCCGAGGCCGGGCTGCCGCTCCGCCTTCTACGCGTGCGCTTGGCCGTGGACGCACGGTCGTCGATCTCTGTGGCCTTCTCGCGCTTGGGAGGAGCCCCGTCACCGGCCGGGTCGGGAGCAGGCTGTCGGATGCGCTTGGGAGCCGGCGGCGCGTCGCTGATGTCGGCGGCTCGTTCACGGGGCCGTGGTGCGCCTTCGGTCATAGGAACCGCCTCATATGGATGTTGAGCAAGAGTCCGATGGCGAAGTAGTTGGTGATGAGACTTGAACCTCCATAGGAGATGAACGGGAGGGGGATGCCCGTGATCGGCATGATGCCGATGGTCATCCCGACGTTGACGAAGACGTGAAACGCCCATAGGGCGGCTACACCGGATGCCAGCAGCGTTCCGAACATGTCGCGCGACAACGTCGCGATCCGCAGCGCTCTCCACAACAGGAAGGCGAAAAGCGCGAGCAAGGCGGCGGTCCCCACGAACCCGAGCTGCTCACCTACCGCCGTGAAGATGAAGTCGGTGTGCTGTTCGGGAACGTAGTCGAGCGCCGTCTGGGTCTGGCCCTCCGGGTCCGCGAAGCCCTTGCCTCGGACGCCGCCCGAGCCGATCGCGATCTTGGACTGCACGAGGTTGTAGCCCTCGCTCGAGAGATCGGGGTCGGGGTCGAGGAAGGCCGTGAGGCGGTCGACCTGATAGTTGCGGATCAGGCCCGCCTGGAGGGCTATCGCCAGAACGACCAGGCATATCCCGGCGAGGACCAAGAAATGCCGGATCTTCGCGCCGCCGACCAGCAGCATGGCGCACACGATCGAGACCATGACCATCATCGTGCCCAGGTCGGGCTGGAAGAAGATCAAGGCACCCGGGATGAGGAAGAGAGCGACGGCCACCGCGATATCGCGTCCCGACAGCTCTCCGCCACGCTCCGCCATATAGGCCGCCAGCGTGATGATGAGCACCAACTTCATGAGCTCGGACGGCTGCGCCTGGAACCAGCCCAGGTTGATCCAGCGCTGAGCGCCTTGGACCGACTCGCCCAGCGGGGTGAGAACGAGGATCAGCCCCATGAATGTGAGCCCGTACAGGACCGGCGAGACCCCTCGCAGGCGCCGGTAATCGAAGAAGGTCGTGATCAACAGCACGACGGCGCCTGCGATCAGGAACGCCAGCTGACGCTTGAGGAAGTAATCCTCCGGGAGTCCCGCGGCGCGCTGGTCCGCCACAGTCGCCGAGTAGATCATCACGGCGCCGTACGCGGATAGGAGCAGCGTTACCAGCAACAGCGTGGGATCGAGGTGCCGGATCGGTGCCTTGCGCGCCATGCGCGCCGCGATCGGCTGCCCTCCTATGCGGTCGACGGCATCTCCGAAGATGCCCTGTGCCATCAGCCCGAGTCGTCCTCTCCGAGTCGCACGGAGGTTTCCTTGTCGATGTTGAAGATCCCCTCCCAGATCTCGCGGGCCACGGGCGCCGCGGACTCACCACCGTGTCCCGATTTCTCCATATAGACCACGACGACGTACCTCGGATCGCCCACGGGTCCATACGACACGAACCACGCGTCCTGAAGGTTCGTCTCGCCGAGCTCGGAGGTCCCGGTCTTACCTGCGAGTGGGTACTCGTCCAGAGGGAAACCCGAGAAGGCCGCCCGCGCCGTCCCCTCGCCGGTACGGAGCACGAGCTCCATCCCTTCCTCGATCACCCCGTAGCCCTCCGGAGACAGCTCGAGGCGTGCCCCTACCCTCGGCTTGACCTGCTTGCTGAACAGGTTTTTACCCGAGACGTCCTGCGTAAGAAGCTCCCGCGCCACGCGCGGCTTCCATACGAAGCCCCGGTTCGCGATCGCCGACGTGGTCACGGCCATCTGCAATGGGGTCACGATCATGTCGCCCTGTCCGATCGCCATGTTCACCGAGTAACCCGGTAGCCACCCCCGCTCGCAGGTCGGGCGCTGCAGATGCTTGGTTGCTTGGAACTGCCGGCGGCACCACTTCTGGTCGGGAAGGATCCCGCCCTTCTCGCCCGGCAAGTCGATACCCGTTGGATGCCCCATCCCTGCGCGGCGCGCGTACTTCTGGAACCTCTCGGTACCGTCACCGAAGACGGGGCCGAAGCTCCGCTCCATCCGCCAACCGAGCTCGTAATAGAACGTGTCGCAGGACACCTCGAGCGACCTGGGGTAACCCATCGTTCCGAAGTCCGCCGTCGTGTAGTTGTTGAACTCCTCGCCGCCGGGGTCGTTCGGCGGATAGACGATGCTCGCGGGACAACCGAGGGTCGTGTAGGGAGTCGCCACGCCGCTCCACAACGCGGCTCCACCGGTCACGATCTTGAAAGTCGACGCAGGGTTGCGCTGCGCCGCGATCGGTCGGAAGAAGAGCGCGTCGTCGTCGAAGTTCTTCTTGGTCCTGCTGCCGAGCTTGCGGAACTCTTTGATCGAGAACCCGTCGATTGCGATCCGAGGGTCGTACGTGGGGAAGGTCGCGGCAGCGCGGACGTAGCCCGAGTAGGGATCCATGACGATCACGCCACCGGCGGGCGACTTGTATCCGGCCCCCTGAGAAGCACGCAGCCCAGACTTCAGGGCGCGCTCGGTGAGTTTCTGCAGCTCGATATCGACGCCGAGCTTCACATCGCGTCCAGGGCTCTCGTCCTGCACCTTGTGCCGGGCCACCACCTCCCCCATCGAGTTGACGATCACCTTCTCCACCCGTGGCTGACCGCGCAGGTAGCGGTCGTACTGATACTCGATCCCGGATTTCCCCACGATGTCGCCCGGCTCGTACCGGGGCTTGACGCCCTTGAAGTGTTCGTCCTCCTCGAGGTCGTACTTGGAGATCTCGTTCACGTACCCGAGGACGTGGGGCGCGGAGTTGCCCTCCGGATATTGACGAACCCAGCGACGTTCGACGTCCACGCCGGGGAACTCATCGCGTAGCTCTCTAACCCTGTAGACCTCTTTCTCCGGAACGTCGATCAAGACTGCGACCGGCTTGTAGGGCGAGAAGGTTGCATCCTCGATGTTTTCGTAGAGACGTTTCAAAGGAACATCGAGCGTCGCGGCGAGACGGTCCAGCACCGTCCGGCGCCGAGCAGGATCATCGATGATGTGGCGCTCGACGGTCAACGCGAGCGATCGTCGATTGCTGACGAGAACCTTCCCCTTGGCGTCGAGGATCCGACCACGCGGAGGTTCCGATTCGATGACTCGGACCCGATTCTCTTCTCCCGCGATGGTGAACTCGTTCGAGGCGAGGACCTGCAGGAAATAGAGACGAGAGAACAGCGTCGTGAACGCGGCAACGATCAGCACGAAGAGAGCCGCCACACGCAGCTTGGTGCGGTCGATCCCGCCCCCTGCGCCCGTTCCCCCCATCACCACGCGTCCGCCCTCCCCGGACCGAAGCGGTCGGAGACCCGCCTCACGAGCGGGTACACGAAGGGGGTGAGCAGGGTGTTGTAGAGGACCACCAGCCCGGCCACCTTGGCCGTATCGGCGAGGGAGATCCAGGGCTGGCCGAACATGATCTGTAGCACCGCGTAGCCGAATTCGGCGATCGCCGACCCGACGACCACGACGAAGACGGGGGTCCAGACGCTCTCCGACGGCGTGAGGTAACGGAAACGGGCGACGCCGTAGGCGATCAGCACGAACAGCATGGCGTTGACCCCAACCGGAGCACCTGGGATAAGAAGGTCCATGAGCAGGCCCCCGACGAACCCCGTCACGATGCCGACCCTCTCGCCGTTGAGGTAGGCGAAGCTCACGACGACGACGAACACCACCTGCGGGATCACGCCGAGTAGCGTCGCCAGTGGCAGCAGGGTCGACTGGATCGCCAGCGCCGCGATCATCACGATCGTGATGGCTACCGCTCCTGTCAATCCCACGTTGGCGATGACTCCCGTCCGTCGGGTCTCATTGAACACCGCCATCAGCCACCGCCCGCAACGGTTCGGTCGGCCTGGGCCCCATCCTTGGCGACCCTGAGCGGCCCGACATGGAGCAGGACCTGAACGTATTCGCCCAGGGCCTGAGGCTGTACGAAAGGACGTACCTCGATCACCTGCTCGAGACCGGCACTATCCCCGCTCACTCTCACGACTTCGCCTATCGGGATGCCGGCGGGGAACAGACCTTCGTCGTAGCCGGAGGTGATGACCTCATCGCCCACCTCGATCTTCGCCTCTTTGTCGGCTGCCACGAGTTCCAAGGAAAGGTTCTTGCTACCTCCGTTGCCCGTGATCAGGCCGGTGTCCCGGACGGTCTTGACGCGCGCCGCGGCGGCACCCTGAGGATCGACGAGCAACAGAACCGTGGCGCGGTGGGCCTCGGCTCGGACGACCTTCCCAACCAAGCCCTCGGGCGCGAGGACCGGCATGTCCTTCTCGATACCGTCATCGGTGCCTTTGTTGATGAAGATCGCCCATTTGTAGTTGGAAGGAACCCGACCGATCACCTCGGCGGTCACCGAGTCCACCGAGTGCCACGACTTCGCCAGCTCGAGGATGTCGCGAAGCCGTTCGTTCTCGTCCGCCAGCTGCTCCTTCTCCTCGCGTTCCGCCACGAGACTCTCGACCTCGTCGCGCAACTGTTGGTTCTGACGCCGTTGATCGCCGAGCTCTCCGACCGTTGCGAAGAAATCCCCCACCGGACGGAAGACCGCCGTCAAGCCACGCTGAACCGGGGCGACGATAGACACCCCGGCGTCTTTGGCTCGCTCGAGCACGCCCCAGTTCTGGCGGTAATCGAACGTGATGAGGGCGATGGACAAGATCAAGAAGACGATCAGCGTGAACCGTCCCCGCCCGCTACGGCGATACATACGTTGTCAAACCTCTTCGCACTGGGCGAAAAACCTGGGGGCGAAAGGGCGCAGATGCCTGGCACGCCGCCGCCCTGCTGCGCCAATGGTAGCCCGCGAACGGGACCAGAGCTCCGCCCGCGTCTGGAAAAGGCTACCAGTTAGTGCCGGGTGGAGGAGATCAGCACGCGCTTGAGAGCTTCGAACTCCTCCAGACACTTGCCCGAGCCCTTCACGACGGCGAAGAGCGGGTCCTCGGCGATATGGATAGGCATCCCGGTCTCGTGCTTCAAGCGTTCGTCGAGTCCCTTCAAGAGCGAGCCTCCACCGGCGAGAACGATCCCCTTGTCCATGACGTCGGCTGCGAGCTCGGGCGGAGTCTTGTCGAGCGTGTTCTTGACCGCGTCGACGATCGCGTTGACCGGTTCCTCGATCGACCGGCGGATCTCCTCCGCCGATACGATGATCGTCTTCGGCAAACCGGTGACGAGGTCACGTCCGCGGATCTCTGCTTGGGGTTCGTCCGGCATCGGGAACGCGGATGAGATCGCCATCTTGATCTCTTCAGCGGTGCGTTCACCCAGCATCAACGAGTACTCCTTCTTGATGTACTGGATGATCGCTTCATCGAGCTCGTCACCACCGATCCGGATGGACTGGCTGGTCACTATTCCGCCGAGTGACACGACTGCGACCTCGGTCGTCCCACCACCGATGTCCACCACCATGTTGCCGGTCGGTTCGTGTACCGGCAGCCCCGCACCGATCGCTGCCGCCATCGGCTCTTCGATGATGAACGCGCTGCGTGCACCGGCAGAGATCGTCGCTTCCTCAACGGCGCGTTGTTCGACGCCGGTGATCCCCGAAGGGACGCACACGACCACGCGGGGTTTAGTGAGGAACGTGCGACGGTGGACCTTCTGGATGAAGTACCTGAGCATCTTCTCGGTGACGTCGAAGTCGGCGATGACCCCGTCCTTCAGGGGGCGGATCGCGACGATGTGGGCAGGGGTGCGGCCGATCATCTGCTTGGCCTCGGCCCCCACGGCGAGGATCGCTCCGGACTTGGTGTTGATGGCGACGACCGACGGCTCGTTGAGGACGATGCCCCGGCCGCGGACGTATACGAGCGTGTTGGCCGTTCCCAGGTCGACGGCCATGTCGCGGCCGATCATCTGAAACATGCTTTGCATATCTGCTCCTGGTCTTACTGGCGAAGAGCGCGAAAGACTAGCCGAAGAACAGCTTCAGTTCCCTTTCGGCCGACTCGACCGAGTCTGAGCCATGGACGATGTTCTCCGTGATGAGGGTCGCCAGGTCGCCCCGGATCGATCCCGGCGCGGCGTCCCGGGGGTCCGTGGCCCCCATGATCTGGCGCATCCCGGCCACGGCATCGTCGCCCTCAACCATCATGGCTACTACCGGGCCACTGGTGATGAACGAGACGAGCTCCCCGAAGAAGGGTTTCTCGCTGTGCTCCGCGTAATGCTCCCGGGCCAGTTCCGGGTCGACGGTGAAGAGCTTCATCTCCCGAATCCGGTAGCCCCGGTGCTCGATCCGCCGGATGACCTCACCGATCAGGCCGCGACGGACGCCATCCGGCTTGACCATGATGCATGTCTGCTGAACCTCGGGCACCGTCACCTCCTCCTAGAGCACCTCTAGAGAGGTCTGCACCGTATCAGCCGGGTGTTCCGGCGAGGGACGAACGCGTCTCTCCCACGACGTAGTGCGAACCGGTGACGCACACCAGATCCGATGCCGACGTCTCGCGCACCGCGACGTCCAGCGCGGTTCGCGAATCGGAGACGATCTCTGCTTCCAGACCGATCTCTTGGGCATGGGCGTGCAACTCCGGTGGAGGGATGGCACGCTCCGTGGAGGCTCTGGTGACGATCAAGCGGCAGGGCATCCTCGCCAGCTCCGTCAGCATCCCCACCAGATCCTTGTCGTTGAGCACGCCGATCACCACCGTGGCCTGCTCGAACGCGAAGGTCTCCAGCAGGCTGTCGACGAGGGCCGATATCCCATCCGGGTTGTGGGCGACGTCCATCACGACCGCCGGCGAGTCCTCGGACGCTGCCTGCACGATCTCAATACGACCCGGGAGGACGAGACCCGCGAAACCGTCGCGTACGAGCTCGTCACCAAGCTCCCGGCCCGGGATGAACCGCGTCACCGCCTCTAACGCCATCGCGCCGTTGATCGCCTGGTGATGACCGTGGACCGGAAGGTAGATCTCTTCGTATCCGGCGCGCGACGAGCGGAGATCGAGGTAGCGACCTCCGAGCGCGAGTCGATCGTCGACGATCTCGAAATCCCGGCCCATGATCGAAGACTCCGCGCCCACCCGTTCCGCCTCGGCGGTCAAAACCGCCAGTATGTTCGGGAACCGTTCACCCGTTACGAGGATCGAGGCGGGTTTGATGATCCCGGCCTTCTCGGCGGCGATCTTCTCCTTCGCTTCACCGAGCATCGCCGTGTGATCGAGACCGATGCCCGTGATCACCGACACCGGACTCCCAACCACGTTAGTTGCATCCCAGCGTCCGCCGAGGCCGACCTCCACGACCATCGCGTCGACGGGTGCATCCGCGCACCACAGGAAGAACATGCCGACCAACGTCTCGAAGTAGCTCAGCCTCTCGGCCAGATCGCGCTCGACGACGTCGATGTACGGCTTGACGCTGTCGAAGACATCTCCGAACTCCTCCTCGGAGATCGGAATCCCTCCCAGAGCGATCCGCTCCGTGACCGAGATGAGATGGGGGGACGTGAAGGTTCCGACCTTCAACCCGGCAGTATCGAGGAGTGCCGTCGCCATGCGCGCGACCGAGGACTTCCCGTTGGTGCCGGTGATGTGGATGGCGGGGGCGGAACGCTCGGGATGATCCATGACCTCGCACAGTGCCTCGATGCGGTGCAGCGTGGGCTTGAGCGACTTCATGGCATCGATGCCGAGTGCATCGAGGTGGTTCCTTGCCTCCGGGAAGCCCATATCAGGCGCGGCGTTCTGGTTCGCCCAAACGAACGGTCACGGTCAGACCGGCATCTCCGTCGGCGCTCAGTTGCTGTTCCTTGACGTTCCCCGTGGACACGATGTCGTCGAGGACCTTCTTCAGGAGTTCCAGTCGGTCCCCCGGCCCTCGGACATCGAGGTGTTCCACGGGAGTGCGCATGGAGACCTTTGCCTCGGACTTCGCCTTTCGGATCTCGGTCAGAACCGCGACCGCGGCCTCGAACGAACCGTCGTCCATGCCGTCCGCCAGCTCCTCACGCTTCGGCCAGGGCGCTGCGTGGATAGATCGAGGGGCGCCCTGCCCTTGCTGCCACACCTCTTCGGTCACGTACGGCACGAACGGAGCGAACAGCCGGAGGGCCACGTCGATACCTCGCCGCAAGGTACCTATCGCAGACGCGTCCCCCGCGTAGGCACGGTTCTTCGTCAACTCGAGGAAGTTGTCGCAGAAGTCCGACCAGAACCAGGTCTCGATCGCCCCGAGCGCCCCCGAATGGTCGTAGGCGGTCATCCTTTCGGTCGCTTCTTCCACGACCCGCGCCAGACGTTCGATGAGCGCGGCGTCCAGCGCATGCGTCGGAGGACCGGCTTCCCCTTCGTACCCCAGGACCAGACGGGAGGCGTTTCGGATCTTCGTGACCAGCCGCTTGCCTTCCTTCAAGACGTTGGTGTCGAACGTCGCGTCGATCCCCAGCCGGGCCGATGCCGCCCAGTAACGAACCGCGTCGGCACCGAACTCGTCGAGAGGCTCGGTCGGGATCACGACGTTGCCCTTCGACTTCGACATCTTCTTCCGGTCGGGGTCGACCACGAAGCCGCTGATGGCGATGTCGCTCCACGGGATCGAGCCGTCCTCGAGCATCGCGCGCGTGATCGTGTAGAACGCCCACGTCCGGATGATCTCGTGAGCCTGCGGGCGCAGGTCGTTCGGGTACAGCTCTCGGTACGACTCCTCCGGCCACGGCGTCGTGATGATGGGCGTCAACGACGAGGTCGCCCAGGTATCGAAGATGTCGGGGTCACCCACGAAGCCCCCAGGCTGTCCGCGCTGGCTGTTGTCGTAGCCGTCGGGGACGTCCTGCGAAGGATCGATGGGCAACCGGCCCGGCTCCGGCCTCAACGTCTTCGAGTGGTCGACTTTCCCGTCCGCATCCACCTCGTACCAGACCGGGATCGGGACCCCGAAATAGCGCTGGCGGCTGACGTTCCAGTCGAGGTTCAATCCCTCGACCCAGTCCTCGTAACGACGTCGCATGTGTTCGGGGTGCCACGCGATCTTCCGACCTTGCTCCAGCAGCGCTTCCTTCTTATCCAGCACCTTGATGAACCACTGGCGTGTGACCACGAACTCCAGCGGCCGTTCTCCGCGTTCGTAGAACTTCACCGGTCTGCGGATCTTCTCGGGTTCCCCTGCGAGCGCGCCTGCCTCGCCGAGCACTTCGACGATCCGGCGACGCGCCTGGTTCACGAACGACCCAGCCAGCTGCTCGTGCGCGGCCGATGCCGCCGCGGCGTCGTGGGTCTCCCAGTGACCCTCGCCCCACGGTGCGGCCTTGATCCGGCCGTCGAGCCCGATCACCTCACGCGCGGGCACGCCCATCTCCCGCCATTTCTCAACGTCGGCCGTGTCGCCGAACGTGCACACCATGAGGATGCCGGTCCCCTTCTCGGGGTCCGCGTTATCGTCGGCCAAGATCGGCACCGGGGCGCGGAACAAGGGAGTCACCGCGGTCTTCCCGATCAGTTCCTTGTACCGCTCGTCGTCCGGATGAGCCACCACCGCTATGCAGGCCGGCAACAGCTCCGGACGCGTCGTAGCGATCGTGAAGCCGTCACCCCCGTCCACAGCGAAGCGGATCTTGTAGAACTCCCCCTCGCGCTCGCGATCCTCTATCTCGGCTTGCGCGATCGCGCTCTGGTAATCGACGTCCCACATCGTGGGGGCCTGCCGAAGCTCCGCCTCGCCCTCCTCCAGCAAACGCAGGAAGGAGAGTTGGGCGACGAAGCGACAGCGCTCGTCGATCGTGGCGTAGGTCTGCCGCCAGTCGACGGACAGTCCGAGGCGCTCGAACAGCTCCTTGAACTTCTTCTCGTCCTCCTCGACCACGACGCCGCAGGCTTCGATGAAGTTCTGCCGGGAAACGGGTATCTGGTCGCCCTGACGACCCCATTCCAGCTGCAGATCCGGGTCGTAGGGAAGGCTCGGATCACACCGGATGCCGAAGACGTTCTGCACGCGGCGCTCCGTCGGCAGGCCGTTGTCGTCCCAGCCCATCGGATAGAAGATGTTGAGCCCCTGCATCCGCTTGAACCTCACGATCAGGTCTGGGTGCGTGTAGGACATGCAGTGACCGATGTGCAGCGATCCGCTGGCGGTCGGCGGCGGAGTATCGACGACGAAAGTCTCATCCCGGCCACGCGAGCCGTCGTAGTGATAGACCGCGGCGATCTCCCAGAGATCGCGGAGATCCGCCTCCATCTGAAGCTGCTCTTCGGTCTGTCTGCCTTTGCTCACAACGCTCCGATCACGGTTCTGATCCGCACCCTGTCCCCATCACGTCGAGCGCCGGAGATGACGTGCGACAGAGGTCGGAGCCAGGGCTCCACATCTTCCACGTAGACGTCCTCCTCGTCGGCGCCGAACGCTTCGAGGACCGCTCTGGCCGACTGAAGATCGACGTAGAAGATAGGAACGTAATCCTTCTCCAGCGTCTTCACGGACTCGAGCCACTCCAGTCCATCCCCCATGTACGAGCTCGCGTCGATCGCCTGGCCCGTGGCCTCGTCCCCATACGCGAGCACCACGCGATCCTCGTCGGCTACAAGGTGCACCGGCTCCTCGGCCCCGATATCCAGGGCATAGCCCTTGGTGTCCCGGCCATCGTTGCCGATGTCGACGTTCCCCCGCCACGTCCAGGTCCGCTGTTCGATGGCCGCTCCCTCGGCTATCAAGAGGCCGGCCATCCGATGCACGGCTCGTCTCGAGGCGCGTGGATCGGACGACGAGATCAGCACCCCGCCCCCGATGTCGACTCGGTTCGTTCCCGATACGTAGAGAGCGGCATGTTCCACCCAACCGAGAACATCGCGGTTGAGATCCAGCCCCGTCTCTCGGCGGATCCTCTCGTTGGCGGCCGCCGGCCCCAGGCCCCCGGGGAGGAAGGCGGCCGCCTGAGCGAAGATCGCCTTCCCGACGCTACCCACGTTCGGCAGGCTCATCGCCGCCCACGCGTCCCGTGGCAGACGTTCCATGATCCCCGGCTCGCCGTAGATGCGAGCCAGCTCGCGCCCCAGCCCGCGCTGGGGCACATGGGAGACCTGATCCACGATCACGGCCTTCGACGTGGCG
The DNA here is from genome assembly GCA_009380005.1 of Actinomycetota bacterium. Lineage (GTDB taxonomy): Bacteria > Actinomycetota > CADDZG01 > CADDZG01 > WHSQ01 > WHSQ01. The sequence continues at coordinate 33,185 of WHSQ01000023.1, read as the reverse complement.
TACATCACCGCCGCCTGCGTCTGTCCTTGCGTGAGCCCCAACCGTCGCAGCGGGAGCACCTCCGGTCCGCCCTCACGTCGAAGCAGCCTCATGAACCCCGAGGTGTCCAGGTAGCCGACGGCGAGCCGATCCTCCTCCAGACCGCGCACGGCGCGTTCGTAGCGCGCCGAATCCTCGAGCGAATCGCCCGACGCCTCTGCGTCGGCAGCGGCTTCGAACCCAGCGCGCGTCCCCACGAACAGGAACGAGCCGAGGAAACCCGTGACCGTCCCGTCGGCATCGATCTCCAGATCACGATCCTTGTACGTGCTTCGCTCGGTTCCCAGGTCGTTCTTCCGTCGGTACTTCTCGAGGGCCACTCGGGTCGCGTCCTCGTCCGTTGTCGCTATCAGGACGCCACCGTTGAGATCGGCCTCGAGCGACTGCGGAGGAAGGGCGAACCCGGCGATCTGATCGCCCAGCCATGGCTGCACGTCGCGCTCGAACTGGAGACCGATCTCGCTCAAGGGCTCGTCCAGCAAGTTCGCTATCAGATCCTGAGCTCGCTCCGGCGTCTTCACCGGGAAGCGCTCGAGGAGATCGCGGATCGCACGGCGCTGCGCGGTCGAGGGCTCGAGGAAGACGTTCGCGTACGCGAGGGATCGCTTGGGAACGAGGTCGATCGCGTGATCGTCGGCGTGAGAGAAGAGGCGCATCGCGCCGTAGGCGACGCCTCCGACCAGCAGGACGGAGACCAACGCCAGGGCGATCCAGCGCCGGCGGCGGGGTCGTCCCGGAGGAAGGTCGTCGGTGCCGACCAGCCCGGGAGGCACGCCCGGCGGAGCTCCGACGGTCTGGGTCCGAACATCCGACACGCAGGAATCCTACGAGCAGCCCGTTCGCGAGACCGGTCGGCACGGGTGTCTGGAGATCCGTCGTCCGGGGAGCGACGGGAACCTCGAAGGAGCTAGGCGGAGCGTTCCTTGCGCTCGGGACGCTCTTCGGCCCTCGGCACCAGCGTGGGGTTCACCTTCTCGAGGACCACCTCGCGATTAATCACGCACTTACCGACGTCTTCGCGGCTCGGCAGGTCGTACATCACATTCAGGAGAACCTCTTCGAGGATGGCCCGTAGGCCGCGGGCTCCGGTGCCCCGCAGCATCGATTGCTCCGCCACTGCAACGAGCGCGTCGTCGGCAAACTCGAGCTCGACGCCGTCGAACTCGAAGAACTTCATGTACTGGCGGATCAGCGCATTCTTCGGCTCCGTCAGGATCTCGACGAGAGCATCCGTGTCCAGGTTATGCACGTGGGTCAGCACGGGAAGGCGCCCGACGAACTCGGGGATCAGGCCGTACTTGAGGAGATCCTCGGGCAATACGTGCTCGAGGATCGTACCTAGGTCCTTCTCTTCCATCTTGCGCACGTCGGCGCCGAAGCCCACTCCCTTGCGACCGATGCGGCTCTCGATCAACTTCTCGAGCCCGGCGAATGCACCACCGCAGATGAAGAGCACGTTCGTCGTATCGATCTGGATGAATTCTTGGTGCGGATGCTTGCGGCCACCCTGAGGAGGCACCGATGCGGTCGTTCCTTCCAGGATCTTCAGGAGAGCCTGTTGAACGCCCTCGCCGGAAACGTCACGGGTGATCGAAGGGTTCTCGGACTTACGAGCGATCTTGTCGACCTCGTCGATGTAGATGATGCCCGTCTCCGCACGCTTCACGTCGTAGTCCGCGGCCTGGATCAGCTTGAGGAGGATGTTCTCGACGTCCTCGCCGACATAACCGGCTTCGGTCAAAGCCGTCGCATCGGCGATCGCGAACGGCACGTTGAGCATCCGGGCCAATGTCTGCGCCAGCAAAGTCTTGCCGCAACCGGTGGGGCCGAGCAGCAGGATGTTGGACTTCGCCAGCTCGACATCTGCATCCGTTGTGGTCGCACCGACCTGGATGCGCTTGTAGTGGTTGTAGACGGCAACCGAGAGGACCTTCTTCGCCTGATCCTGACCCACGATGTAGTCATTCAGGAACTCGTAGATCTCCTTGGGCTTCGGAAGATCTTCCAGTTTGAACTCGGGGGTTTCGGCGAGCTCCTCCTCGATGATCTCGTTGCAGAGATCGATGCATTCGTCGCAGATGTAGACGCCCGGTCCCGCGATCAGCTTCTTGACCTGCTTCTGGGACTTACCGCAGAACGAACACTTCAGCAGGTCGCCGCCGTCGCCGAACTTCGGCATCGTCTCCCCTAAGCTCCGGCCTCGGGAGCGGACTGCTCTTCGACGGTCTTCTCGATCAGTCTGGTCGGTTCGCCCTTCAACACACCCTTGTCCCCCGCCTCGACGGCCGCTCGACTGGAGATGATCTCGTCGATTATCCCATAGGCCTTCGACTCTCCGGAGGTCATGAATCGGTCACGATCGATGTCCTTCTCGACCTGCTCGACGGGCTGCCCCGTGTGTTCCGCGAGGATCTCCGCCATACGTTGACGCAGTGAGAGGACCTCGCGAGCTTGGATATCGATGTCGGCGGGAGTTCCTTGGAACCCGGCCGAACCCTGGTGGATCATGATCTTCGAATTAGGCAAGGCGAACCGCTTACCCGGAGCACCCGCGGTCAGAAGGATCGCAGCCATCGACATCGCCATGCCGACACAGATCGTCGAGACCTGCGGCTTGATGTACTGCATCGTGTCGTAGATCGCCAACCCGGCGTAGACCTGACCACCGGGCGAGTTGATGTACAGGTTTATGTCCTTGTCGGGGTCCTCCGACTCGAGATGCAGAAGTTGAGCGATGATGAGGTTCGCGATCTGATCGTCGATCGGCGTGCCCAACATGACGATGCGCTCTTTTAGAAGCCGCGAATAGATGTCGAAGCTGCGTTCGCCACGGCTCGTCTGCTCGACCACCACCGGAACGAGGTAGTTGCCGTAACGGTCTCTTTCGTCTGAGGTCATCTGAGTTCTGCCTCCGAGGTTGTGTCCGGCTCGACTTCAGGCCGGCCCATCACTTTGACGCGTTCGACGACGCGATCCAAGGCCTTCCGGCGCATGATATCGGCCGCTATATCGCCCAAACGCTCTTGCTCCACGACTTGTTCCGCGACCTCCTTTGGATCCCGCCCCGCGCGTGCCGCAACAAGGGCTATCTCCCGGCCGATGTCCTCCTCCGTCACGTCGACCTTCTCTCTACGGGCGAGATCTTCGAGGATGAGCTCCGCCTTGAACGACCGGACGGTCTCCTCGCGGATATCGCGTCTGATCTCGAGCTCGGTGAGACCAGCCTGTTGCGCATACTGATCGAGCGTCATCCCGGAGCGTCGCAGGTCGTCCTCGGCGTGCGCGAGACGATGTTCGAACTCTTGCTCCACCAGGCGCTCGGGGGCATCCAGATCGGTGGCCTCGACCAGGGCGGCGAGGGTCCGGGTCCGGACCTCCTGTTCGACCATCTCGGTCTTGACGCCGGCGAGACGCTTGCGGAGGTCGTCCTTCAGGTCGTCAAAGGTATCGAACTCGCCCACCGTCTTGGCGAACTCGTCGTCGGCCTCCGGCAACTTCTTCATCTTGACCTCTTTGAGGAGGACGGTGAAGGAGACCTCCTCCATGTGCGAGTGGTCGTGGTCGGCCTCACCGTCGCGATGGATGTGGACCCGGTCCGTGAACTTGAGGATCGATCCCGGCCGGTTGCCTTCGAGCTCGGCGTCGAGCTTGGGGGGACCGTTGCCGGAGCCCACCTCGTAGAGGACGTCGGTGGCACTGGCCTCGTCGATCGCCTGATCGTGCTGGTAACCCCTGATATCGATCAGAACGTGGTCGCCGCGGCGGGCCTCCCGCGAGATCGTCTCGAGCTCCGCGAAGCGATCACGCAGACGGTCGAGCTGCTCGGCCAGGTCGTCATCGGTCACCGCGCTGGACGGGGCCTCCACCTCGATCGTCGAGAGATCCGGCAACTCGATCTCGGGCCGCACGTCCACGGTCGCCTCGAACACGATGGGCGCGCCCGGCTCGAAGGTCACGACTTCGACCTCGGGCGGTGCGAGGGCCTCCAACCCCTCCGCCTCCATCGCCTGGCGGTAGAAGGCCGGCAATGCCTCCCGAAGGGCCTCTTCCCGGACGACGCCGGGACCCACGTGGGTGTCGATGATCTGACGCGGGACCTTGCCCTTTCGGAACCCGGGGACCTTCATCTCCTGGGACCATTTCCGGTAGGCGGCGGAGATCGCGGGTCCGAGGGCGTCCTCGGCCACCTCGACCCGCAGCTTGACCCGATCCTTGCCGACGGGCTCCGAAGACGTCTGGACGGTCGCTGTGCTCATCGATGCATGTTAGCGGCGGCACACGACGGGGGGGCATCGGGCGGGGAGACGGCGGACGAAGTCGGGAGAAGGAGAATGGGGCGGCGACGGCGAACACACCGTCAGTCGCGCCTCCCCGGCGCGAACCCCTCGGGCCAAGGTGGGGACCAGGAACCGCACTAGGCGGACGAAGTGGGGATGACGGCCCCTGGCCCCCGCCTTGGCCTACCCAACCGTCGTCTACCCATTTTAGGGGCACTCCTCACGCTCAGTGAGGGGTCCATCCTTCTCAGTAGCCCCACAACAGCCCCACAACGTTGCACTCCGGGTCACCGCATCGGGCATCTGCGAAGCTAGGAGCACGGGGCGTAGCGCAGCTTGGTTAGCGCGCGTGCTTTGGGAGCACGAGGTCGCCGGTTCGAATCCGGCCGCCCCGACCGCGATCGCGATCCTCGGCGGGGCGAGACAGCGCCGGCAGTAGACATCCACCCCGGCCCGGTATCCCGCCGGTGCTACGCTGCGCTGCGTGACAAGCGCGGCGCCGAGGGGTCAGCCGGGGAACTCCCTTCGGGGGGTGGCGGCGTGAGCGAAGGGCGGAAACGGCTGTGCAGGACTACCACCAACACCTCGAGGAGTACGTCCAGATCCTCGAAGCCGTCGCGGACGGCGTCACCGCCCAGGATCCCACCGGTCGGCTGATCTACGCGAACGACGCGGCGGCCCGACTCGTGGGTTTCGCCACCGCAGATGAGATGGTCTCGACGCCTCCGGAGGAGATCCTGAGCGCCTTCGAGATCTTCGACGAGAGCGGCGATCCCTTTCCCCTCGAGCGGTTGCCCGGTCGTCTCGCCCTCCTCGGGGAGGAAGCCCCTCGCACGATCATGAAGTTCCGGCTCCGCGCGACCGGCGAAGAACGATGGTCGGTAGTGAAGGCGACCCCCGTCACGGACGAGGAAGGCGAGGTCCGGTTCGCCGTCAATGTGTTCGACGACATCTCGCACGAGAAGATGACCCAAGCCGAGCTCGACCGGCGTACGAGACAGCAAGAAGTCGTCGTCCGCCTCGGGCAACGAGCCCTCTCCGGACTGCCCCTCCAACAACTGATGGACGAGGCAGCCGATCAGGTCGCCAGGACGCTCGCACTCGATCATTGCTCGATCCTGGAGCTGCTCGACGGCGAGGAAGCATTGCTCATGAGATCGGGCTTCGGATGGCCGAGGGGGTTTGTGGGTGAGCTACGAGTCTCATCCGGCGGCGACACCCTCGCCGGTTACACGCTCCAGCAGAACGAGCCGGTTCTGACCTCGGACCTCAGCTTCGAATCTCGCTACCAAGGCCACCCCCTGCTCGACGAGCTCGGAGTGAGCGGCGCCGTCAGCGTCATCATCCGAGCCAAGACCAGGCCTTTCGGGATCCTCGCGGGCTTCAGCACGCGACCGCGGGAGTTCTCGCGGGACGACGTCGTCTTCATGGAGGCGGTGGCCAACGTGCTGGCCGCGGCCGCGCAACGGGTGTGGGCCGAAGAGGTTCAAGGCGAGCTCCTCACGCTCGAGCGGTCTGCTCGCGAGGCCGCCGAGTCCGTGGCCCAAGAGCTGCGCTCGATCCAGACGGTCACCGACGCGGCCCTCGCCGGACTTCCGTTGGACGAGCTGTTGTCAGAGCTCCTCCTACGGATCCGGAACGAGCTGCTGGCTGATGTGGCGGTGATCATGCTGCCGGAGGGCGAGGACCATCTCGCCGTTCGGGCGGCGATCGGCATGCCCGGCCCGGCCGAGCGCTACGCGCACATCCCGATCGGCAAAGGCCTTGTCAGTCGCGTAGCCGCGACCCGTCAGCCGATAGCCGTCGAGGACATCAGCGACATCGAGGTCGCTTTGAGCTCCATGAAGGACCTCGGCGTCAAATCGATAGCTGCCATCCCCTTGTTCCTGAGCGATCCGGTCTGCGGAGTGCTGCAGGTTGGAACGTTCCAACAACGGCGATTCACCTCGGATGACCTCTCGCTGCTGCGCCTCGTCGCGGACCGCGCATCCAACGCCATCGAGCACGCCCGCCTGTTGGAGGCCGAGCAGGCGAGCCGACGCGAAGCCGTCGCCATGGCGAACCGCCTTGCATTGTTGCAGGGCGTCACGTCGTCGCTGTCCGAGGCCGTCTCGGAGAAGCAGGTGTGCGAGGTCGTCATCCAACGCGGGCTGCTCGCGCTGCAGGCCGGTGCGGGATCGATCGTCCTGCTCGACGAAGACCAGCAAGGTCTCCACGTCGTGACCGCGACGGGCTATCCGGAGGACTTGCTCGCCAAGTTCTCCAGGTTCCCCCTGGATGCTCGCTACCCGCTATCCGACGCGGTGCGTACCGGTCGATCGGTCTACGTCGAATCCGTCGAACAGTTGCTGATCGACTACCCACAATTCAAGACGACGGCGATCCCGCATAAGTCGCTCGTGGCGATCCCACTGTATGTAGAGGGCCGGGCCATCGGCGGTCTTGGCATCAGCTTCGACGAGCCTCGACAGTTCGGTGACGAAGACAAGATCTTCATGGAATCGTTGGCGCAGCAGTGCTCCCAGGCACTCCAACGCGCACATCTGTTCGAGGCCGAACGCGATGCGCGCACGCGATCAGAGTTGGTTCAAGGGAGGTTCCGGTTCCTCGCGCGAGCAAGTGAGATATTCAGCAGTTCACTCGACTATCGAGAGACGTTGTCGCAGGTAGCCAACTTTGCCGTCCCGGGTATCGCTGATTGGGTTTCGATCTACGTCGCTGAGGACGACGACATCGACCGCATCGTCGTCGCACATTCGGATCCCGCCAAGGTGCAACTCGCGCAGACCTTGAACGAGCGCTACCCACAGGATCCGGATGCACCGACCGGTCCGCCGAGGGTCATGCGAAGCGGGGAGTCGGAGCTCCATCGGGAGATCACCCGGGAGATGCTCGAGGCGACGGCGAGAGATGCGGAACACCTGCAGATGCTCTTGGACCTGCAGCTCAGATCGATGATGCACGTGCCGTTGAAGGCACGCGGGCGCACGCTCGGCGTTCTTTCGCTGGCGAGCTCCGAATCCGAGCGGGCTTATGAAGAGGAAGACGTGTTGTTCGCCGAGGAGCTTGCTCGTCATGCAGCCCTCGCCATCGAGAACGCTCGCCTCTTCCAGGAGATCGACGAGGGCGAGAAGCGGTTCCGCCACTTCGTCCAGGGACTCGGAGCGATCTTCTGGGAGGCAGACGCCCGCACGTTCCAGTTCAATTTCGTCAGCCGGCGTGCGCAGGAACTGCTCGGGTACCCACTCGACCGGTGGCAGGAGCCGGGGTTCTGGGCGTCGATCATCCACCCGGACGATCGCGATCCGGTGGTCGAGGCGAGAGGTATCGCAACGTCCCGGTTGGAAGACCACGACACCGAGTACCGCGTCATCGCCGACGATGGTCGGGTCATGTGGTTCAAAGACATCGTCACGGTACTGCCTGGTGCCGCGGGGAAACCCAACCTGCTGCGCGGCGTGATGGTGGATATCACCGAGCAGAAACAGATCGAAACGAACCTCGAAGAGAGCAAGGAGCGATACGCGCATCTCGCTCGTACGTTGCAGAAGAGCCTCCTGCCTCCGCAGCTGCCTTCGGTTCAGGGGTTCCAGCTTGCCGCCCGGTACCGTCCCGCGGGCGAGGGCAACCAGGTGGGTGGCGACTTCTTCGACGTCTTCCGCGTCGGTGAAACCGAACGTGCCGTCGTCATGGGGGACGTGTGCGGGAAAGGACCGAAAGCTGCCGCTCTGACGGGCCTGGCGCGACACACGGTTCGCACCGCTGCGTTGTACGAATCCAAGCCCAGCGGCGTGCTCGACATCCTCAACCGAGCCGTATTGCGCGAAGAGCTCAAGGAGCAGTTCTGCACCGTCGCTTTCGGCAAGATCGAACCGGAGGGTGACGCCGCGACCTTGACGTTGGCTACCGGTGGTCATCCGCTTCCCTATCTGCTCAGAGCGGACGGCAGCGTCCGGCAGATCGGAGAGCCCGGCAGCATGCTCGGCGTCATGGACGATCCCGACCTGACCGACATCACGGTCGATCTCCACCCCGGGGACGTCGTGGTCCTGTACACCGACGGAGTGACGGACGAACGGGGGCCGGAGGTCGACGACGGGTGGTTGGGGGCCATGCTCCCGTCGCTCCGGGGCCGGACGGCCGACGAGATAGTCGATCGCGTCGAGACGGCCGCCGTCGACTACCTACCGGGCGAACCCCGCGACGACATCGCTCTGTTGGTACTGAGATACGTCGGCTGACCGGCAACGATCCCGTCGCGCGCGGGCGGACCTGCGAGGTTGCGAGGTTCCATCCGCCTCGGGGGCCGATCGGCCTGGGAGCCGAGCCTCGATATCCTGCGTAGCGGCGTACTGCGGGTGTAGCTCAATGGTAGAGCCTCAGATTTCCAATCTGATGACGAGGGTTCGATTCCCTTCACCCGCTCGAGCGATCCGACCGAAGGAGAGTTGATGCAGGCGTCCGAACTCATCCGCGATAACGCCGATATCTATGTCGGGTGGCTCACGGAGGCTTGTTCCATCCCTTCGATGTCGGGCGAGACCGATGCCCTGAAAGAGATGTCGACGTGGGTCGAGGACAAGCTGACGTCTCTCGGCGCGACCATCGAGCGTCTCACGGTCCCCGACGCTCCCGACGCGATCCTCGGCACCTTAGGGAGGGGCGAGCGCAGCTTGTTGGTGTACGACCATTACGACGTACAACCGGTGGATCCCCTCGATCTGTGGAACTCCGAACCGTTCGAGCCGGAGATCCGCGACGGCGTCTTCTTCGCACGAGGAGCTGCGGACAACAAGGGCGACCTCGTGGCCCGTCTGGCGGGGCTCGACGTCCATCGCCGGTTGCACGGTGGTCTTCCCTATACGTTGAAGTTCCTCATCGAAGGCGAAGAGGAGGCCGGCTCGAGCCACTTCCCCGACATCGTTCACCGCTACGCCGAGCGCCTCGCCGCGGATGGGTGCGTATGGGAGGGCCACGGCATCGATCACGCCGGTCGGCCCGAGTTGGTGTTCGGTGCGAAGGGACTCGCGTACGTCGAGCTCGAGTACACAGGTCTCAGCGAAGATCAACACTCCTCACTCGCGGTCGTAGCGCCCAGCCCCGTCTGGCACCTCGTTGAGGCCTTGGCGACGCTACGTTCGTCCGACGGGAGCGTATCCATCGGTGGTTTCTACGACGATGTCGTCGAGCCCGACGAGGACGACATGGCCATGCTCCGAGCCTTCCCCTTCGATGAGGAAGAGGAGCAACGACGTCTCGGCGTGAGTCACTTCGTGGGTAACGTGACCGGCGTCGACTTCCTACGGCGGTACTTCTACGATCCGACCTGCAACATCGCCGGGATCGTCGCCGGGTTCACCGTCCCGGGACGGTCCAAGACGGTGTTACCTCGGGAAGCGATGGCGAAGCTCGACATGCGCCTGGTACCGAACCAGCACCCCGACGACATCGTGGCGAAGTTGCGAGCGCATCTCGACGAACATGGTTACGGAGATATCAAGATCAACCGGTTCTCGAACGAGGCCCCCGTCCGCTCCCGCCGCGACTCATCCATCGGCAAGGCGACGATCTCGGCCGCCGAGCGAGTGTTCGATCAAGCCCCGGCGATCGCACCGATGATGCTCGGGACGGGACCGATGTCCTACATCGCGGCGGATCTCGGCATCCCCACGGTCTCCCCCGCGGGCGTCCACCGTCCGACCTCCAACATCCACGCCCCGAACGAGAACTGCCGGGTCGAGGACTTCTTGAGGATCGCGGAGTACACGGTGGAGTGGCTCGGAGACTTCGCGACTATCGACTGATGGTTGATCTCGACTTCCACGTGGACCCCGAGATCGGGCCCGATCTCGCGACCCGGCTCATCCGGCTGTGGACCGACGTTACGAACGCGGACGGTGCGGTGGGTCTCGTACCACCGGTGACGGTCGATGACGTGCGGCCCCTCGCCGACAAGGCCTTCGGCGCGGTGCGGACCGGGGAGAGCCACCTGGTGGTCGCCGAGACGGGCGGCGAACCGGTCGGGTTCTTCTTCCTGGAGCACCGACCCGGCCCCCTGTTCCGCCACTGGGCGGAGCTCAAGCGGCTTCAGATCCGACCCGATCTCCAGGGCGCCGGTCTCGGGACCGAGCTGTTGCAGGCGGCGGCGCAGAGCGCCAGGGACCTTGGGCTCGAGCAGCTTCGAGCCCGGGTGCGCGGCGGCACGGGGGCCGAGGCCTTCTATGTCAAGCACGGCTACGAGATCGTTGCCCGCGTGCCCGACGCGATCAGGGTGGCCCCGGGCGACGACCGCGAGGAGATCTACCTCATCCTTCGCCTCTGACCGCGACCACCGTGCGATTCACGGTCAACCTGAACAACGGCATCTCGAAGGTATCGACCACGTCGTTCCGTAGTCGTCGGCGAGGGAGGTGGCTCGAGGGGCCCCGCCTCCGCGCGGTCTCATCGGGTAGGGGCACCCCGACGCCCCGCGACGTGGCATGTTGGATGGATGGCGATCGAGAAGAGCTTCGAGGACGAGGGCTACTTCGGCCCTCGCTCGGTCACCTGGCGGGTCAACGGGGACCCCTCCGGGATGATCGGTGGACTGCGGGCCCTGCTCTTGCAGGCGCTCGATCCGCCAACCATGGCCGGGGTGGCCCAACACAGCGACTACCGCAATGACTCGTGGGGGCGCCTCGTCCGGACATCGCAGTACATCATGGCGACGACCTACGGCGACCGGAGAACGGCCGATCGCGCCGCGGCGAGGGTGCGCGCCATCCATAAGCACATAAAGGGCATCGATCCCGTCACCGGCAAGATCTACGACGCGGCGGATCCCGATCTCTTGCTATGGGTCCATGCGGCCGAGGTCGATTCGTTCCTCGAGGGCTACCGCGCTTACGGACGAGGACTGAGCCCGGAGGACGCCGATCGCTACGTGAGCGAGATGGTCACCGCGGCGGAGCTGATCGGGATCCCTCGCGACATGGCGCCCACAACGGTTGCCGAGCTGAAGGCATACATCGACGCACGCGACCTGATGGCGACGCCCGATGGCCGGGAGGCGATGAAGTTCGTACTGATGCCGCCCGTCCCGTTGCCCGGAGGAAAGATCCCGGATGTGCCCGGGGGGCGGCTCCTGGTTCTGCCGGGCCGAGCCGTGTGGACGACCCTCGCGACCGCGACGATCGCGATCCTGCCGGCAAGGATGCGACGGATCTACCGGCTTCCTTGGGTGCCCCTCACGCCGCCGCTCCGTGCCTCGATCTTCGGGCTCACCCGTACGATCCGCCGCCTCTTCCCTCCGCCGCCGGAAGTGCGGTGGGGTATCGAACGGATGCGAAACAGCGCCGCCTGACTCGGCCCTCGAAACGATTCGAGCGCCGAAATTGCATCGAAAGTAGCGACCGTTTCGCCCGTTAGATGAGCTTGGGTCTGTGCCCCGGGCACAGCCCGGCGTCCGATTTGGGGAGAGATCGTCGGGTTTCACCCTCAACGCGGGATGTTTTTGGGGCAGCAGGGACTGGGTAGCCCAGCGCCAACGATTCAAGCATCAGCGATCGGCGGTGGCTCTGGCAGGGAGTCCCGACGGGAGGTGGTCCTCTTGCTGAGAACGCTTGCGATCGGAGCGGCGGCGGCGATGGTTATCACGTTGATCCCTGACCCCGCGCGCGCTTCGTGCTGGACCTATAGGAAACCCGAGAGGCGACTCGCCTCCAAGATCAATAACGCCCGGTTGAACCGCGGGCTGAACGCACTGCGGCTGGATCCGCAGCTGTCGAGGGTGTCTCGGAAACACAGCTACGAGATGGCGAAACGCCGCAAGCTCTATCACACGCCCTCTTCCGTCCTCGGGTGGCGCGTCACTCGCTGGATCAGCCTCGGGGAGAACATCGGGCACACGCGCACGGTCCGGCGGGCGTTCCGGTTGATGATGCGCAGCGCGCCTCATCGCGCCAATATCCTCGCCTCCGACTGGGTTCACATCGGGGTGGGCACCGTGCGGAAGGGTCGCTACATCTGGTCGACGATCACCTTCGAAGCAGTGCGCGATCCCGGGACCAGGTTGAGCATGTGTTGAGCCGTGAGTTGGGCGACATCATGAAGAGGATCACGAGTCTTGTCGCCGGAGTCCTCGCATCCGTACTCGCAGTACCCACGTTTGCTCTCGCCGATCCTGCGACGCCTCCGTCTCGAGCCTCCGTTCCCACCTACGTGGCCCTGGGTGATTCCCTCGCCACGGGGGTCGGAGCGTCGGATCGGGCCGAGACCGCCTACGTGCCGCTTTTCCACGAGTATCTGCGCGAGAACCTCTCGTGCGGGCGGGGAGACTCCCAGGTTTGTCCATCGCTGCGCCTGAACAACGTCGGCGTGAGCGGGGCGACGAGCACCAGCCTCCTCCAGGTCCAGATGCCTCAAGCGCTCGCCGAGTTGCAAGCCAGGAACCAGGACGCCACGTCCCGGAACGATGTAGCGGTCATCACCGTTGACATCGGTGGCAATGACGTGTTCCCCCTCGTCGCCGTCTGCGCGGGTGGGTTCACCGCCGACTGCCAGCTCGGCATCCAACAGAGGTTCACGACCTTCATCCAGAACTTCACGTTGACGCTGAATCAATTGCGCGCTGCTGCGGGGCCCGATACAGAGATCGTGGTGATGACGTATTACAACTCGCTGGTGGGTTGCAACCTCGCAGCTCTCTCCTCGTTGGGTGACGTCGTGCTCGAAGGAGCCCCCGGGATCCTGGCGATGGGCCTCAACGACTGGATCCGAGCGATCGCTGCCGGCGCCGGGGCCTCGGTGGCTGAGACGTACGGTCGACTGGGCCCGGCCGACCTCGTCGGTGGTACGGACTGCCTGCACGCGAACGACTCCGGTTACCGGATCATCGCCGACGCGTTCGCCCAGGCGATCTAGGGTCGAAGCTTCCCGAGACGCGCCGACCCGGGCGATCTAGCAGGGATGTCGGTGGCTCGCCGCCCTGGGAGTCGCTAGCGGGGGCCGGGGAGTCGCTAGCGGGGGCCGGGGTCGGTCGGCTTGTGGGCGGCCCGGAACTCCGCGCCCTTCTCCCTGGCGAGCTCCCGGCCCCTCACCTCGGCCTCTGCCTGCGTGTCGTAAACGGCTTGCTCTTCGCCATCCAACTCGACGGACCATTTGTCGTCCTTCTCGACCACCCTCAGGTACTTGGGCATCCCTCGTCTCCCTTCGACGGAACATGACCTCAACGTCTGTTCCCAAGCCTTGTACCACGAAACGGCCGCTGCCCGGCTTGCTTCAGTGGCCGCGGGGCCGGTGTCCGGGCCTCGCGGAAGAACTCGCTCAGCCGCATCTCCATCCAGGCGCCCGGAAAGGCGTTTGGCGCCGCGCGTCGAGAAGCGAACGAGGAGCCGCTCTCGTAACCGGAACGCCTTTCGCTACCTTCAGAGATCGGGGGGATCTTTGGAGACTCGGACCCGATACCTGTAGCAAGCCACTCCTATACTCGCTACACGTGCGGAAACGAGGCGCTGCGCCCGTAGCTCAGCTGGATAGAGCATCGGACTTCTAATCCGAGGGTCGGGGGTTCGAATCCCTCCGGGCGCGCTGGATGAACCCCCCTTGTCAGGGCGATTTCCTCAGCAATGCGGCGCGAATTATGCGGGCCCATCGGGAGGCGGAATCCAACCAGAATCCATCACTGCAAAGCGTCCCGAGCCGACCGCGAGTTTGTTTCGGATTGAGGGTGGGGCCACCGATCGACGGAAGGAAAGAGGTCCGTACCCAGGACTGTCGCCTGCCACTAACTAGGGACCACCTTTAGGCACTTCTCGCCACTAACTAGGGACCACCCCCTGGCCACTAACTAGGGACCACCTGGAAATCCGCCGGCCGGGCCGAGCTAGAGAGATACCCTCCTCCACCAAAAGTGCCCTACTACCTGCTATTTTGCCTAAATTGACACCTTGACCATGGTGGTCAATACTTCCTTTTAGTCAATCTTTGCCTAAAGAAGGATATTGCCCATGGTGGTCAAAGACGTTGAGAAGGAACTTCTACCAAAAGCCATGGCGATCCTCCGAGATCGCCTTCCCCCCGACTGGTCGGTCGAGGAAGTCATGTACAACGCAGGGTCAGGCCAAGCAGACAACCTGTGGGAAATCCGTGGGCCCAGCAGCTCAAGCCGGGGACTGATCGTCGAGGCCCGAGCATCGCTCTCCCCTCGCGATGTCCAGCTCATGCTCGGTGGCGGGCTGCTCAAGCGACTCAGGGCGGTTGGCGGCGATCCGATTCTGGTCGTGGCACCCTTCGTCAGCCCTCGCAGCCGCGAGCTCTTGGTCGAGGAGGACGTCAACTACCTCGACCTAACCGGGAATCTTCGGTTGGTCCTCAGCAATCCAGCGGTCTTCCTCGAAACCCGCGGCGCCGATCAAAACCCCTTCGCGAAGCCTCGCCGCGCACGGGGGTTGCGCGGCGCCAAAGTTGGCAGCGTCATAAGGGTGCTGGTAGATGCCCGACCCCCTTACGGGGTCACGGAGATTGCCGATGCCGCACGCGTTACTCCCGGCTACGTCACCCGCATTCTGGAAACCTTGTCTGCGGAAGCCCTGATCGAGCGGGGCGCCGCGAGAGGCCAGGTCATCGACGTTAACTGGCAGGGTCTGATCCGACGCCGCGCCGAAGCTCTCGACCTCCTCGCACCCCACACTTCCAGTCTCTACATCGCGCCGAACGGAGCGCGCGCGTTCCTCCAAGAGTTGCGCGGCGAACCGGAAGAGAAATTCGTCGTTACCGGTTCTTTCGCCGCCGTGCGACTCGCACCTATCGCCGCTCCTGCACTACTCGTTCTCTTCACGCCGTCCGCGAACAAGGATCGGCTAGCCGGGCGGCTAAACCTGCTACCTGCGCCTGAAGGAGGGGACGTCGCGCTTGTTAGACCAGAGAACACAAACGTGTACCTGAACGTCCGAGAGGAAGAGGGACTCTTGTGGGCCGCCCCAAGTCAGGTGGCCATCGACTGCCTGTCAGGTAGCGGACGCATGCCGTCGGAGGGTGAAGCTCTGATCGCCTGGATGGCCGACAACGAAAAGAGCTGGCGATCGTCTTCGCTATCCGATCTCAAAATGCCTGAGTGGGTCCCCGGATGAGCGCAGACATCGACCCGCTCTATGTCGAGGCCAGGCGCGTGCTTCTGGACGCGCTAAAAGCACTCACCGGTCACCTCGACGCGATCATCGTTGTCGGAGCACAAGCTGTTTACCTGCGGGCCGGTGCAGCGGATCTTGCGATCGCGCCCTTTACCACCGACGGTGATATCGCGCTCGACCCCTCGCGACTGCGTGACGAGCCCACGCTGGGACGAGCGATGGAAGAGGCTGGTTTCGAACTCAAGCCCAAGGACAAGCCCGAGCCAGGGATATGGATCGTTGAGCGAACCGTGGCCGGTGAAACCGCCGAATTCCCCGTCGACCTCATCGTGCCAAGCGAATTCGCGGCCAAAGCAGGGCGGCGAGGAGCGCGTCTCGGACCTCACGGGAAAGTCGCGGCACGAAAGATCCCGGGACTAGAGGCGGCGGTGATTGACAACAGCATCATGACCGTTGAGAGCCTCGATCCAGGGGACGATCGAGCGCTCGACGTGAAGGTGGCCGGCCCCCTCGCTCTTCTAGTCGCAAAAGCCCACAAGATTCAGGAGCGCCTCGAGCAGACAAGGAGGCCGGGCCGCGTCATAGCGAAGGACGCCGGCGACGTGTACCGACTGATGCAGACATCCAGTCCCACAGACTGTGCTCGCACCGCCGCGGAGCTTATGAGGGACGATCGGATCGGAGAGTCCGTCTCCTCAGGAGTCGAATCCCTGATCGAGCAGTTCCGTGCTGCCGGTACTCCGGGTACGACGTTAGCGATCGCCTATCTCAGAGGCGCGGTGCCGGAGGAGCGTGCCCGGGCGGTCTGCAACGGGTTCATCGCCGACCTCAGGAAGTCCCTGGCAAAGGACTTGGGCTGAGAGACGGTAGCTCTACGCGCCTTGCGCGAGCGTCTTAAAGAATTCCCAGTCCGGGGAATCGGTTAGTCCGGGGCGTTGGCGCGTCATGACTAACCTCAAGAATCTTGAGGCAACCCATGACACGGCAGCGACCAGCCACAGCAGCTGATCAACGCCACCAAGTCGGGTGACGCGGGACGGCGGCCCGGCCGTGAGAAGGGGGCCGAATCGCTAGCGTTTGAGCGATATCTATCGCTATCCCACTCAACCGCCTCCGCTACCCAGCTACCAAACCTCCCACTTCACGCGACTCTTGGGCTGCCATGGGTATGGCTCGCGGCCCACGCTCCAGATCAGAGACGACGAGCCAGCGATGGATCGCGAGACCGACAGGCAGGTCGTGTTTCGCCGAGACCGACAGAATCCGAAGATGGGTGACTGGTACTACCTCGATACAGGAGAAAATCTTCGAAGGGATCGCGTATCGACCCCTGTTCGACTTCCTTCAAAGGGTCAGCACGGCGCCGGGACCGGATCCGTCTGAGCCCTAGGACACGCGCTGGACCGTCATCGGACCGGAGTCCCCCCCTCGCGGGCTCCCGCATCGCGAACCTGATAGTAGTGGTGACCATGCAACCCACCGTGCGGGACCTCGATACGGCCCTAGAGACCCTGCGATCGGAAGATCCGAAAGCGGCGCAGAGCGCGGACTCCGCGGTCCAGTGGCTCACCGCCGGAGAGGGCTTCGACGGCGTCACTCAGCACGCCCTGCAGGACTTCCTCTGGTACACGCTGCCAAAGAAGTTCCTGGCATCCGTCGAGACCCAGCTCGAAGTAGCCGATGCCCTCGGGCGGCTACTGGAGATGGTCGGCCTCAGCCGGTACGCGGCCATCTCCCGATCCGAGACGACGCGCGATTGCATCAAAGCGTGGGACAAGGACGAGGGTCTCCCCGCCTATCGGCGCGCGCAGAAGGGCTCCGGCGTGGAGCCCCCGGACACCGAGGAGCTTGCCTGGGGCACCTATTTCGGGTTGCAGGAGAACGCCGCTCTTTCCGGAGCCGCGGCCGCGTTGGAGATGGCGATCCTCGCCGGCGACCTTGAGCCGGGGGCGCCGGGATGGACCAAGAGACAAAAGGAGATCACCCGCGCGTGGCTCACGACGTCGAACGCGGCCTTCGAAGGCAAGACGCCCCTCGAAGCCGTGCATGCCGAGCGCGTGGAGGATTGGCTGCGGGGCCGCAGCGACGCGCGCCGTTCCTTGCTGGAAAGGATCGCTGCGCGACTCGCGGAACCGATGGCCGTTCCCGAGGACGCCGAGAAGTCACTGGAGCCACTTCGTTGGTTCCTTAGCGCTGCCGAACAGGAAATCCCCCTCACACAGAAGCACAACCTGGGCCGGGCCTTCGTCCAGGAGGCGGCTGCGCGCTATGACTGGTGGGACTTCTTCCATCGCCTGACCACCGAGCTCGAGGTCCCTTACCTGCGCAAGCTGCACCACTTCGCACGCCGGCTCAAGCTGGTCCGCCGCAAGGGCCGCAAGCTGTTGCTGGCCCCGGCAGGACGGCGGGGGCTCAAGGACATCGAGACGCTGTGGCGGACGGTCGCACGTGGGCTCTTCGTGGGCGAGGACTTCGAGTACGCCGTGGCCGAGGTCCTCTTTCCTCTGCTCATCACCGAAGGAGAAATCCCAACCGACGACATCGAGGCGCGTCTCGCCCCGATCCTCGCCGAACAAGGGTGGAGCACACGCGACGAATGGGGCAACAGCGTCCCGATCGATGAGCGCGGCGCAGCAAGAGGCATGTGGGATGTCACGAAGATCGCCGTGCCGTTGGGCATGATGTCCAAGGGCGGTGACTGGCAAGACCGTTCGCTGGAGCTGACCCACTTCGGCGTGGCGACAGGGCTAGAGGGCCTTCGGGCCCGCTCGGTCGCACCGCGCCGCAACATCTTCGCGTAGGCGACTGATGAAGTCCCGTATCCCACCGATCTACGGCCCGGAGCCGTGGAAAACCGTGGGCGCCGAAACGTTCGTTCACTGGGATCGGTGGTTCCTTGCCGTCCTCGAGACTGACGTTGGGGGCGACTGGGATGCCCTCAAGCAACTCATCAAAGAACGCTGCGCGCGCTCCTACGGGCACCACGACGATGTCGAGCGGAAGATGAGCCATCTCAACGAGCTACGCGCCAGACTCGAGCGGCAACAGCTTGCACCCGAGGACTGCCTCGATGAAACGTCCCTCGACCGCAAGGTCCTCTACAAGGCCCGCCGCAAGCTCTTCGACCAAGAGGCCTACGAGGGCCGTGCCCAGACCGAAGCGATGCGCAACACGGCGCCACGATTACTACGTGCCCGAGCTCTTCGTGGTCACTGGGATGCTTTCCCCGTCTCACCGGAGCCCTACGAGTCCGTGTTCGCCGGCGAGTTAGAGGAACGTGACTTCTATCCCAAGGGCTCCACCTTCGGGTTCGTTAGACGTCTTGAGCGTCTTCTCGCTGACGAGGACAGGCGATGCCCCGACGCCGCCTCACGTCTCGCGTGTTATCGAGGATTCCTGACCGCGCTGATGCAAGCGATGGACCACCTAGACGACTCCTACGGAGCGGTTGGCGACCTCTTCCAGGAACACCTGCCCACTTACATAGGTCTCCCCTGGGAGGACACCGGCATCACGCCGGAGGCCTACTACGTGGACTTCATCGTCTTTGCCGTGTGGGACAACTACGCGCTTACCGATCAACGGCTCGGCGCGTTCTTTCGCTCCATCACCAAAGAGCGCTTCGACCTCGCCGAAGAGATCCTCCTCACACAGGAGAAACAGCTACGTACGCTGTCGCAAGACTTTCCGTCGTTGGAGTTCTACGCGGAAGAGGCGCTCGACCTTCTCGCCGAGCTCTACGTGGCCAAACGCCGGTACGACCGCTTCGTCCCAGCCGCAGCAAGGATGGGGTCGGAGAAATGGGAGCGAATCACCACGATGGCGGAACTAGCTCTCGCTGAAGGCCGCAGGGACCTCGCGCTAGCGGTGTTTGCCGCCGCGGATCAACCGGGCTTTCACCGCGACTACCTCAGACAGCAATGCGTGAAACTCACCGGACAGCTCCCGCCCGAGCGAGCCATCCATTCGGTACCGTGAGAACAGCTCACTGCGAACCCGGTAGGCGTGTTGGACTTCGCGTTGGACGCTAGGCGTAGTCGGTCGAGAAGCGATCCGAGGGTCGCGCGTCACTCCAGGTCACGACTCCGTTCGTTCGTTGTGCCCCTCGGACGCGGAACGATTTCGCTTCACTTGCTGGTCCAACAAATCTCCAGCGCAGGTCGATGAAAGTGGGTCTAAATGGGCCAGACCTTCCGTCCGGTCACGGCTCGGCTACAACCGGTCCCGTGAGCACATCGCTTTCGGTCACTACGCGCTCCTGCCCCGCGTAGACGTTGAATCTCTGGCCTCTAAGGAACCCTACGAGGGTCATCCCGAAGCTCTCCGCGACTGAGGTTGCGAGACTCGAAGGTGCGGAGACGGCGCAGACGATGGGCACCCCGGCAACGAGGCATTTCTGCATGATCTCGTAGCTCGCGCGTCCGCTCACCACCACGATGCAATCGTGCAACGGTAAGCGGCCGGCGAGCAACGCCCACCCGACGAGCTTGTCGATCGCGTTGTGACGACCCACGTCCTCTCGTACGCAGATCAGGTCCCCCGCGGCATCGAACAGGCCTGCGGCGTGTAAACCCCCAGTCGACTCGAAAACTCCCTGGGCGGCGCGCAGTCTGTCGGGGAGCGAATACAGAAGATGGGCAGGTACGCGCGGGCCTCCGGTGATGACCGGGCAGCCGCGCAGCTCCAGCGATTCAAGGGTCGCCTTGCCGCAGACGCCGCACGCACTCGACGTGTAAAAGTGGCGCTCCAGGCTTTTGAGGTCGGGGAGTGAGCGTGCGTTCAGTTCAACCGTGACGATGTTGTATTGCTGTTCGGCGTCGACATCGGGATCGGTGCAATAGCGGATGCTCAGAACATCCTCCCCCGCGGCGAGGATGCCTTCGGAGAACAAGAACCCGACGGCAAGCTCGAAATCCGATCCCGGAGTGCGCATGGTGACGGCGATGGTCTTCCTCTCGGCCCCGGCGGCGAGCCTGACCTCGAGGGGTTCCTCAGTAGCCAGGTAATCGGAGCGCGCCGCTTGGGAGGAATCCTCGATGACCCGTATCTTGGCCCGCACACGGCTCCCGGGACGCCGGGCCATCTAATCCCCCTCCGCAGGGAGCAGCTTTTCCGCGGCCTCGGCGACTTCACCGATCGCGGTCATGTCGTCCGCACCCTGGGCACGACGAAGTTCTACGTAACGCCCGGCGATGAACGTGGCCAACGGAGCGTTCTTGCGCTCGGTCGAGTGCGCGACCACGCGCGCTAGATCGAGCAGCGGGTTCTTGAGCTCGCGGGAGAGGGCTGCATCCGGACCGGTGCCCAATCGTCCATCCAACGCGGCGGCGAACTCTTCTAGGAAGTCGGCCATGGCTTTTCCGTTCACACCCCCGCCAGGGACAACCCTTGGCGAGTCAGACCCTGCTCGTGAGCCCACACGTCCAGCGCCAGGGTCGCCACGTCGTCGACGAGGGGCACGACCTTCATCGCTCCCTTCTCCCGCAGATCGAATGTCTTGATGTAGCCGCGGCACGCCTCACAGACGTCTATGCGAGCCCACGGCCAGTCCTCCGCCGCGTACGGGGAGATCTTCCGCGAGTCATCCTCGCCGCACGTAGGACACTTGGCGCGAGGAAAGTCCCACCACCCCGCGCAGCGCCCGCATACGAGATAGCGCGGCGATCCCTGCAGGAAGGCGCCCGACTCTTCCACTATCACCGAGCACTGGGGGGCGTCGCCGCACAGTGGACATGCCAGCCCCGTCCATTCTTCCTTCTCGGGCGGCTCAGAACGCGCCGCGGCGAGCTCCAGTATCGGTCCGGCCGTCACCCTGATCCAGAGCGCCAGACGGGGATCGAGCAACGAGGTGTCGTCGAGCCAGGCCTCCACCAGCTCCCGTTGCTCCATCTCGGAACGTGCGACGAGGGACAACCCGGCTTCCCGCAGCGGACCAGGTGCAGCGTCTCCCAACTCCTCCACGGCAGCCTGCGTCTCGCCGGCGATCGGGGCGGCGGCACTCGTCAGATCCAACAGGGGGTACTGCTGCACGAGCCTGTTGGGGAGGGCATCCTCCGCAGTCCGCGCGGCAGCCTCGCGAACCGCAGGCTCTGCAGAGCGCCGAAGCTGATGCGTGAGGACCCGCACCAAGAACGCTAGAGGCTGGGCCGCGGCATCAGCCGCTTCGATCGACCGAGCCCTCTCCAGCCGGCGCTCGAAGTCGCCGGGGCCGGCGCTCGGATGTTTCACCCTAAGCGCGTCCCGCGCGCGTCGCGGTCCCGGAACCACCTCGGGTGGTGGAATGCCGCCCACCTCCGCTCCACCCGTCCGGTCGTCATGCCCCGGATCGTCCCCGGGAACATCGCGGTGGACATGTAGACGTGGATGATGAAGCCGCCGACGGTAAGGAGGAAGAGGACGTGGTGGATGATCCGGGCGGCCTGGTTCCACCCGGAGCTCAGCAAGGACGGGATCCAGATCGGTATCCCGGTCAGCAGCAACAGGACCCCGGTGAGGACGGCGAACCAGTAGTAGCCCTTCTGGCCGGCGTTGTAACGACCCACGTCCAGATCGACGTGTCCTTCTTTGGAGTAGGTGCCCAGGCTCCGGGCCCACTCGCGGTCGACGGGATCGAACGTCATGTCGCGCACCCACGCGAACAACATGTAGAAGATGCCCAGTGTGAAGGCAACGCCCACCCATGGATGCAGGAAACGAACGGTCTGACCGCCTCCCAGGATCTGATAGAGCCACGCCATGCGCGGGTAGCCCAAGGCCAGCCCGGAAAGAAGCAGGTAGATGAACGTCAGGGACACCCACCAGTGGGCCACCCGATCCGCAAGCGAGTAACGGACGATGTCGCGCTCAGGATCGTGCTCTCTAAGCATGACCGTCTCCTTCAGAACCCGGGTCGAGCGAGTCGTCGGCATCGTGGCGGGTCGCAGCATCTGTACGTTCTCCGGGCGCCTCACTCCCCTTCGAGCGTGCCGCGGCGACCGCCTCTTCCTCAGGTGGTGGGAACCTGCGCCCAGTGCGCAGGAAGAACAGCGCGGAGCCCAACAGGCCGGCCCACATCGCACCGGAACCGAGCTTCCTCAGAGCGCCCATCGCCGGGAAGAAGCCGAGCTTGGACGTAACGGTTGGATCTTTGGGAAGCCCGTATTCCTCGAGCATCTCGCCGCGTGGGACCACGTACATCATGTGGAGGCCCTTGACGCCCTCCGGGTCATAGAGCAGAGCGTCCTCGAAACCCCTGTCCTGGAGTTTCCCTACCTTTTCTTTGCCGTACTCCTGCATGGCCTCTTTGGTCCCGAACCTGATCGACCCGGTGGGACATGCCTTGACACAAGCCGGTTCGAGTGCGTTGGAAACCCGATCGACGCACAAGGTGCACTTGTAGACCTTCTTCGTCTCGGTATCGAAGCGCGGGATGTCGAAGGGGCAGCCGGCGATACAGTACTGGCACCCGATGCACTTCTCCTGATCGAAGTCGACGATCCCGTTCTCGTACTGAACGATGGCTCCAGGGGCCGGGCACGCCAGCAGGCACCCCGGCTCTTCGCAGTGAAGACACGAATCCTTGCGGATCAGCCAGGCGATCCCTCCATCTTCGAGATCCACCTCGTTGAAACGCATCAGGTCCCATGTATCCGGTGTGAGGTCCTCGTGGCTCTGGTAACCGCCGAAGTTGTGGGTCTCTTCTACCTCGAGGTCGTTCCATTCCTTACAAGCGATCTCACACGCTTTGCATCCGATGCAGAGATCGATGTCGACGAGCTTCGAGACCTCGATGCTGTCGCGGCGGATGCTGGTCGAGGAGGTCGGTGTGGCCGACTTCCGTCTGACGGCCAGGCCTAGTTCGGTTGCCATCCCTCTCCCCCCTCACGCCTTCTCGATGTCGACGAGGAACCCCTTGAACTCGGGGGTGTTGACCGTGGCATCACCGATATAAGGCGACAGCAGATTCGCCATCTGAGCGGCTTTACCCTTCCCCGTTCCGCCCGCGTAGTGCCAGTGGACGGGGATCCCCACCTGGTACACGACCTTCCCGTCTCCGATCTTGATCGGACGCATGCGCTTGGTTACCAGCGCCACGCCGACGACCTCGCCGCGCTTGGAGCGCACCTTCACCATGTCGGTGTTCTCGATGCCTTTCTCCTCGGCGAGTTGCACCGGGAGCTCGATGAAGAAGTCCGGCATCGCCTCGACCAGGAAGGGCACGTGCTGCGTGACGAAATGCTCGTGTTCGGTTACTCGATAGGTCGTTGCGACATAGGGAAACTCGCTGTCGTCCTCCGCGAAGCTGGCAGCGGCTCCCTCGTAGATGATCGTCGCGGGATCGTTACGCGTCGAGCTGAGCAGGTTCTCGATCGGCGACTCCTGCGGTTCGTAGTGCTCCGGCACGGGGCCGTCCCGCATCAGGCTTGCGGGCGCGAAGAGCCGCCCCACGCCCTCGCCGGTCATGATGAAGGACCCGACATCCTCCTTCGGGTCGGAATCGGCTGGGAAGTCGGGAACATCTCCCACCCACGAGCTTCCGCTCCACCTGATACCGGGCCGGGATGGATCCCACGGCTCCCCCTTGGCGTCTGCGGACGCCCGGTTGTAGAGAACCCGGCGGTTCGCCGGCCACGACCACGCCCAGTTATGGAAGAAGCCCATGCCGGTCGGATCATCGGTACCGCGCCGGTCCATCATGTTGCCTTCTTCGGTGTAAGAGCCCGTGTAGATCCAATTGCCCTGGCTCGTGGAGCCGTCGTCCTTGGAGTCGACGAAGCTGGACAGCTGAAGGCCCGTCGTCAGGTCCTTCCCGTTGATCTCCCTGGACAGCTCCTCCAGAGGCGGGTTGTCGGGATTTGTGTACGGCCAGCTCAGATTGACGATGGGCTCGGGGTGCGGACCGCCTTCCTCCTCATACAGCGCCCGCAAGCGCGAGAAGAGCTGGGCCAGGATGTAGCTGTCGTCCCGGATCCCCGACTCCGCGGGAAGCGCTGCATGCTTCCATTGCGCCCAACGGCCGGAGTTGGTGAACGCCCCAGACTTCTCGATCCAGTGGGTCGTGGGGAGGAAGAACACCTCTGTCTGCACCTGCTCCGGATCGATACCCGGGCCGCGCCAGAAGTCGGACGAGGCCGTCGGCAGCGGATCCATGACGACGAACCATTTGAGGTTCGACAGCGACTCGATGATGCGGTTGGAGTCCGGGCCGATGTTGACGCTCGACATCCCGCCGTTGAAGAGACCGTGGAGCCGCCCGGCCCGCGCCTCATCGTGGATCGTCATCCACGACCAGTTCTTATCGGGCTTCGGGAGCCATGCGTAGCCGAAATCGTTCTCCTTCTGGGCTGCATCTCCGAACCACGCCTTGAGCAGACTGACCATGAAGTTCTTGTACATGGAGCCGAAGAAATTGAGGGAGTTCGCCGCAGACTTCGTGGAGGCATTCTCTTCGACGTACTGCGCAAGGGTCTCCTGGCCGACCTGGGGCACCCGCAGGTAGCCGGGGAGGATCTCCCACGACTGGGCGTTGTCGGTGTTGCCTTGGATATTGGCATGCCCGCGCTCGGCGTTGACGCCTCCTCCGGGTTTCCCCACGTTGCCCAGCAACAGCTGGAGGACGGCGATCCCTCGGATCATCTGCCCGCCCATGGTGTGATGCGTAAGACCCACTGCGTACACCACGTTGCCGGCCCGGTCTGCGGTACCGGTGGATCCCATGATCTCGGCTATCTCGAGGAACTTGTCCTCGGGGATCCCGGTGACTTTGGAGACGATCTCGGGTGTGTAGCGTGCGTAATGGCGCTTGAGGAACTGGAATACCGAGCGCGGGTGCTTCAAGCTCGGGTCGCGCCTGGCATTGGTCGGGCTATCGCTCGTCTTCTGAGCCGCCTGCGCCAAGCCGGGAGGCGGCTGGTCGGTCGCGGGCTCAGCCTCGTACGACCAGGATGTCGTGTCGTAGCCGCGCGTGTCCTCGTCGTAGCCGGAGAACAATCCGTCGTTGAACTCGAAGTCCTCGGACAGGATGAATGACGCGTTCGTGTGGAGTTTTACGTACTCCTCGTGATAGAGCTCGTTCTCCAGCACATAATTGATGAGTCCTGCGAAGAAGGCTGTGTCGGTGCCGGCGCGGATCGGTGCCCAGATGTCCGAGACCGCCGAAGTACGGGTGTAGCGAGGATCGAGGTGGATGATCTTGGCCCCGCGCGTGTCGCGTGCGACGTGGGCCCATTTCCACCCGCAAGGATGATTCTCCGCCGGATTCGCTCCGATAACGATGAAGACGTCGGAGTTCTTCCAATCGACCCAGTGATTGGTCATGGCCCCCCGGCCAAACGAGGCGGCCAAACTGGCCACCGTGGGGCCGTGTCAAACCCGGGCTTGTTGCTCCAATCCCACGCACCCGAGGGCACGGAACATCTTGGTGGTCAGGTAACCCTCTTCATTGGAGATGGTGGCTCCGCCGACCCAGGCGAAGCCTTCGTTGCGGTTGACGGTGTTGCCCTCGTCATCCTTATCGACGAAACGCTCGTCGCGCGCATCCTTCATCAGACGCGCGAGGCGATCCAGCGCGTCTTCCCACGAGATCTCCTGCCATTCACTGGCTCCGGGCTCCCTGTACATCGGAGACTTGACCCGATTCGAGTTGACGGCGAGCTGCATCGTGCTGGCCCCTTTGGGGCAGAGGGATCCGCCGTTGATCGGGCTATCGGGATCGCCCTCGATGTGAACGAGATGGGGAGTCGTGTTGAAGGATTCGTGTCCCGTGACGTAGGCGATCATCGAACAGCCCACCGCACAGTAAGGACACACGGAACGCACCTCGGTGGCACGTGAGATCTTGAGCTCTCGAACCTGGGCGTAAGCGGGCTCCATGTCGAAACCGAACGCCGCCCACGCGGCCCCGGCACCTCCGGCGGCGGACAGCTTGAAGAAGTCTCGACGAGTGAGTTCCACGGCGACCCATCCCCCCCTGTTCATAGGGGCGGCCCCGAGCAGCGGCCCTTCGTCTACTCAAAGACCACCATTTCGATTTTGCATATTACACTTCTGGCTTCGCTCCGCCGGATGAGGCGAATGCAGATTTGCTTGTATTGATTGGGGGAAGGGGTGCCGACCGACACCGACGTTCGTGAGGCACTCGCTCGGGTCGAGGATCCCGAGCTGCACCGCCCGATCACCGAGCTCGACATGGTCCGAGGGGTCGTGGTGGACCCCGGCGGGGTCCGCGTTTCGATCGCGCTGACGGTGCCCGGCTGCCCGCTCAAGGCCAAGATCCACGAGGACGTCACCGCCGCGGTGCGCTCCCTCGGCGTCGACCACGTGTTCGTCGACTTCACCTCGATGACCGACGATCAGCGAGCCACTTTGCGCACGAAGCTGCATGGTGACGGGCCCTCATCGGTTCCCGAAGCCTTCTCTCGCTCCCGCGTCGTCGCGGTGTCGTCGGGTAAGGGCGGAGTGGGCAAATCCTCGATCTCCACGAACCTGGCAGTGGCGCTCGCCAGGCGAGGTAAGCGGGTCGCGATCATCGACGCGGACGTCTACGGCTTCTCGATCCCACGCATGATCGGGATCGACCGTAAGCCGGTCGTCATCGACCGGATGATCATCCCCCCCGAAGCCCACGGTGTCACCGTGATCTCGATCGGTTTCTTCGCCTCCGAGAACAATCCGGTCATCTGGAGAGGGCCGATGCTGCACAAAGCCCTCACCCAATTCGTTACAGACGTCTTTTGGGACAACCCCGATATCGTCGTGATCGATATGCCTCCCGGTACCGGCGATGTCTCGCTGACCATGGCGCAGTTCCTTCCGGCGACGGAGGTGGTGGTCGTCACCACTCCACAGCCCGCCGCGCAGCGCGTAGCGCAGCGCGCCGCATACATGGCCCGCAGGGTCAATCTCACCGTGTCCGGCGTTATCGAGAACATGAGTTGGTTCACCGGGCGTGACGGCTACCGCTACGAGATCTTCGGCTCCGGCGGGGGCCAGCTTCTCTCGCAGGAGTTAGGTGTGCCGCTCCTGGGTCAGATCCCGCTGATGCCGGAGCTGCGCGAGGGCGGCGACGTGGGCCAGCCGATCGTCGGATCGGACCCCGAGTCGGAAGCCGCCCGCTCGATCGAGAAGGTCGCCGGGAGCTTGCTGCAGATGGCGCCGAGCCGCATCTCACTGCCGGTTCTAAACGTCACCGCCTCTTCCTAGCGGCACATCTTTCGCAGTCACACCACGCCAACATCGTCTCCCACGGATACACGCCGGTTTCGTGACCGTCGTTCCAGCGCAGATTGAGTCCCCAAGCGCCCATGAGCTCAGCGCCCACGACCGTGAGCCGCTCAGGCGCGCCGGGGCGAGGCCACGCCGCCTCCCCAACTTCACGCAGTTGCGTGCACTGTGCGCACAAACATGCGCGCCGGAGCTCGATCAGGTCGTAGTTGCCGACGTGATCGTCCGACCAGGAAACGACGAGCCGTTCTGGGTCGACGTCGACCTTCTGAGGAGGAGGTGTAGTCATCCTCCGATGTAGGACATCTCGACCCGTGGCAGAGACTCGGTCTGCGAGGAGCGGATCTCCGAATAGCGATCATCACGCCTACCCCAGATACGCCCGATCTCGTCGTGGATCTCTTCGTCCGAAGTCCCGTTCCTCAATAGCGCCCGCAAGTCGTGCCCGATAGAAGCGAAAAGGCAGGTGAACAGCTTCCCGTCGGCCGACAATCGTGCCCGAGTGCAGGCCTGACAGAACGGCTGCGTCACCGACGCGATGATCCCGATCTCGCCGGATCCATCGGCATACCTGTACCGTTCGGCGACCTCTCCCGTGTAGTTCTTGCCAACGGGCTCGATGGGCATCTCCGCCTGGATCTTCGTGACGATCTCGCGCGCGGGAACGACATCATCGAGGCGCCACCCGTTGCTCGTACCCACGTCCATGTATTCGATGAACCGGACTATGTGACCGGTGCCTCGGAAATGATGGGCCAGGTCGAGGACCGCGTGCTCGTTCACACCCCGTTTCACCACGCAGTTGATCTTGACCGGGCCCAGGCCGACTTGGGCCGCCTCTTCGATACCCTCGAGTACCCGAGCCACGGGAAAGCCCACGTCGTTGATCGCGCTGAAGGTTTCGTCATCCAGAGCATCGAGGCTGACGGTCACACGCCTAAGTCCCGCCTCCTTCAGCCTCTGTGCTTTGGACGCCAGCAGCGAGGCGTTGGTGGTGATCGCGAGATCGGAGATCTCCGGTATCCGGGCGAGCATCTCCACGAGACGGTCCACATCGCGTCGGATCAGAGGCTCTCCGCCGGTGAGACGGACCTTGCCCACGCCGTGGGAAACGAAGATCCGGCTGAGGCGTTCGATCTCTTCGAAGGTGAGCAGCTCGGCCCGCTCCATGAACTGGTACTCGTGGCCGAAGACCTCCTTCGGCATGCAGTAGGTGCAGCGAAAGTTGCATCGGTCTGTCACCGAGATCCTGAGATCTCGGAGCGGCCGACCGAGTTTGTCCGAGACGCCTCGCTCCGTCATCAAGAGCCCCCTTCGACGACATAATCTCACGCGTAGCAGATCGGGAGGAACCTCCCCCCGGCTTGGCCCAAGCGCCCGGTCCCCCTTAGGTTAAGGATCACGTCATGGACGTATGCGGGGTCGTGCTTTGCGGTGGCCAGAGCAAGCGGATGGGGCGCGAGAAAGCCCTGCTCAACGTGCGAGGGCGGCCCCTAGTCGTCCATGTTGCACAATGCCTGGAGACGTTCGCCGATCCCGTGATACTGGCGACCGGCCACAGCGGACGACTCGGCGATCTCGGATATCCGGAGGTCGACGATATCGTTCCGAACGCAGGGCCGGTAAGTGGGATAGTCGCGGCGATGCGAGCGTCACCTCATCAGTTGGTGGCGGTGCTGGCCGCGGACATGCCTTTCGCGAGTCCGGATGTCTTCCGGGCCCTCTGCAGGTTGTATAGGGGCGAGGATGCGGTCGTGCCGATCACCGGTGATGGGTCCCAGCCGTTGCACGCTGTCTATTCGATGTCGGCGTTGCCCTTGATGGAACGCGCACTAGTTACCGAACGGCTTTCCTTGAGACGTGTGCTCGAGGACCTCAAGGTTCGTTTCGTAGACGAAGAACAATGGCGGCCGGCCGATCCCAGCGGACGTTTCGCGTTCAACCTCAACCGCATCGAAGACGTGGAGATGCTCAAAGCTGCGACCGATGCTTGGACGTCCTAACGACCTACGTCGAGAAGAAGCGACGTGCAACGTCCATCCCTTCAGCCAAGCCGTCTTCGGATCGTTACCCTCAGCAGATCTTGTCGCGACGTTTAGCCTCAACTGTGACCGTCGCGCTAACCCATCCCGTACGGGTCTCCGTTCGCGCCCTGGTCGCCCTTGATCGGCCGCCCCTCAGGTGACACCACCCACCAGACCTCGTTGAGACCCTGACCGTTGGTATCGCCCGCCGCCTCGTCCCCGGAGAAGTAGTACAGCGGCAGGTCGTTGTAGGTGACCTGGTCGGTCCCGTCCTTGCGTTCGACGGTCGCGAGCATGGACTGGTCTGCGCCCGAGCCCGCGGTCGGCTCGTCGATCGCCTCGTACGCAGGCCAAGCCTCTGCACAGTCGTCGTAACAGGTCGGCTCACCGTTCGCCTCTTCGTCGGGCACGAACATGTAAAGGGTGTTCCCCTCGCCGTCGACGAGGACTTCTCCGAGGTCGCTGTCGGCCACCTCGACGGTGGCCGCGGCCCCCTCCTGGGCGTCCTGCCCTTCCCCGGCCGTGGGTTCGCCCTCATCGCCTCCACAGGCCGCCAGCAGAACCGCCACAGCAGCGACCAGCACCAAAGTCCGTCGCATGGCACACCTCCCAGGTATGAGGTCTCCGTCGGATATACGAAGGAGGTAGCTGCGCGGTTCAAGCCGATGCGCGCTATTTCGGCAACGATCACGCGTGGAAGCAGGATCGCTCGCAGCGACTCCGCTTGCTTGCCTTGCAGCCGGGTAGGCGCGGGGGCACGGCGGCGGCGCGGCAACCGGCTTCGAGGGTCGGCTCTTCGCCTCGTGCTGGATGGCCTCTTCGAGCGTCGGGAGAGCCGAGCCCGGCGGCGAGCCCTACCTACGCTGGTTCGCCGAGCTCGTCGAACACTCTCGACATAATCCGAAGAGCTCGAGATCGTGCGTCACCTCCGAGAAGCGATGCTTCCTGGCCAGCGACTTCGTCCACAACTCGAGCTCGTCGTTGGCCAGCTCGACGGCGTGGCCGCATGAACGACAGACCAGATGGTGGTGGTGCTGGTCCGCGTCGCATCGACGGTAGATCCACTCACCGTCCTCCCGCCGCACAACATCGACCTCGTTCCTGTCCGCCAGCGTCTGGAGATTGCGATAGACGGTGGTCAGACCGACGCTGAGACCCTTGAGGCGGAGGGCGTCGTAGAGCTCCTGGGCGCTGAGGAAGGAATCGGCTTCCTCGAGAACGGTCAGGATCGCCGTTCGCTGCCGTGTCGGACGTCGCTTGCTCATCGCCAGCAGTATCCTCCCGATCGCTTCATCCGATCAGCCTCGTGCGAGAGAGCAGTGAGGCCACCACGAAGGCAAGGATGGACAGGAGCACGATGGTGGCCGCCGGGAAGACGTCGGCGTAGAACGCGATCACCAAGCCACCGACCGCGGCGGCCGCGCCGAAGCCCATGCTCGCGTAGGCCGTGGCCCGGAAGCTGCGGGTCACCTGCTGAGCCGCCGCGACGGGAAGGACGAGCATCGACGCGACGAGCAGGATCCCCACGACCTTCGCCGTCGCCGCGATGGCGAAGGCGGCCAGCAGCGCCACGACGATGTTCAGGCTCACGACCGGCAGTCCGGATACGCGTGCGACCTCCTCGTCGTAGGCGATCGCGAAAAGGTGCTTGCGAAGCGCGAATGAGGGAACCACGACGCAAGCCGCCACGGTCGATACCAGCCAGAGATCGTTGTCGCTGACGGTGACGACCGACCCGAAGAGATAGGAGTGAAGGTTGATGGTCGACACGTCACCGAAGCCGAGCAGCAACACCCCGCCCGCGATCCCTCCGTAGAAGACGAGCGCGAGCGCCATATCGCTCTGCGTTCTCGGATCGTTGCGGAGCAGCTCGATCGCGATCGCACCACAGATCGCGAACACCAAGGCCGACAGTATCGGTGAGATGCTCAGGACCAAACCGGCCGCAACTCCCGCGAACGCAACGTGTCCGATCCCATCCCCCATCAGGGACAGCCGACGCTGCACTATGAAGATCCCCACCGCCGGCGCAGCGATCCCGACCAAGGCACCCGCCACCAGCGCCCGCTGCATGAAGGCGAATCCCAGGATGTCCATGCTCACGCGCTCCGGCCGATATCGGGATGATGCGCGTGCTCGAGCTTGAGGTCGACGGGCGGGCCATCATGGATCACGCGCCCTCGCTCCAGCACCACGGCCCGCTGCACCAACCGCGCAACGGCCCCCAAGGAGTGAGCCACCATCAAGATGGAGGTGCCGGATCGGAGCAGGATCTCGATCGTTCCCGCGAAGCTCTCCTGATGGGCGAGATCTACGCTCGCGACGGGTTCGTCCAGCACGAGCACATCGGGTTCGCCAGCCAGGGCGCGCCCGATGAGCACGCGCTGCTGTTGACCCCCCGAGAGCCTGGCGACCGGCGATCGTCTGGCGTCCCCGAGATCGACGAGCTCCAACGTCCTATCGACGGCGAGCCGATCTTCCCTGCCGTAACGACCCAGCAGGCCCACCCTGGACGCCCGCCCGGACATCAAGACCTCTTCCACCGTGGCGGGCACGGCCGATGCGGCGGTGACCCGTTGCGGGACGTAGCCGATCCTGCTCCAGCCGTTGAAACGCTCGACCGGCTCCCCGAACACGTAGGCCCGTCCCGATGCCGTAGGGATGAGGCCGAGCAGCGTCTTGACGAGGGTCGTCTTGCCGGACGCGTTCGCGCCGAGAAGGACCAGGAACTCTCCCCGTGCCAAACGGAAGTCCACATCCTGAAGCACGTGTTGGTGGCTAAGGACGACCGACGCCCGCTCCAGCCGGAGGACCGACTCCTGCTCAGCCACAGTCGAGCGCCTTGGTCAATTCGTCCCGGTTGGATTCCATCGCGTCGATGTAATCGCCCGATGACGGCCGGGACTCCAACGGCGAGAGCATCGCGGTGCGGGCTCCGGTCTCGTTCGCGATCGTCTCTGCCACTGCGGGAGAAACGAGCTCCTCGAAGAAGATCGCGGAGACGTCATGTTCGTGCACGAAGCGGGCGACCTCCGCTAAACGCCCGGGTGAAGGTTCGGCCTCGGGGTCGATCCCCGAGATGCTGACCTGATCGAGGTCGTAGCGTGCCGCCAGATAGCCGAAGGCGGCGTGGCTCGTGACGATGTCGCGACTGTCGCATTGACTCAGACCGTCCGCCAGCTCGGCATCGAGAACATCCAATCTCGCGGCGAGGTCTTCGGCATTGCTCTCGTAAGCCTCGGCGTGGGCCGGATCGATCTCGGACAGACGAGCGGCAACCGCCTCGGCGATCGTCGTCATGTTCGAGGGGTCGAGCCAGACGTGGGGATCCCGTTCCTCTCCACCTTCGTGTTCGGCTTCACCCTCGTGCTCGTGATCTCCGCTCCTTGGCAAGAGGTCGATCTCCTCCAGGACGTCCAGGGCTCGGTCCTCGTTCAGCGCCGAAACCGCGTCCTCGATCGCGGGCTGGAACCCGGCTCCAAGGAAGACGACGAGATCGGAGTCCGAGAGGCTCCGGACCTGCTGCACCGAGAGCT
>WHSQ01000239.1 GCA_009380005.1 Actinomycetota bacterium | reverse complement strand
CTTAACAGATTTCCAGTAATCACTGGAAACCCTACCCCTGGGATCTCCCTCGGCCTCTGGTCGATGTCGAAGTCGTCGTTGTCGGCAGCATTCTTTGACGGAACCATAAGCTCGTTGACGAGGCGGGGGTTCGCCATCTGGGCGACTTGGAGGTGGCGAGCCTGATGGTCGGCGGGGGCAGCGCAGCCGCGCCTTCGCAACGGCATCCGCTCACGCCGCTCTACTGCCGTCGGCCTGCTACTCGCTCGGCTTTTTGAGAAGCTCTTGTTTGAGGGGACGTTGGTCCCGACGGCGACACTGGCGCGTTCTTCTCGTTCGGTTATGACTTGGAACAGGAGTTCGGCGCCACGGGGGTCGAGGTGGAGGTAGCCGAGCTCGTCGATTAGGAGAAGGTCGAGACGTCCGTAGCGGCCCACGGTGCGGGTGAGGGTGCGTTCGTCTTGGGCTTCGACCAGTTCGTTGACCAAGGAGGCGGCGGTGACGTAACGGACAGAACGGCCAGTGTGGCAGGCGGCGATGCCGGCCCCGATGAGGAGATGGGTCTTGCCGGTGCCCGAGTCGCCGAGGAGGACGACCGGTGATCCGGTGTCGATGAAGGTCCCGGCGGTGAGGGTGGCGATGGTGGCCGGGTCGACGGGAGAGATCGACGTGTCGAAGTCTGCGAGGTGTTTGAGACGGGGGAATCGTGCTTCGCGGATGCGGCGGAGACGGCGCCGTTCGGCCCGGTCGTCGACCTCTGTCGACAACAGCTCGGCCAAATAGCCGCGGTGGGTGAGCTGGTCACGGGCGGCGGCGTCGGCCAGGTTGGCGGCTTGGGTGCGGACGGTGGGCAGGCACAGGGTGGTGGCAGCCGAGACGATGGCAGCGGTCGGCGGCGGGTTCGGTCAGTTTGGTCATCGGGATTCTCCAGTGAGTAGCTGATCGTAGAGGGCGACCGAGGGGGCGGGCCGGTCGTAACGGGACAGGGCGCCGATGGGGATCACCTCTGCTGGAGGGCGGGTGTCGGCGTGACGGCGGGCCTCCACCGCCACCACGGCGGCGTCGATGATCCCGGCCTGGTTGGCTGCCTCGAGGGCG
This sequence comes from Actinomycetota bacterium, assembly GCA_009380005.1. Lineage (GTDB taxonomy): Bacteria > Actinomycetota > CADDZG01 > CADDZG01 > WHSQ01 > WHSQ01. The sequence goes on along the minus strand of WHSQ01000239.1, from coordinate 347 downwards.
GCGATGATCGATTCGGTGGGCAGGCGCCGATGTTCCAACAGAACATCGATGAGCGCCCGGGTGCCGACCTGGTCGCCGAGACGACGACGAGCGGCGTCCCAGAACATCTGGTGGGCCGGGGTGAACCCCCCCGACGCCCGGACCTGGACCAGAGCGGTCGCTCCCGGCAATGCTCCCGGTTTGCGGACCAGGATCTCCAAATAGTGGTCCAAGGCAAGGGTTTCGGTGCTCTTGTGCAAAGAACGCACGTGGCGGGCCACCACCTTGGACCCGTCCAGGACCTCGAGATGGGAGGCGCCCAAACGGACGGCGACCTTGCGGCCCGAGAGACGGGCCGGCACCGAGTA
>WHSQ01000238.1:564-1438 GCA_009380005.1 Actinomycetota bacterium | reverse complement strand
GCTCGCCACGGTGCCCGCCAGCGGCCTGGTACCGCTGGAGCGCATGCCCGCGCTGGTGCCGTCGCTGCTGCTGGCGAGCCTGTTCGCGCCGGTACCCGCGCTGCTGCTGGCCGCCTTCGCTGGCAACAAGGTCGAGGGGTTGGCGGTGATGAAGGCGCTCAACATGCCGTTGGTGCTGCCCGTGGTGACGTGGTTCGCTCACGGTCTCTGGGAGGTCCCGCTCGCGCTGGTGCCGACCTACTGGCCGCTCCGAGCGTTCTGGGAAGCCCAGGCCGGCGGGAGTTCGTGGCCGTACGTGCTGGGCGGCTTCGTGTACCTGGCCGTGGTGATCGCCTGGTTGCTGCGCCGCTTCCAGCGGCGCGTCCGCGCGGGGTAGCGACCGAGCGGTCAGCCGGGGTCCGGCGCTGCTCGCCGGGACAAGCCCGTCGATCCCGAGCGCTGGCCGGAGGGCTCCGCCGACGACGCCTGACCTGAACCGCGAAGGAACGCGCGCACATGACCCAGCAGGATCGCGAACTGGCCAGCACGGAGACCGTGCGGGCGCTTCCCGACGCGCCGGGCAGCAACGCGGCCATCTTCGGGCACCCGATCCATCCCGTGCTCATCCCGTTCCCGATCGCCTTCCTGGTCGGGATGCTGGGCGCGGACCTCGCCCACCTGGCCACCCAGGATGAGTTCTGGGCGCGTGCGGCGTACTGGCCGGGATCGCCGGTGCGGTCGACTACTTCACGATCGAGCGCGCCCGCACCGAGCCTTCGGGCCGTTACCACGCGCTGGGCAACGCGGTGGTGCTCGGTCTCGCCGTGGTCAGCCTGCTCCTGCGTGTCGGCGACATGGAAGGCGCCATCGCCCCCTGGGGCCTGGCGCTGTCGGT
>WHSQ01000238.1:0-554 GCA_009380005.1 Actinomycetota bacterium | reverse complement strand
TACCGCCATCTCGTCGGGGTGAACCCGAAGCGCAGCACCAGAAGCGACGTGCGCCACGAGTAGTCGGGGTCGCCGAGCCGGCCCGAGGCTCAAGGACGCCAGGCGAGGCCGCTGGCCTCCCCACCGAGGGGTCCTTCACCGCCCCAGATGAGGACCTCGTCGCCCGTCCACATCGCGATCTCGGGCCAGGGAGGCGGGACGGGAGGCGGCGTCATCACCTCCCAGGCGTCCTCGTCGGGATGCCACACCGCACCCGGCAGGCCTTGGAAATCCCTCACGGCACCCCCCCCAGCCCTCATCCGTGGCCGGAGGCACCGGGGGGAGCGCCAGGGCGCCATCGCCACACACCCCTGATCCCCTCATCTCCTGCTCGGACGCCTCCCGCCCCTCCCGCCATTCCGGCAGCGGCGAGCTGTCCCGCCAGAGGTCCGTATCGGGGTCGTAGGCCAGGGCGAAGCTGTTCGTCCGGGGGAAGACGCCGGGAAGCACCATCTCCTCACCCGTCCAGATCGGCGGCACCAGCAGCGTGGAGAACGGTGGCGAAAGCGCGAGCT
>WHSQ01000237.1:1073-1442 GCA_009380005.1 Actinomycetota bacterium | reverse complement strand
TGGCCGAGGTGCTGCCGCTGTTGTATCTGCACGGGTTGAGCAGCGGTGATTTTGTGCCGGCATTGGAGGAATTCTTCGGCACCGGCGCCGGCCTGTCGGCGTCGGTGATCACCAAGCTCACTCAGCAGTGGCAGGCCGAGCATCGGCGGTTTGGCGAGCGGGACCTGTCGCAGGCCGACTACGTGTATGTGTGGGTGGACGGCATCCACTTCAACGTCCGCCTGGATGCCGACCGGGTGTGCACGCTGGTGATCGTCGGAGTTCGCGCCGACGGCAAGAAGGAACTCGTCGCATTGTCTGACGGGCACCGGGAATCCACCGAGTCCTGGGCGGACCTGCTGCGGGATTGCAAACGCCGCGGCATGCGGG
>WHSQ01000237.1:0-1063 GCA_009380005.1 Actinomycetota bacterium | reverse complement strand
CTCGGTTTCTGGGCGGCTTTGCGGGATGTGTTCCCCGAGACCCGCGAGCAACGCGACTGGGTGCACAAGACGATGAACGTGCTCGATGTGTTGCCGAAGTCGGCGCATCCGGCGGCGAAGAAGGCGATCGCGCAGATCCGCGACGCCGAGGATCGTGAGCACGCCGAGAAGGCGGTCAAGGCCTTCGCCGATGCCTTCCGCGTCAAGCACCCCAAGGCGGCCGCGAAGATCGTCGACGACGCCGAGCAGCTGCTCACGTTCTACGACTTCCCGGCCGAGCACTGGATTCACCTCAAGTCGTCTAACCCGATCGAGTCCACCTTCGCCACCGTGCGGTTGCGCACCAAGGTGACCAAGGGACCGGGCAGCCGTGCCGCCGGGCTGGCGATGGTGTTCAAGCTCATCGAATCCGCGCAAGACCGCTGGCGTGCCGTCAACGCACCACACCTGGTCGCACTGGTACGCGCCGGCGCCAAGTTCGAGAAGGGAGTACTCATCGAACGGCCAGACGACGCCGAAACCAAGGTCGCCGCGTGATCAATCAGAACACGCCGTCCACAACTCTTGACGATTTCTCAAACATCACACAGCCAACCAACTGCGCCCTACGCCGGTCCTCGACCAACTTCGCCAGTTCGTGCAGGTTGGCGTCTCCAATGCGTCTGAGGCCGAGGACGGTTGAGCGACAGCTCACAGCCGAGATACCAGCTCTCTATAGGAAACTCAGGAACCAAGGGCGTCCGTCGAGCGTGGCGACTTTGGGAATCTGCGGCGTTCTGGGACTGCGATCACCAAGGCGTCGACCGCGTTGAGAGGAAGTCAGCGTAGGTACAGACGAGTTTGCCCGTGTGCCCCAGGTCAGAGGCGTGATGGGCTCGGAGCTCGAACTCGCCGGCTACGACGGAGCCGAGGAATGCTTGCCTCGATGTCGGGCCGTTCTTCTCAGGCTGGGCATCGACCCCGATTGCGCGCTCTCCTGCGTGGTGCGTACCAAACGACCTCAGCCGACAGCAGTGCGACCGGGCATCGGCAGACCGCCGCAACCTGCTACCACTCGCAGGTG
>WHSQ01000236.1 GCA_009380005.1 Actinomycetota bacterium | reverse complement strand
GTGGAAGCTCCTTCGCGACCCGGCACGGTGGATCCCACGATCGTGCCGGCCGACGAAGCGCTCCGGATGGAGGTGGTCCGCCGCTACGAGATCCTCGACACGCCTCGGGACGGTGCGTTCGATCGGGTGACCAAGCTAGCCTCGCTCATCTTCGACGTCCCGATATCGACCGTCACGATCGTCGATAGCGACCGGATCTGGTTCAAGTCGGCGCAGGGGATCGATGCCGAGCAGATCGACCGAGATCCCGGCCTGTGCGCGTCGGCGATCCTGTCCGACGAACCCTGGATCATCGAAGACGCCAGGCAAGATCCGCGCTCGCTATCGAACCCGCTGGTGCTGGGAGAGATCGGCGTGCGTTTCTACGCAGGCGTGCCTCTCGAGACAGGCCCGCCGGGCAACCCGGCGCTCAGATGAGAACCTGGGTCCGTGTAGTCCGGCTCAGTCCGTGGGAGCGCAGTGAATTCGTTCACACCTAAGAGGTCACTGGTTCAAGTCCAGTACCGCCCACTCAGCACCGCAGCTACAGAGGCCTACGGATCCGTGTCTCCTCCTCCGAACGTCCCACACGGAAAAGGCCCCATCGCTGGGGCCTTTTCCCTCGTCGTGGGATCTAGCGGCGCGTGTTCGCGATCGCGAGACCGAGGAACATGCCGACGACCATGCCGATCCATCCCGCGGCCATCGTCGACCACGTGCCTGCTTGGGTCGCGGCCATCGTCGATGCCTGCCCTGCCTGCGTGGCTGTCTGTGTCGCCTGCGCCCCGCCCTGCGTCGCCATCTGGACCTCGTGATCCTTGCGCAGCTCCTGCACTTGCTCCTGAAGCTCTTCGGTGTTCGTGCTCACTGACCCACTCCCTCCTGTCATCTGGCACCTCTTTCCCTGGTGTTGCGATCCGTTGACGAGCGGTCTTGACTCTCGCTACCGTGCCTGGCCCGCGGTTCACGTGTCCCGATCGTCGGCGAGCCCTGGTCTGAGGAGTACGCGGCCACCCGTGAAGGACACGTGGGCCAGCCGTCGGTGCGAGCGAAACTGTCCTCGCCGAGGTAGGGCCCGGCCAGTACGCCAGCCGTGACGATGCTGCCTTGTTCGTCCATCGAAGACCCCCTCGGTCTCGCGTCTGAGACTGGCAACCAGAGGGGCCACGCAGCTCGTGATGACCCCACGGGTTGGAATACCCGCGGTCCTGAACGGCCAAACACACAGAGCGCGGGCCCGACGACGCTCCGTGAGCCTCGGCTGAGCTCGCCGGCGATGAGCTTGCCTTTAGAGGACCTCCAAGTCGAGGAGTTCACACCGAAGAGGTCACTGGTTCAAGTCCAGTACCGCCCACCAGGTAGAAGGGACTTTCGGCGGCATCCCGGATAATGGCCGTGCCGGTCACATGCCGGATGATGGGGGCGCCGGTGGGCTCCCGTTCTTAGTGACTGGGCCCGCGGCACGTCGAGAAACTCC
>WHSQ01000235.1:1240-1464 GCA_009380005.1 Actinomycetota bacterium | reverse complement strand
CACCCAGTTGGTCTCCTGCCAACGCTTGGAGACGAACCGCTGCTCCGGCGGCAGCATGGCCCACTCCAACTCCGGCAGCGGCGGGCGGTGCTCCGGCGGGCCCATATAAGCCCAGATCACCCCACCCCGCTCCTCAGCCGGGTAGGCCTTCAACGTCACCCGGTCCTTGAAGTTGCTCTCCTCCGGCTCCGAGGGCATGTCCACACCGCGGCCCTCCACGTCGA
>WHSQ01000235.1:0-1230 GCA_009380005.1 Actinomycetota bacterium | reverse complement strand
GGCCAGCAGCGCCGGGATCCAGTAGCGGCGAAGCAACTGCCCCATCGGCGTGTCATAGCCGCTGCGCACTAGCAACTCGTTCTGCTCAGCCTTCAACATGGCGTCGCTCCCGTTCTCGCCAGGCCGGAGCCTAGCGAGACGCGCCCAGCTGCCCGACCGTGAACGTCTCACCTTATGAGCCGGAGTAGGAAATGGCCGGCCTCCGGAGCGCTACCGCCGCCTCACTGCTGGAACGACTCGCGCACCAACTGCTGGAAGGCCTCCGGGGAGTCCATGGCGGTGGCGACGACCTCCTCGATCTCCTCGCCGGGCAGCGGTGACACCGGGCGGCCCGCAGCCTCGGCCTGGGAGGTGAACTCCTCGTTCTCCAGCGCGCAGGTCATGCCCTCGCGCAGGGCGGTCAGCTGGTCCTCCGGCACTCTCCCGGGGGACCAGCGACCGAGCGCGCGGTCTCCACCAGCTGGTCGCTGGCGTAGGCGAACTCCTCCACCGCCGCGTCGGGGTCGTCCATCGGGACGCAGGCGGTGAAGCCCGCGAAGCGGTCGGGGTGGTCCTGCACGAGCTTGGCCAGGGACTCGTTCCCGATGCGAGCCATCTCCCGGGAGGTGCGCTTGTCGCCGAGGTCCTCGACCGGGGGAGCGGCGATGTTGATCACCTGGCGGTAGTCGCCGAACTCCTCCATCTGCCGGAAGCGCACGTCCATGTCGACCAGCGCGGTGATCTTCGCCACCCTCCGCCGGAGGTTCTTCGCGTGCACCGACACGTCGAGCTCGAAGAACCGGTCGTAGTATAGTACGGCTTCGGCATGACGTGGCAGAAGGCGTCGATCTTCATGCAGCTTCCTGACGGTCGCGACGGAATGGCGGGTGCGGGCTCCGGCGTGCGTCGCTCGCCTCGCTCCCGCCCGGGGCAGACCGAGCCGTTGAGCTGTGCCGCCTGCACCGACACAGAGGGTGCAATGGTCAGGCCCTTTGGTTCAACCGCAGGCGCTCCATCAGCAACAGGCGGGGCGCGGCTGCCGGCCGAGGCGCCTCGTGCCTCCCGGCCGGCAGTCGGTGGTTATCCTTGCTTGGCGAATTCGCCGCGCTGCTCGCGCTCGATCCACGACACGGGGTCCTTGCCGTAGTCTTCCATGTAGTCCCCCGGGTAGTTGATGCCGGGCAACGCGGGGATCCAGTCGTACTCAAGCAGATCGCGGCCGCCCAGCGTGTCGGCCAGGCGCACCATGTC
>WHSQ01000234.1 GCA_009380005.1 Actinomycetota bacterium | reverse complement strand
AAGTCCTGGCCGGCCCGGTCGTACTCGTCGCGGTACTCGGGGCTGTCGGTCCCCAGCTCCGCGTCCAGGTCGGTGATGGGAGTCAGATCGCTCATAGCTGATCCTTGTAGCGTCGTTGCGTCTGGCGGGCCCGGTCGACTTCACGGCGCTCGTTGTCCCGCTGCTTGCGGAACGTGGTGAGCAGCACGGCGACCCTTCCCGGTTGGAAGACGTAAGTGATGCGGCGGGCTTCGTCGCGCAGGTCGAACCGGAGCTCGAACAGCCCGCCGCCGAGGGGCCGGGAGCGCGGCATCCGCAGGGCGGGGCCGCGTTCTTCGAGCAGGGCGATGGCGCGACGGGCACGCGCGCGGCTGGGGTCGCCCAGCGAGCGGAGCCAGTCGGCTACTTCGGGAGTGGTGGTGACGGCCCACTTTGCTCATACCCCGCATGGTATCAGTTATGAGTCGTGGCGACGTCTTGCGCGCGGGGCGCCGCGCGCATGAGAGCGGCCCCCGCCGCGAAGGACGGACCGACGTGGTCCTGCTGCCAGGACCAGGGTCAGGTGCGGTCGTGGCACGGCTTGCGAGTCAGCTGGCCGCCGCCGGGACGCGGCTGCCCGTCCGGCTCGCCCGTGTCCACGGTGATGCTGTGGGCGTCAGGCATCCCCTGCCCCCGCGGGCAGGACGTCGTGGAGCCAGTCGGCGACCAGACCAGCGACCTTCGCCTGCTGACTGTGGTAGTAGTGCGACGCGCCGGGGATCAGCTCGACGGCGCACGGGCCCTTCGTCCGCTCAGCGAACGCCTGCGAGGGGTACAGGTGTTCGGGCTCGTCCGCGCTCTTGATGAGCAGGCACGGGCACTCGACACGGGCGGCCATGTCCACCGTCGAGGGCATCGCGCGCTCGCGGTCGAGCAGGCTCCGGGCGGCGATGGCATACCACCACCCGGGCATCAGCAAGAGCTCGTCGCCCCGTCCCTGTTCGACGAGCTCCTCGGCCTCGTGCACCAGCTCCTCGTGCCGCACGCCCCCCATCTGCCCGCGCCGCGCCAGGTCGCGGGAGATCGACGCGCCCGCGTGCGCCGACAGCAGCACGAGCGCTCTCGTCTCGGGGTGCGATGCCGCGAACGCCGTCCCGAGCATCCCGCCGTTGCTGTGGCCGATGACGATCGGCCGGCGGTGCCCCAGCTCGGCGAGGAACCCGGCGGCGTGCTCGTTGTCCTCCATGCCCTCTGCGGTGATCTGGAACGCGCCCCCCTCCGGCCGTCGATCGTCGTCGGCGGTCAGGATGTCGTGGGCGCGACGGTTGAAGGCGAAGCAGTCGTAGCCCTGCGGTACGAGGTACGGCGGCAGGAAACGCACCGGTCCCGTGTAGAAGTTGCGCATGTTGCCGTGCATGAGCAGCGCTCCGCCGCGGGGCCGAGCGGCATCGGAGCGGTACAGGAGCCCATCGAGCGGACGGCCCGACGTTACGACGCGCACGAGCTCGGCCAAGGGCATCCTCGGGTGCTCGTCCGCTGGCGCGGAC
>WHSQ01000233.1 GCA_009380005.1 Actinomycetota bacterium | reverse complement strand
GGCCCCTGCTCCGCAAACAGTGGCGACACAGGATGCAGCCCCACAACGCTGCCGCGCTGCTGCGACGCCCTCGCGGCCACCGCAGGCATCACCCAGCGCATCACCCCCCCTGCGTTGCGACGCTCCTACATCACGATCGGCCTGCTCCAAGGCGTCCCGCTGCGCGACCTGCAACGCGCCGCCCGACACGCCAAAGCCGACACCACCGTCGCCTACGACCAGTCGGAACGATCCTTCCACAAAGACCCGACCTTCGTCCTCATGGCCGCCACCGCCCGATTACAGCGCAAGGCAACCTGACCTGGAGCCGCGCGGGGATCGACCTCGGGGGTCAGCCGATAGTGCGCCACGAACACAGGAGGTGCGCGATGTAGAAGATCGCTGTCACTGATCGTGATGCTGTGCAGGTGATGGAGGTTGGCCCTCCGAGGTCGCCCTGCAGGGGGAGGCTTCAAACCACCGCAAGCTGCGTCGGTCAAATGCCGGGCCGGGGTGGTGAGCGTTGCGGAAAAGGCGCGCCGTGAGCGCGTCAGGTGTGAGCCAAGAAGACGAACGCGAGTGAACCACCGATGACGTGTCGAAATGATTTAGACGACATCGAAACCGGGGTCGTATCGGAACCCCGGGATGAGCCTGGCGGGTGCCTGTTGATTGGCCAGGCGGTGTCCGGCATGGAGGTGGCGTGAGCTTGGCTCAGGCGCTTGCACGGAACGTGGGAACCTGTCGCCCCGAAACGGACACCGGAAGACCCGGTCGTCGAGAGGGAGTGTCCCAAGCAGCAGACCTGCAAGGGATCGAGTACCGGTAGCGGGGCACGGGGACGGACCATCTCGTAGTAGTGATGAAGCCCGGTAACGCGGGTGGAGCGAAGGGGATGGGTTACCCGGTCTGGTCGGCAGGTCAACCGCCCGTTGGGGTGGGAGGAGCCCGTGGACAAGACGAAGTCGTTTGCCATTTCCAAACACGCCGTGTGGCAGGCCTATCGCAAGGTGAAGGCCAACCAGGGAGCGGCGGGCGTCGATGAGCAGTCGCTGGCACAGTTCGAACAGGACCTGCAAGGCAACCTGTACAAGCTGTGGAACCGGATGTCGTCGGGGACGTACTTTCCCTCGCCGGTCAGGCTGGTGGAGATCCCGAAGAAGACGGGTGGAGTTCGCCCGCTCGGGGTGCCCACCGTGGCGGACCGGATCGCTCAGACCGTGGCCGCGCAGGAGTTGGAGAGGGTCGTTGAACCGATCTTTGACGATGACTCCTACGGCTACCGGCCGGGGCGCAGCGCACATGATGCGCTGGCGGTATGTCGGCAGCGTTGCTGGAAGTTCGACTGGGTCGTTGACCTTGATGTCAAGGCCTTCTTCGACTCCGTTGATCATCAGCTGATGCTCAAAGCCGTCGCCCACCACACCGATCAGCGCTGGATCCTGCTGTACGTCAAGCGGTGGCTGCAAGCGCCGCTGGCCCAGCGTGACGGCAGCCTGGTCGAACGGGATCGCGGCACCCCGCAGGGGTCG
>WHSQ01000232.1 GCA_009380005.1 Actinomycetota bacterium | reverse complement strand
CGATAGACGCAGAGAGCGACGATGGCAAGGGGGAAACTGACATGGACGCGACCGAAGCTCGATACCGCCGCATGGCCAGACTGCAAGGACTCACGCTGCGCAAATCGAAAAGGGTGGACCCCAACGCACTCGACTACGGGGCGTGGTGGGTGCTGACCGCCGACCGCTCACAAGTCGTCTACGGCGGCACCCACGGCGTCACGTTCGAGGACGTCCTCGACTGGTTGGCCTCACCCCGCGACCAACGCGACTACGACAGCGTGTAGTCGACAGGTGGACCGGGTTTCACCCGTCGGATACGCTCACGGTGCAATTCGGGGGCACGTCGCCCCTCACCATGGCAAAAAGAAGAGCCCCCCGGCTTGGCGACCGGGGGGCATCTAAGACGTGCTCACCTGACCATCGCTAAAGGGAAAGGCTCGACGTGCATCACGATACCCCACCGCAGGACACGGGCGCAAGCGGCCGTGAGCTCCACGAGGCGCACCTGCGTCGTGACCTCCACCTTCGGCGGACGGCGCGAGAGGTTCTCTCGGCGGCCCTCTGCCACGCACCCGACGCGTACGGCATGTACGCCGCAATCCGCAACGACACCAAGGGGATGACCCCCGCAGAGGCGGCGGCGTGGATGGAGGGAGATCTCCGCCGCGAGCCCAAATGCCGTCACTGCGTGTCGACCGATGTGGGGCTGTGCGAGGGCTGCGCGGACGGCTACCGCGAGGCGAACCCGAACGCGTGTGGGGCGTGCGCAGTGCTGGGTGTCGACGCGCGCGGCCTACGGCGAATGTGCGAGCCCTGCCAGCAGCGTCGCAGCGTGCATCACCACCCGTGCCCCGTGTGCGGGGCCGACTCACGACCACCGCCAGTGCTCAAATCGACCACGCCTCTGCACGTCCCCCACATTGACCACAGCGTGTTCACACCTGAGGAGGCCGCCCACTTCTACGCAGAGGCGGGCTGGTACGTCGGGCCGATAAGCCTCCGCCTCGCCAAGAACGCAGGGTCGGTCCTCGGCAAAGGCTGGCCCGAGAAGACCTCCCGCGACCCTGAGGTGATCGACCTTTGGTACCGGCGCGACTCAGAGCGGGCGTCGCGCGCCGAGCACCCCTGGACGCTGCATCAGCTCGGGGTGTTCCTCCACGTCGGACGGTCAGGCGCAATCGCCTTCGACGTGGACCATTGGGAGCACACACCCAACATCCTCCGACGCGCCATCGAGGAGCATCAGCCTCCGTTTCAGGCGACCAGGCCCGACCAGCCGAACCGCGGCCACTACCTGTTCGCGCTGCCCGAGGGGGTGATGCTCGGCAACAGCGTCGGCGACCTGCAGACCGAACCACGCTGGGGGGAGGTGCGCGGACGCAACGGCATCGTTGTCGCCTGCCCCGTCCCCCGCTCAGGCGATGGCGAAGGTGGCTGCCGCTACGGCTGGAGAGATCTCGGCGAACTGCCACTTCTGCCACTCGAACTCGGACGCGCGCTGCTCGGCTCCGCATCCCGCCGGCGCGAGTTC
>WHSQ01000231.1 GCA_009380005.1 Actinomycetota bacterium | reverse complement strand
GGACCTCCGGGGAGGTCATCCGCCCCCGCGACGAACACGGCCGGGTCCTCCGCGAGGTGTGCACCCAGGCCGAGCGGCGCTACTCCACCGTCGACCTGCTCGCCGCCGAACACGAACTCCTCCAACGCGCCACCAACCGCCAACACGCCCGCGTCGCCGTCATCGGCCCCGAGCAGGTGGACGCGGCGCTGGCCGCGTACCCCGACCTGGACGCCGACCAGCAAACCATGGTCCGAAGTCTCGCGTCCTCCGGCGCCGGCGTGGACGTCGTGGTCGGCAAGGCCGGCACCGGCAAGACCACCGCCCTCCGCTGCTACGGCGAGGTCGCGCGCCGCGCCGGCGTCCAGGTCCTCGGCGTCGCCCCATCAGCGACCGCCGCGCACCAACTCGCCACCTCGGCGGGGGTCGACGCGTGCACCCTCGACAAGCTCCTCGTCGAAGTCGCCCACGGCCACCGCCGCCTACCCGCCGGCGTGGTAGTGATCGTGGACGAGGCGGCGATGGTCGACACCCGCAACCGCCTCGCCCTCCAACGCCTCGTCGACAATGCGGGCGGCAAGGTCGTCGACGTCGGCGACCACCGCCAAATCCCCTCAGTCGATGTCGGCGGCATCCACCACGTCCTCGCCACCCGCCTCGGCGCCGTCACCCTGGGGGTCAACCACCGATTCCGGAACCCCGGCTACCGCGACGCCGCCGACCTCATCCGCGACGGCCACGCCGACAAGGCCATCGAACAGCTCCGCGCCCTCGACGCCGTCCACGAACACGACCAGCCTGCCGACGCCTGGGCGGCCATGGTCGGCGACTGGGCACGGCTGCGCGCCGACGGCGCCGACGTGCGGATGCTCGCCGCCGAACGCACCGTCGTCGCCCAGCTCAACCTGCTCGCCCGCCACCACCTCACCCAGACCGGCGAGGTCGCCCGGCGCGGCCGCACCTACGTCTCCGACGACGACGCCCGCGACATCGACCTGGCCCCAGGCGACCGGGTCCGTCTCGGCCGCAACGACAGCCGGCTGCCCCAACCCGACGGCACCACCGTCACCGTCCGCAACGGCATGACCGGCACCATCACCCGCACCACCCGACGGGCTGTGGTCGTGGAACTGGACGCTGACCACCGGGCCCCCGACGGCCCCGCTCAGATCACCCTGCCCGCCGGCTACGCCGGCGCCGACGTCGACTACGGCTACGCCACCACCGCCGACAAGGCCCAAGCCGCCACCGTCGACCACAGCCTGTTCGCCCCCTCACCCGCCACCTCCGCCGAACGCGCCTACGTCGCGCTGTCCAGAGGCCGGCATAGCAACCGGATCTACGCCGCGGCTGACAGCGGCTGGGAAGAAGCGATCGCCACCAGCCGCGCCCACACCCTCGCCCTCGCCCAGCAGCCCGACTGGGCCCGCCCCGAGGGCGAGGAGCTGCAGCCCGAGGCGGGTCGGCAGCCGCTCACCACGGCACGGTGCCATACCGCCCACCCCTACGGCGTCGGGGCCGCCGAGCGTCTGTCACAGCGGCGTAGTCACGCC
>WHSQ01000230.1 GCA_009380005.1 Actinomycetota bacterium | reverse complement strand
GACTTCTACGAGGGCAACGCCGAATACGTACCGCAGCGGCAAACGGTGTCCCTCGGACCGATGGAGATCACCGAGGAGCCCAGCTTCACCTATCGCCGCAGGGACGTTGGAGAAGGCTGGAGCCATACTCCTGAGAACCTGCCACAGCTGATCGACTGGATGGCCAAACAGAGACTCAACACCCTCACATACCCCGGCGGCACGGGGAGGCGTCTGGTTGGCTGGGACCTGTGGCGCGAAGAGCTCATCCCTGAGTTGGACAAGCGCGACATGATCCTCGAGGTGGGCGGCCACGGCTACCAGAACTTCCTGTCCCCTGAGGAGCATCCGGAGTACTACACGTCCGGGGTAAACGTGTTCGACGTCGACAACGACGAGGCCGTGCAGACCTACGTTGACAACGTCGTCGCCTATGTCGAGCAGCGACCAGAGATCGACATCTTCGACTCTTGGCCACCCGATGGATCGCGCTGGCCGGAGGCGGCGTCCGAGAAGTTCGGCAGTATCGCGAATGCCTACTCACATGTGACCAATGCGCTCACCGAGGGGATCCGCGAGGAGAGGCTCGACGTGACGGTCGAGGCCATCGCCTACTCGAGTCACATCGACCCGCCTGACCCGGAGTATGCGTTCGACCCGGCGACGCTTATCGACTTCGCGCCCTACGACCGCAGCTACACCGAACCGATCTTCGATGACACCTATCCTCGGAACGCTTTCTACGACGAGCTGGTGCAGACGTGGCGCCAGGACTTCGACGGGCCTATGGCCTTCTACGAGTACTACCGCAAGTACTCGTGGCACTCGCTCCCGATTGTGCTTCCCGAACTCATCGGTCAGGAGATGGCCTACTACCACTCGCTGGGCCTGAACGGATTCGGCATCTACTCCGAGCCCGCCGACTGGCTCACGTACGAGCTGACCCAGCTGCTCGTCGCCGCGATGTCCTGGGACGCCCAGCTGGACGCCGACGGATACGTGAGGCAGTACGTCGACGAGCGCTACGGCGATTCTGCCGGGGCGATGACCGAGTACTACGCGCATGTGGAGACGGCGGGGTCCGCGATCTTCGACCGCGCACCCGGCAACTACGCCAACCTCGACGTGGTCTCCCGCGCCCGAGATCACTTCCTGGCGGCGAAAGACGCGGTGAATCGAGCCCGAGCGACGGCAGACGACGACAGCACGGAAGCCTTCCTGGCCGACCGGCTCAGCACGAACGCCGACTTCGCTGTCGCCGACACCGAGATCGGCTACTACACGCTACTGGGGGAGGTGGACGAGCGAGAGCAGGCGAAGCGCCGCACAAAGGAGCTAGTGGAAGCTCACCGGTTCGATGGGGTCCTTCTCTACAGTCTCTGGACAGTAAGAAGATATCAGAGCGACTGGGGAAGAGAGCCCTGGATCTTCGCTATGTACCGCGGCGAACTCGCGACACCCCTAACGCTCGTGTCCTCGCCTCTCATGGCGAACGGCGAGCCGGCCGAGGTGACAGCTACGCTCGGCAACTACAGCCGCGAGGGCTTCATCGAGAACG
>WHSQ01000022.1 GCA_009380005.1 Actinomycetota bacterium | reverse complement strand
GATGAGTAACAGGGTATGGACAGCCAAAGTAGGACCAGTGCGGAGCACGGGGCTAAGGACTTACTAAAGTAGGTCCTTAGGACCTCATTAGGTTTCCTCTTTAGGTAAGTCTTTAGATAAACCCTTAGTCTTCTTAAGTAACCTATAGACCTACTTAAGGCTTCTCCTGAGGATTATAATCTATAAGGGTAAGCCTTAAGTAGTCTATAGCCGTCTTTAGTTAACCTATAGAGACCAGGAGGAGTGTTCTGTGTCCAACAAAGAATCCACGTTCCCCGATCCTATCGTAGGTCAGGGCCACCCCCTGGACCCCAACAGGGGTCAGGTCTTATCCGAAGACGACGAGAAGCGGATGGACGACCAGGGCCGGCCGATTGCCGAGGGGCTGCTATGGGGCAAGGCGGGGACGGGTCTTTACCTGTGCATCGCGGTGACCAAGGGGATTCCCTGGGTGGACCGGCCGCTGATTGGCGGCGCCCACACGGACGTCAGTAAGAAGCTAAGGCTGACCTTGGGGGTGGCGCAGGGCCGCCCGAGGCTGCAACAGGAATACTGGGGGGCTGCTCTGGAGCTTCCGGTGGACCTTGGCAGGGACAAGGTCAAGCGCCAGTATGTGGTTGAGTGGCTCAAGGATACGGTCTTGGAGGCTATAGAGGCCTGTGAGAGCGCTACGGGCGCCCCTGCGCGGGCCGGCAGCCTGACGGAGTTGGGCCTGTGGGTGGCGGCCGCGGCGGAGACAGCGATACATAAGGCGGGGCTATAGGGGCCGGTCAGGGCCTACTGTGGCAAAAATGTCACGAATGAATGATTTCAATGGCTTAATTTTGGGGGGGCCTCCCCCTACCTGACCCCCCTTTTCGACGTTTTGAAAGCCTTAGCCGCCGCGGGTTTCCGGAGGCTATGTCAGACACCTATACCCCACCAGAAAGAGCCCAGCAGGAGGGGCGCCAGATGGACGGTCATGTCGAACGGCTGATGAGCCGCAAGAGCATCTTAAACCGTAAGCAGGTCGTTAAGGCCGCCGTGCAGTATTTCACCGACAACCTGCCGGGTCGCTTCCCCGGCCGCGCTGACGCCATTCGCGAAATCAAAGGCGCGTCACGCCCCCTCACGGTGGCGAAGCGGTTGATAGCCACCCACCGCGTTAGGGGGTTGGCTGATGAGGAAAGCGAACTTGACTTCTCTGACGTTCAGGAGATCAGGGCGCAACTGATCCACCGCGATCACATCCTGGATCAGCCCCAAGCAACGGCCTTGGCCCGCATGGACCGCATGATCGCTGAGGGGGACATGAACATCACGACGTTTCAGCGCATGGCTAGTGACATCATCGGTATGAAGCCCGCGCTCTCACTGGACGTAAGGAAGGCTGAGGCGGCCGGGGTATCGGCCTAGATTTACGAGGGGTGTTACTTCGCGCGCCGGCCCGCACTTCCCCCCGTGGGGGCGCCGGCTCGCCGTACCCCTCTTTTTCTGCACGCGGCCTGCCTGGCGGCAACATCAATCGGCAGCATTTGGCCTAGGCCTCTGTCATCGTTGGAATATAATTAGATATGATGTCGCATTCAGCCAGCCTGGGCGCCTCGAGGCGTCATTAGGCGGCCATTGCAGGGCCCAGGGCGTCGGCTTGGTCACCTATGCACACTGACCCGCCTAGATAGATCATAGATTCGAGTTGAGTATCAGGGACTAGCGCACACTGTAGTGTGAGGCTGGCCCCTATTTTTTCCATAATCCTCAACGCGGCATGGCCCTGAGGCCCGCTTAGCCCACCTCAGGTCCGCTCAAGGCGGCCACAGGCGACCCGCGCCGGCCCCAACAGGGGCACGTGGCGCTCTGCGCCCGGCCAGTGATTTAGTGCTTGACAGCGCATTTCCTATGGATTAGCCTAGGCCGTCATCTAATTACGCGCTAGGCGCGCTTTGGTTTCGCCTAAACCTGTCCACTTGTAGACATAGGAGATCATCATGACAGTTCACGGATACAAGATTAAGCCGGGCGCCAGCCTGGTTTGTGCGGACCTTAGCGGGGCCGATCTATCGGGCGCCGACCTGTCAAGGGCGGACCTTACCGGGGCCGATCTATCGGGCGCCAATCTGTCGGGTGCTAACCTGGCCGGGTCGGACATGGCGTTGGTCAACCTGGCTGGTGCCAATCTAGTCGGCGCTAACTTGGTCGGGGCTGTTAACGTCCCTGCGCTGGTCTAAGATCATGGCCGCCAGGCAAGACGTATTCAATCTTACCGAGGACGAAGAGCGGGCCTTGTTGGGCGAGCCTGAACAGGATGACGCAGTGCGGGGCTATCTCGCCCGCCAGGCGCGTGAGTCCAAAGTGATGTATTGGGGCCTGGCTGTTTGTGCCGCCATGCCCGTGGTGGCGTTCGTTAATGAGGCCTTCGCCGGCGGGATGTTGGTGGCGGGCCTCATTGGTCACTTCCTTTGGGTGGGCGCCTCGTCACGGAAAAACTAGGTTTGACACCTGTCCACAGATGGATTAGTCTAAGCGCAGTAACCACGAGCCCTGAGGAGAGGGAAATGGATGACCTAAAAATCAAGGACGCAGTACTGGAACTAGCGGATGCCGTGGACTCGCTGGCAGACGCGCTTGAGAAGGTTGACGGCGTCCTTTCCACTCAATTGCGCCGGGACATTGAGGCCGCGCGGGAAGCCACTGGCCGCGCCGCGAAAGCAGCGCAGTAACCGCGAGCCCCGGCAGGAGAGGGAAATGAACCACGATAACCACTGGCTACCCTGGATTGCGTTCGTCCTCGCCCTGGTCACGGGCAGCGCGCCGTTGATCTTGGGATTTTCGCTTGGACTTTATTAGGCCCATTCCTGTCCACCTATGAGCCGGAGATTTGACAATGACAACCAAAACCATTGACCTAACCGCCTATGACATGTGGCGGGAACCCGACGTAGAAAGCGACACGGCCCTAGGCTACTACGCAATCTGGTACGGGCCGGGCGAGGAGCCGGACTGGGCCACTATGATTGAGCACGTCGCGTGTGACGAATGGCAGGTCAGCGAGTGGCAAGATGTTCGTGGGCTGGTAGATGATCCGCAAGCTCGCTTCCTGGTCACGCAAATTTGGATTGACTTCGACACGGCCGGCAACATCCCGCGCCTTGCGGTAGATGTGGGCGTTAAGTCACTTCAAGAGCAAGGTGGCGAGGAATGTTGGGCGAACGCATTGCCGGCTTAACTAGGCCCATTCCTGTCCACCTATGAGCCGGAGACTTAAGATGACACAGCAAGAAATCATCGGATGGCTGCGGTACTGGCAGAACGCCCAGATGGTCGCCCTCGACCAAATTCGTGCATTCGACCAAGTGTATCAAGCTAGGAAGTTTTGCGAGTGTATGCGCGTTGGCGTGTTCACTGACATCACTGATCTAGCCATTTGGCGCGCGCTCGTGGCTATGCGCGAGCGTGAGCTTCATACGGAGGACGCATAGCCATGATCCCGACAACTGAAAAGTTTATTACGGCCCTCCGTAAAGGCGTTCATCCGTACCCCGTGTATGAAGCGCACTTTACGGACGGCACCGTCAACCGCATGAGCTTCTGGAGTCCACAGGGAAGGGCCCTGGACGTTGAAACCGGCAAGTACATCGCCACCACCACGCATTCCGCTGTCGGTAAGGTTTTTGACTTCGGGATGGTGGAATGGGACGGCGCCAGAATGTCACCCGTGATGGCGGCCGCCTTTGTACCGTTCGGCGCCTCAGCCAAGGCGCCTCGCGCTTCCCTTGCCAGGGCGCGGGCTATCTTCCGCCGGATGGAAGGGGGCACCATAACCCCCGCTATCTTGGCCGAACTTAAAGAGGCTCTCGCCGCCTAGTTCACACGCCCGCCAGCCTATTGCCGCTCTTGCCATTGCATGGGCGGCAACGGGATGGTGAGTAAGCATCATCACTTAGGCGGGAGGAGTCACCTAGTTCACACGCCCGCCTAAGCAATTCATAGCGTACCGCGTAAACCGGCCGCCGGAACTCTAGGGGGAGGACCGGCTGGCCACGTAAAGTCACAGAAGTTAACCCCTAGTTAACGCCTCCGCTTTCTAGTGTCAGTACCACAAGCGGGGGTGAGGAGGTTCATATCATGAGGACGCACACCATTATTTTTTTAGGACCACTAGTGATCACAAGGATGCTAGATTGGCCCGCCGTGGGCCTTCAAGCAACTGTCCTGGGTGGAACTCTAGTGGTGAACTGGGGCCGCACAGAGGTGCTGCTCAACCTTCCGTTTTCAATGGGGAGAGACAATGTATCCAAATCAAAAAATGTCAAAGGCATTGGAGGTGATGCGTAGTCATGACGAACACATGCCCGCACAACGGCTTGTCACGTTTTTGTTTGTGGCGCAGCGCGGCAAGGCGACGCGGGAAGATGTAATGGAGGCAACAGGAATGGGGCTCGCGAGCGCCTATCGCAACTTGATGATACTATCAAGCGAGCCTTATTTCGATAATGATAAAAAGAAGCATCAGGGCCTTGGACTTCTTAAGGCCTCATGGGACGACAATAAGACACGGCACATGGGGCCGAGGCGTCGCCGGGTGTGGGAAGTAACCGCTAAGGGACTGCGAGTGTTGTCACAAATAGAGGATATCATGCGAGATGACTAGCGCATTACCCAAAGGCATCCGAACGCGCGGCGATAGCTTCGTCGTTGACGTGTCTTTTCAAGGCCAGCGCAAGACTGGCACGGCCCCCACGATAGAGGAGGCGATCCTGCTGCGGCGGGACCTGCTGGCGCAGATACGCGGGCAGCCCGTGGTAGTTCTCACGCCCCGTCAGCAGAAGTCATGGGCCCTCAGTAAAGCCATCGGGGTGGCGGAACAGGTGGCGTGGAAGGAGGCGTGGGGTAAACGCGCCGCGCACAACGCGAACGACCTGGCCAAGTTCGTCGGCAAGGATCGCCCGCTCGACACCATCGACATCAACACGCTTGAGCTATGGACGGCGGACCTCGAGGCGCGGGGCAAGTCCGACGCCACTATCAACCGCTACCTCGCGGCCGTCTCTAAAGTGTTTTCAGTCGCCAAGCGCCGGCGGGGCGCGGGCGAGCGGCCGGATATACCCCGCCGGAAGGAAGGGCGCGGCCGGACCCGGTTCCTAACGAGGGAGGAGGAGGCCGCGTTTCTGGGCCTGTTCACTCAATGGAGCAAGCAGGACGAGGTGGACCTGTTCGTGGTCCTTATTGACACAGGCGTGCGGATGGGAGAGGCCCTTCGTCTCGAGCCGCGGGATGCTGATTTTGAGACGGGCTTCTTGTCGGTTTGGAAAACCAAGAATGGTGATCCGCGGTCTGTGCCAATGACCAAGCGCGTCCGTGAAGTCATTGGACGCCGTACGCCCGAAATCGGACCAGTGCGGGACGTGTTTTCTGTCTCTCCGCATTCATTCAGACAGACGTGGGATCGGGCCAAGGTCATGTTTGGCCTGTCCGACGACAAGCAGCTAGTGCCTCACGCCCTGCGGCACACTTGCGCGTCACGCCTTGTACAGCGGGGCGTCCCCCTGAAGGTGGTTCAGGAGTGGATGGGCCATAAGACGATCAGCGTCACCATGCGATACGCGCACCTGGCGCCGGCTAATCTGTTGGCGGCGGTCAAGGTGCTTGAAGAGGAGGACTGATGCTAAGTGCTGGAGAAATAATGAGCCGCATGGGGGTCGAGATCGACCGCATGGAGGCCAAGATCGACCGCCTGGAGGCGCAGGTGAAAATAATGAATGATGCTTTAATACGTATCGGCAACCATCCGAATAAATCAACTGACGCAGCCCAAAAAATACAGGCAATCGCTCGCGCCGCTCTGGCAGTGGCGGGGTGGGACACAAAGTCTACTCCCTGACTTGTGCTGCGGCGCCTGCTGCGGAATACTGCCCCATGCTGCGGCGGGCGTGGCGGAATGGTAGACGCGGCGGGCCTAAACCCCGCTCCCTGCAAGGGGTCCCGGTTCAAGTCCGGGCGCCCGTACCAGCTTCCGGGTAGACTTAAAATCTAATCGCGCCGCTGACCACGAGTGAATAGTACTGAAAGCCGCAGCCAGATTGACTTTGACTTTTTCGCTTGACAGGACCTGTCCACTAGTGAGACATTGATGGGACGCAGCAGGAACAAGTTGCGGAATGATGCTGCGGACGCTGCGGAGGAGGAGTTTGATGCCGTCTAATTTACCGCTCGATACGCTCGGGAAGCAGATAGCGGCCAACGTCACCAAGGGGGACCAGTACGCCGATAAGGCGGAACAGTTCTACAAGGCGGCGGGGCTGTATCTGATCGAGGCCAAGGAGCGCGTCAAGAAAACCAACGCCCTCACCTGGTCCCAATTCCTTCGGATCAACTGCTCCGACCTGTCCCGCCAACGCGCCCATGAGTACATTCAGATCGCTGACGGCCGGACGACGCTGGCGGCTATGCGGGCCACCAAGAACGAGAGTGTGCAACAGTCGCGCGCGCAAAAGCGTGAGGCTGCTGATTTAATTGCAGAAACTAGACCAGTTGTCCACAACGTAGTGGACAATCGCCCCGATTACCTGAATGAAATCAACGAACGGCCAGAATACGACGACACGCCGCTGTCGTCGGAGGACCTGGGGGCGGAACTGTTGCTGGCGGCGAGCACCCTGCGGCAGTACACGGGGGATTTCGATTGGAAGGCCATCGCCGAGGGATTTACGAAGTCAGACATCGAATGGATTGAACGCGCAATCAAGGAGATCAAGGCCTATGTCTAGCACAATTACGTCAAGTGATTCCGACCTCACTATGCTGGTGCGGGCGGCGCTCGCTAGCATCAAGAATCATGTATACCGCGCGCAGGTTGTTGACACGGTGATCGAGACAATCGAGGAGTGGGAGGACATTACCTTAAGGGGGAGGGTCCGGGATGCGGTGAAAGTAGGCGTGTATTACACACTTTCGGCTGCGATGGACCAAGAGATTAAAGTTGGCGGAATGACCTTCAATAAATTCTTGAGCATCGTGACGGTGGAGGGACTGGAGCGGCTCTACATTCCTGTGGAATACGCCACCAAGCATGACTTTGAGAAGTGGCTGTCCCAGGAGGAGAAAAGACACACGAAAGATCACAAGGCGTGGTTGAAGCGCAAAAACGCCTACCGCAAGCTCTTGTCTGGCCCGCTCGCTAAGTTGCGCAGCCACGATCTCATCTACCCTTATCTACGTGCCTAAACGTGTCCACTAGTGAGAGGCTCTAGCCATGAAACTTCATAACCTTCGCGTCACCGATGACGAACTCCGGTTGATCCTATACGACCGCGCCGTCCGGGCGTTCCGGGCGGCTGGCGGCGGCGATTCCCCGCTGGCCTTTCAGGGCTCGAATGAATTTCGTGAGTACCGCATGGCCTATCGGCAGGCGGTGAATGATACGGACCCTAACAATGGTTGAGTGGATCGCCGCACTTTATGTGCAAACCGGCGGTTCATATTTTGGGTTGCCGGGCGTTGACCCGTGGGACGAGGCGCGGGACGCGCGCACCTACGCCGGGCCCTATCGGGTAGTCGCCCATCCACCGTGTCAACGGTGGGGTAAATTCTGGGCGGGGCAACCACTACACATCAAGCGCACTGGAGAGCGCAAAACCAAGGGGGATGATGGTGGTTGTTTTGCGGCGGCACTTGCCGCGGTAAGGCGGTATGGCGGCGTTTTGGAACACCCGGAAGGTTCGCACGCCTGGACGCATTTCGGACTGACGAAGCCACCGCGCGGGGGCGGGTGGATCAAGGCGGACGAATCGGGAGGCTTCACCTGTTGTGTCGAACAGGGGCGGTATGGGCACTACGCCCGCAAGCCGACATGGCTCTACGCAGTTAATTGTTGGCTTCCCGAATTGTCGTGGGGGCGCAGCGCCACGCGACTTGATCCGGCTATCGTGGCACGCATGGGCCTGAAGCGCGCGAAGCGTTTGGGTGAGGTGGCCGGCCGGGGTGGCGGACGGGACAGCGCCGCGAGGATTGGAACGCCTGCGCCCTTTCGTGATCTCCTTATCCAAATTGCAAGGAGTGCTGGACATGGTTGAGTGGATCGCGGCCGCTCTCGTCCTTGTGTCTGTCGGTCTGTACCCCCGCCTGCCCCTGGCAGGGGCGCTGTACGGGATCGCGGCGTCCTCGTTGTGGATCGCTGTCGGACTGATGACGGGGCTTCAGGGGCTAGTGGCGCTTAATCTGGCGCTGCTCGGGATCAACACGTGGAACGCATGGAGGTATTCGTGATGGCACGTAATTTTGACCTGCGTAAGTCCCCTGTGGACGGCATGCTGCGGCGGTGGGAACTAAAGCTCGCCTCGTCGTGCCGTGACCTGTCCACAGGTGGACCGTTAGCGGACCCGGATGACGACTATTCGCTGTGGGTCTGCACGGGCGTGTTCCGTAATCGGAGGGAGGTGTTCGCGCGATGAAAGTAGTCCACGACTATCCGCCCCTGTACGCGGAGATCGCCGCGGCCTTCCCCATCAAGCACAGGTCCGTGATCTTTGCGTGGGGGGACGCCATCTATAACCCTCACTCCCTCGTGCTGAATGACGCCCTCCGCGCCCATGAGGACGTTCATCGGATGCAGCACGAGTCCTACGAGGGCGGCCCTGAGGCGTGGTGGCGCCGGTACATCGCGGACAAGGCGTTTCGGCTGGATCAGGAAGTGCCGGCGCACGCGGCCGAATACATGGTTCACGCCGTTTTGGCCGACAGCCGAAAGCGGCGCCGTTATCTCCTCAGTCAGATCGCGCGGAAGCTGTCGAGCGCAACATATGGGCCGATGGTCGGGCAGAGGAAGGCGCTGGAGTTGTTAAGGAAGGAACTGAAGATGGAGGACAAGAAATGACGATCGAGATCGACCGCCTCACGGCGCGGCTGACGGAGGTGGAGAATGAAACTAAGACACTAAGGATTTCTGTTACTACCGCCATCCCGCTCGTTAAATCCTACGAGGCTCGCGTGAAGGCGCTGGAGGAGGAACGCAGTAAATTACGCGCGGCACTAGAATTGTGGCGCAGTTTTGGGTGTCCTGTATGCGGCGGGGATTGTGCATCCGCGAACCCACCAGTGCTTTCATGTCCAATGACAGAGGCCCGCGCCGCCCTCGCCGGGGGGCAGGAGGACAAGGGATGACGATACAGGAACGGTTGCACGAAATGGAGCGACAGGCTTCCGCTCTAAAGACAGACCCTGATTATCTACGCGGGACGCGCAGCGAGCGTGCCCTGTGCGGCGCAATCGCAGAACTAGTCGGACAATGTGCCGCCGAGATCGACCGCCTCACGGCGCGGCTGACGGAGGTGGAGAAGGCCGATGAGCAACGCGTCCGCGACATCTGCCGCCTGACGGAGGAGCGGGACGCGGCGAGGGAGAGGGTGGAATGTGCGAAGGTGGCTGAACATCTAAACGGCTGAGGCCATCCTCGTGCTCCGGCGCTTGCCGATCATATTGCTAAAATCATACGTGCGAGGAAGCTATGACGATACAGGACGACCTGACGGACAGACTGCGGGCCGGGATAGACCGTGTTTCGCATCATTTACAAGGCAACGGAGCAGTAGCGTCGATCCCTGCCGACCCTGACAGGGATGTTGATCTGCTACTTGCGCGAGCCATAGATCGTATCGACCGCCTCACGGCGCGGCTGACGGGTTTCGTGGCTGAAGATCGTTGGAAGATGCTTCGTACTTACGCTGCCGATGCCAAACATCATGCGCGGCTGTCCTACCAATACATGCGCGAAGCCGAAGCCGCCGAGGCGCGGCTGGCGGAGGCGGAGAAGGCCTTGGAAGAATACGCTTGTACCGGCGACCCAGAGAAGCCTTGCGGCTGTGAAGTAATCCTGCGCCCCATTTTGGAGAAGCGCGCCGAGGCCCAAGTGAAGGCGCTGGAGGGTCTCCTGCAAGAATGCGCCGACGACCTTGAGGATCACGTGAAGGCCGAGTGGCCAAGCCGTGAGCAATACCCGCACCAGATGGTGAAGTTCGAACGCGACATGGAGCCTGTACGCAAGGCCCGCGCCGCCCTCGCCGGGGAGCCGAATGACTGACGAGGAAAACTAAGTTCCTACGCCTGCCCGCTCTTTTACTCCAGGAGGTTTAATGAACGCCTTTGACCGCCAACGTCAGCTAGAGATTACGTCCGTCGAGCGCGGCGTGAAGCGATACATGAACGCGATTAACGCAGACCGGAGCAGCGGGCGGGAGTTCGACGGTTCGGTCGGGCAAAGTGTCATGGCGAAGATGCTGGAGACCCTGGTCCCCGAGGTTCGCCGTCTCCAGCGGGAGGCCCGCAAGAAACTGGCGGCCGCCCACACCACGGGACAACGCCTGATGGGGTGGGAGGTCCCGGTAGAAGCCAGCGACGCATGGCGCCTGGCGTACATCACGGCGCGAACCGTCGTCAATATGCCGTCCAGGGTGCGGCAGCGTATCGCGGCGGCGCAGTGTGTAGGGCGGTTGGTCAATCTGGAGTTCCGGTGGGGGGAGTTGCGTGTAGAGGAGAAGTTGCGCGCCAAGGATACGCCTCCCAATCGGATTGAAATGATGAAGCGCCGCGTCCGCCGGATCAATCCCCGCTCCGTCCGTAAGTGGCTACGGCTTATGGACGACATCACCACAACCGAGTGGGACGCGGAGACGCGGCTGAAGGTGGGCCTGGCCCTGCTGGACCTGGTTGTGGTTCATTGTTCGGACTTCGTGGAACTCGTCCACTATAATACTAATCTCAGAGGCCGGGTGCAGACCATGACCAGCATAGTACTGCGGGCCGAAGTTACACAGGCGATGGACGAGGAGTACGCGCGGCGCTCAGAGTGTACGCCGTGGTTCCTGCCGATGCTGTGCCCGCCGCGCCCGTGGGTGTGGGACGGACAGAAGTTCGTCGGCGGCTATCTCACGCACGACACGCCACTGATCGCCGTGACGCAGTGCCGGCACACAGCCGCCGTTGTCACCGAGGACAGTATGCCCCCGGTCTGCCTTGCGGCCATGCGGGCCATCAACGAGACTTCCTGGGCTATCAATACCTCCGTCATGGCCGTGGCCGAGGAGGCCACTCACCGCCGCGCAGCCGAGGTCCTGCCCGTCGCCCCGCCGCGTGACATGCCAGCGGAAATCCCCGCCGACGAATGGGCCAAGATGACCACGGCGGAACGCGGCGCCGTGAAGAACGCCCGGCGTCTTGTGCATGACCACAACAACCGGCTCCAGGCCAAGCGGGACGCGATGCACCGGGCCCTGCAGGTGGCTTTTGAGTTTGTCGACGAACCGACTATTTACTTTCCCCATAGCCTGGACTTCCGGGGCCGGGCGTACCCCGTCCCCCAAGACCTCCACCCACAGGCTGATGACTTCGCCCGCGGGCTGCTGGTGTTCTCCCGGTCGCGCCCCCTCGGGCAGGCGGGCGTCCGCTGGCTGTGCTACCACGCCGCCAAGACCTACGGGATGGACAAGCTCCCGCGGGACGATCAGGTGGACTGGTGCGTGGAGCATCTTGCCGATCTTTATGCCGTCGCGTTCGACCCCCTTGGTTCTGGCTATGCGTTCTGGAGCCAGGCTGAGGAGCCGTGGCAATTCCTGGCGGTCGCCAAGGAACTGGACGCTGCGTTCCGCTACGCCAAGGGCCCTGAATGGTTCCCCTCACGCCTTCCTGTGTACGTGGACGGTTCGTGCAATGGCCTCCAGCACCTATCTGCTATGGGGCTTGACCCGATTGGGGCGAAGGCCACGAATCTGACTAGTTCCCCCATTCGGCAGGACATCTATCAGATCGTGGCGGACAAGGTTAAGGAGCAGGTGCAGTTAGACGCGGACACCGCCCGGGACCAGGGCATCGCGGCCGTCGCCCGCAACTGGCTGGGCCAGGTGGACCGCAAGGTGGTCAAGCGCGGCGTCATGACCGTTCCCTACGGCCTGACGGACATCGGCATGCGAGACCAGATCATCCATGATCGCTGGACGGATGGTCTGCCGGGCGACCCCATGAAGAACGCCACGTATCTGCGAGACCTGATGAAGGCCGCCATCGAGGGTACCGTGATCAAGGCGACCGAGATCATGGACTGGATGCAGGACAGCGCCACGATCCTGGCGCGGGCCGGCAAGCCGGTGGACTGGACCACGCCGTCCGGGTTCCGGGTGCGGCAGGCCTACTACGAGCGGTCACACAAGACCATTCGGACCTTGATCGGGGAGACGACGCTTTGGCAGGACGACGTGGCCGAGACGCTGCGCCTGCGGAAACAGGCCTTGTCCATAGCCCCCAACATGATCCACTCGTTCGACGCGGCCCACATGGTGCTGACCATAGCCGCGGCATCCCAGGCGGGGTTCAACAACTTCGCCGTGATCCATGACAGCTTCGGGTGCCACGCCTCACAGATGGATGACTTCCTGATGATCGTCCGGGAGGAGTTCGTTAACATTTATCAGACCAATTGGTTTGAGTCGTTGCAACACGAGTTTCAGAGCGTGGCGGGCCCCGACGTGCCGCTGATCTCCCCGCCTGAGCGGGGCGACTTCGATGTATCTCAGGTGAGGGGGTCTGACTTTTTCTTTGCCTGAAGGTGTCCATCAGTGGACACGACGCTAAGGAGACTAGATAATGAGTGAGTGCCCTTGTGATCAAGACAAACACGTTGACCCGCTGTGCTGTGCGACCGGCATGTGCGCTCGAGAGGATGAAGAAATGGACCGTGCCGAATTGGGCGTTGATGGCAACGCAGGATTCGCCCTTCTGGGCGAGGATTTTCAGGTAGGCGAGGTTGAATTCGTCGAAATAGCCCTGCCGCTTTCAGATAGCCACAACCCTAATCGTTATCATAACAGCGAATGGTGTGCGGCTGCAAAGCGCGCCGCCGCCGCTGCCTATAGAAAGCTCAAGGGGCGGCTGCCAGATCGTGAATTTTCTTACTATATCGGCCCCTCACACCCCGATCACTTGGGCGCGTGACCGGACTCACTTTCACAAAGTTTGGCACCGGTCCACTGGTGGACAGCCAAAGTAGGACCAGTGCGGGAACAACCTAATAGGAGTGAGATACCCATGAGTGAAAAGAAACTACCGCTTGAAGTGTCGCCTGCCGGCGTCGCGGGCTTTGCCAAGTACCTCTATGAGAAGGACACGAAGTTCTCTCGCGGGGACGAGTCCAAGGCCAAGTATTCACTGAAATTGCTAGTCCCTAAGGACAAGCTTGCTACGCGGTTTGGGCACATTAAGAACGGAAGTGAGCCGATCCCCAGTGAGGAATGGCTGGCCCATATCCAGAAGATGCATGAACAGGCTGGCGGCAAGGCGGGTGAAGGTCCCGTCCGCGACGGTGACAAGATCAGGAAGAAGGATGGTGACCCGGTTGAGGCCTGGCAGGGCCATTACGTGGTTACGTTCAAGACCGCCCACCCGCCGCAATTGGTGGACACCAAGAAGCGGGACCTGCCGGATGACGTTCGCATCTTCGGCGGAGATGTCGTCAAGGTCGCCTACCGCCCGTCCGTCTACGAGGGCTTCGGCGGCGGCATCACGCTGTACCTCAACGCCGTCATGCTGATTGACAAACGTAGCTCTGGTTCGGCCACCGCGCTTGCCGCCCTGGGCGACAACGAGGAGGGCTACGTGGCCGAGCGGTCCGAGAAGGACAGCTTCGGCGGCAAGGAAGGCGTCGCGGACAATGGCGGCGACTACTAAAGCCCTGTACTTCGCGGGGGAGGGCGAGTGGGCCGTAAACATCCCGCTTGCCCCCGTCCCCGCCGCCCGGCCACGGGTGAGTCGGTGGGGCACGTACTATCCCAAGACCTACCGGACGTGGATCGCCGAGGCCGGGGCGCTGTTGATGCCCTTGAAGAAGCGCGCAGTCATTACGGAGGAATCTGTGTCCGTCGTCGTTCACTCGGTCGCCCGCCGCCCGGCCAACCCTGTGCGGGGATACCCGCGGGGAGACGTGGACAACTACACCAAGGCCGCCCTGGATATCGTTACCAAGTCCCAACTCATCTGGAAGGACGACACCCAAGTGACCGTCTTGCTATCGACCAAACGATACGTCAACGATGACGAGGAGCCGTATACGTACATATGGGCCACGCTGGAGGGGGAGAGGCCGTTCGGATCACAGATTGGTGAGGACGTGTACGACCTTCCTGAGGAGGCCCGGATCAGTGGCGGGCGCGGTAAAAGACTGGCAGAGGAGCAAATGGTCCGTGACTTCCAAAAGGCCGGGTGACGATGATGGCGAGCCGGACAATGACGACGACTGGTCGGACGTTGCCAGGCACGCCGGTGAAATGGCGATGGGCTCCATCAGCCAGTTGACCGAGTTCCCGAGGAAGCGGAGGCGGCGGCGAAAGGCGGCCTCGGGTCCGAGGGTGAGGATGGGTTTTCAGGGGCCTGAGAGGGCTTGGGAGGAGGGGTGATGTTTGAAGTTATTGTCGTGTCCGTCGTCGCACTCGTTGTGCTGCTCATTGTGAACGTCGCTTGGTGGCTCTTAGATTGAGTCAATTCACCCAAACCCACCTCCCGTGCCCCCATTGCTCCTCAAGCGATGCTTATTCCATCTATGAGAGCGGCGTGGGGCATTGCTTTTCCTGCGGCCACAGCGATCCACCGGAGGGCTCAATGGTGGTTGAGGCCCCCTCAAAATCCAATTCATCAAAATCTGACGCGCCGCTGTTGACGGACCTTGAGTTCATCCCCTTGGCCGCCCGTGGTCTCTCTCAGGACATCTGCAAGAAATACGGTTACGGCGTCGCCACGCTGAGCGGCGTGAAGGTCCAGGTCGCCCCCTACTACGATTCCAAGGGCCGCCTGGTTGCCCAGAAGGTGCGGGGGCCGGACAAGGTCTTCTCCGTGCGCGGCAAACTGTCCACTTGTGGGCTATACGGGCAGCAGATCGCCCGCCACGGCGGCCGCATGATCGTCATTACCGAGGGTGAGATCGACGCCATGTCGGTCTGCCAGGCCATGGGCGGGACGTGGCCGGTTCTGTCCCTGCAGAGCGGGGCGTCGGCGGTCACGGGTTCACTGAAGGCCCAGCTTGAGTTCCTTGAGAGCTACGAACGCGTGGTCCTGTGCTTCGACAATGACAAGCCGGGACGGGAAGCCACAGAGGCGGCGGTGGAGTTGTTTTCGCCGGGTAAGGCGGCTGTGGCGGACCTTGGCGGGTACAAGGACGCTAACGAAATGCTGGTGGACGGCAAGGCGGGGGACCTGAGGCAGGCTATCTGGAATGCTCAGGTGTGGCGCCCGGATGGCGTGGTTAATCTTGCCGATCTTAAGGAGAGGATTAAGAAGCCCCTCAGCATGGGTGTGCAGTACCCCTGGAAAGGCTTGAACGATCTTCTCTACGGCTTCCGCCCGCAGGAACTCATTACCTGGACGGCGGGCACCGGCACCGGCAAGACGGCCATCGTCTCCGAACTGGTCTACGCGCTGCTGCTGGCGGGCCGCAAGGTTGGCATCGTCTACCTGGAAGAGGGGGTGGACCGGGCTGGCAAGCGGATCGTCGGCCTGCACATGAACAAGCCGATCCACCTACCTGACGTGGAGTACACGGACGCGGAGTTTGACGCCGCATTCTCCGCAACGCTCGGGACCGGCAACCTGATGGCGTATGACCACTTCGGCTCGCTGGACGAGACCACGCTGCTGAACCGCATTCGCTACATGATCAAGGGGCTCGGCTGCGAAGTCGTGGTCCTCGATCATATCTCCATGGTGGTCTCGGGCGCGGACCTGGACGCCGACGAACGGCGAATGCTCGATCATGTGATGACCGGGCTCCGGTCCATGTCCCAGGAGACCAGTGCGTCCTTCCATATCGTCTCCCATCTGCGGCGCCCGCAGGGACAGAAATCGCATGAGGAGGGCCGGCAAGTGTCCCTCGCGGACCTCCGCGGGACCCAGGCCATCGCGCAATTATCGGATGCGGTGATAGCCGCGGAGCGGGACCAGCAGTCTGACGACGCGACCGAAAAGAACACCGTGATCCTGCGGGTGCTGAAGAACCGCTACGCCGGCCTGACGGGAAAGGCTTGTTCATTGGTTTACGACAACAAGACCGGGCGTCTGACGGACCCCGAGGACCCTGTACGGGCTATAGACGCGGACTACTGAGGCAGGCTGATGGATCGCAAGACCGAACAACGATGGGACGAGGAAGACGCGGCGGCTATGGCGCTCGGGCTTCCTCGCGTACACGGCTGGCTGGCGCCGGAGTACTACAAGGATGACCGGGACACGGCGCTGGCCCGCTCGGCGCGCAACGACAGGATCAAGGGAGACGCGTCGGAACGGCTTGGCTTGGGGAGGAGCATCGGAGGGGGGTCCGAGTGGATGGACCTCCCTCCCGAGGTCCGCGCCGCGGAGTTGGCGTACCAGCGAGAGATCGACGGCCGGCCTAAGGTGTCATTGAAGTCGGCGCCCCGCGACGGATCGGGGCAGGGCAGGTTCCGCGCCGCCGTGTTGGAGCGGGACAAGCAGTGTGTCGCCACGGGGACGCCGGTTGGCACATGCATATTTTCGAAAGGCCAGATCACTTCACTCATCCAGGCGGCCCACATAAAGCCGCACCGTCTCTGTGAGGAGGGGGAGTATTACGATCCCGACAATGGCCTTGCCATGAGGGCGGACGTACACGCGGCGTTTGACGCGGGGCTGTTCACGTTGAATGACTTCGGCGAGATCATTTCGTCAAGGTGGTTACAGGACGTGCCACTTTCTTTTCGGGTGCTGGTCAAGTTGACGGAGAAGCAGCGCGCCTACCTCGCGGGTCATCGTCGTTGGGCGTTCGACAACTGGAATCGTTGGGCTTTCTGATGGCGGCGTTGAAAAGGTGCTCGAAGTGCAAGCAGGAGAAGCCCAGGGGGGAGTTTAATAAGCACGCGGGCCGCTCAGACGGCCTCCAGAGTAGGTGTCAGGGCTGTGGCGCGGCGGATGGGCGGGAGTGCTACCAGAACAACAGGGAGGCGTATTTGGAAGCCCGCCGGAAGCGGCACTACAGAAGGAAATACGACATATCGCTGGCAGACTATGATGCTCAATGCGACGCGCAGGGTGGTCAGTGCGCCACGTGCCGGTCGCGAGACCCAATGGGATCGACGCCGGAGGCCGCGTTTGCGGTTGATCATTGTCACGCCTCCGGACTAAATCGCGGCCTCCTGTGTATGTCCTGTAACAGACACCTAGGACTTTTGGAAAAACGGGACCACCTATGGGGCCCCTGGCTGGCATACGTCATTAACCCCCCGGCTTTGCCTTGCCTAAACAAGTCCACTCGTGGACAGGAGACGCCATGACAACGCTGATCGTGGACCTGGAGGCTGATGGACTTCTGCCAGAGTTAACCACCATCTGGCAGTTGAGCATCATCGACGCGGACACAGGCGAGTTGGGGTCGTACAACGACCATGGCGGTCTTACGCACGGGCGCTCGCTGGACGCGGGACTGCGCCGCTTGGTTGGCGCCGACCGTCTCGTCTTCCACCACGGTCTCGGCTACGACCTGCCCGCCATCACCAAGGTCTACGGCGACCGCTACCCGCTGGATTGGGGGAAGGTCTGTGACACCCTTGTCCTGTCCCGCCTCGGCAATCCCGAGCGGCAAGGCGGCCACTCGCTTGAGTCGTGGGGCGAGCGCCTGGCGGTGCCGCTGGCGAAGGTGGAGCACGAGGACTGGACGCGGTGGTCCTTCAAAATGGAACACCGCTGCAACACCGACGCCAAGATTACGCTGGAAGTCTACAAGCGGCTGGTTGGCATGTACGAAGCCATGCCGCAAGCGGTCGCCACCGAACACGTCATCGCCCATGAGGTGATGAAGGTGATCCAGCGCGGGTTCCGGCTGGACACTGAACACTGCCAGACCTTGATTAACATCTTCCTGAAAGAGCAGGAGGCGCTGAAGGAAGAGTTCCGCCTCCTGTTCCCGCCGGTCCTCGTGCCCAAGTCACGGACGAAGCCCGCCAAGGTTCTCAAGAACATCAACAAGAACCACCCCATGGCCGGCAAGCTGACGCCGGGCGAAGCCTACTGCCCGCTCGACGTGGAAGAGTTCAATCCGGGCTCCCGCCAGCAGATCACGCGGCGCCTTGTCTCTAAGTACGGGTGGAAGCCGCCGCACTACACACCATCGGGGATGGCCGAAGTCAGCGAGGACATTCTACGCGAACTCCCCTACGAGGAGGCCCAGCGCTTCGCGGACTACCTCGTCGTGGACAAGCTGCTCGGCCAAGTCAACGCCCCCATCAAGGCGAATGGCAGCGGCGGGGGCTGGCTGCACCACGTCAAGGCGGACGGGCGGGTTCACGCCTCACTCAATCCGCTCAAGGCTGTCACCGGCCGCCTGTCCTGTTCCTCACCCAACGTCCAGCAGGCGTCCACCGACAAGAGAATGCGCAAGGCGTGGATCGCCGCGCCGGGCAAGGTCCTCGTGGGCGTGGACTCGAAGGGCTTAGAACTTCGTTGTCTGTCCCATTACCTGTGGCCGTTCGACGGCGGCGCCTACGTAAAGATGTTGGTTGAGGGGGACGAAGAGAAGGGCACGGACGTTCACACGGCCGCCATGCGCCTGTTGTGTTTTAACATACGGGAAGAAGTGAAACGGGCCGAGTATGGCTGGCTGTACGGAGCAGGGGACGCCAAGCTCGGGCTGATCGCCTATCAGGATGCGTACAAGGCAGGGAAGGACATTGACTACGCCGGGCTCGGCATCCCGGTCAAGGGCAAGCGCAAGCCACCCAACAACGTCGTGGGCAAGGCGCTGCGTTCCCGGCTTGAGGAGGGCATTACCGGCCTCGGCCCTCTGGTCAACGCCATCCGAGCCAAGGCCAAGGAGACCGGCAAGCTCCGCGGGCTCGACGGGCGGACGCTGTGGATACGCAGCGAGCATTCCGCCCTCAACTTCCTGTTGCAATCCGCCGGCATCATTATCGTGAAAAAGGCGTGGACCTTCATTTGCCCGGAACTGTCCACTCGTGGACTGGTCGAGGACCGGGACTACGGCGTGGTCATGCAGGTTCACGACGAGTTCCAGATCGAAGCCCTCCCGGAAGTCGCGGAGGAGGTCGGCAAGGTCGTCGTGGAGTGCATTTTCCGCGCCGGCCGCGAACTCGGCTTCCGGTGCCCACTAACTGCCACCGCCAAGATCGGCCCCGATTGGTCGCGCACCCATTAAGGAGACACGATGAAAAGACGAAAGAGTATCCGATTAGGCCCCCACTTCTGGGACGACGTGTCTGCCGCATTCATTCTCGGGATAGCCGTCGCGCTTGTGGGAGTTGCGGCCTACCTGCTGGTAGACATGCGGGACCCGCTTGAGGTCTCTCAATCCCAAGTCGTCAAGATCGAAGTAACCACGACAGATGGCGGGGAAGCCACGGCCTCCGGCGTGATCATTGCCGAGGACGGCCTGATCCTGACCAACCGCCATGTCGTAGCCGATGCGGCATCGTTCCGCGTCACGCTGCGCGACGGGGCAACCTACGTCGGAGAGCGTATGTGGGTTTCTGAGGAGGCGTACGACGCCGCCCTGGTCCGCATCCGCCCAATCCTGCCAGTGGAGGCCGCGCGGGTTTCCTGTCGCCGACCGCGCGTGGGCGATGAGGTGTACGCCATCGGGCATCCTCTCGGCGAGGACTGGAGCGTCACGTTCGGGCACATATCGGCGGACCGGGGGGCCTATTTACAGACCGACCTCAACGTCCTACCTGGCAACTCGGGCGGCGGCCTGTTCAATTCAGACGGGAAGCTGATCGGGTTGCCGAGCCACCTCAGCGTGTATCTGATGGGCTGGAGCGTGTCCCTGACGCAGCAGACCTACGCGGTCTCGACGGCTTCCATCTGCGCCCTGCTGGGGAGGAGCATATGATCGCGCTGATTGACGCCGACATCATTTGCTACCGCGCCGCCGCCGTGTCGGTGGATACGGTGGATTGGGGCGACGGAGAGGGGCCGGCCGTCCACGCCAATGCCAAGGGGGCGAAGGAAGCGGCGGACGGGCTCGTTGCGAACTGGCTGAAGAAGTCCGGCGCCAAGAAGGCACTGCTCGTGTTCTCGGACCGCTCGGCGCCCAAGACCTCATTCCGGTTCCATGTCTGTCCGACGTACAAGGCCAACCGGCCTGACGAGAAGCCGCCCCTCCACGATGAGGTGCTGTCTCACCTGAAGAACAAGTACCAGCACGTCTCTCTCCCCGGACTTGAGGGGGACGACACGCTGGGCCTGATGGCGACGGGCGAGGACGCCGGCAAGTACATCGTCGTGACCATCGACAAGGACCTGCTGACGATCCCCTGCCGCCTGTTCAACCCGGACAAGGACGACAAGCCACAGAAGCTCTCGGTGGCGGCCGCGGACTACAACTGGATGTACCAGACGATTACCGGCGACACGGTTGATGTCTACAAGGGCGCGCCGGGCGCTGGGCCCGTGAAGGCGCGGGCGGCGCTGGCTCTCGCACGGGGTACGCCCGCGCTGTGGGAGGCCGTCCTACATGTCTTCGTTGACCAGTTCGATGATCCCAAGTGGACACCGAAGTTCACGTGCGACAACGCCTTTGACGAGGCGCTAATGAATGCGCGTTGCGCCCGCATCCTGAGATACGGGGACTACGACTACAAGACGAAGAAGGTTCGCCTGTGGCATCCGAACCCGAAGGAGGTGGAATGGATCAGCCCGTTTTAGGTCAGAACGACACCTACACGCGCCTGTGTCAGCAGGTGACGAACCGGGGCCCGTGGCAGCAGACCGCTTCCGGGAGAGCTTTCTTCCTGGCTGATCCTCGGCCGGAGGAGGTGAACGTGGAGGACATCGCCGCTGCGCTGTCTCGCCAGTGTCGCTACAACGGCCACCTTCGTCCAGGGGTAGACCACTACTCCGTCGCCCAGCACGCTTGCTTGGTGTCGCGATGGCTGGAGGAGGACGGCTACCCAACTGAGGTTGTCTATGCCGGCCTGCACCACGACAGCGCGGAGGCGTACACCGGGGACATCGTGTCACAGGTCAAGTGGATCGTCCCCGAATTCAAGGCGCTGGAGCGGCGCGTGGAGAATGCGGTGTTCGTGGCGCTTGGCGTCATGGACGGTCCGAGCATCGCCCGCACCGTCAAGGGTTATGACCTGATAGCCCTCGCCACCGAGCGGCGGGACCTCCTCAGCATCAACCGGAGCGCAACGACGTGGGGCGACATGCCCAATCCGCGCTTCGAGGAGATCGTGCCGATGCGGGCGGATACCGCGCGGGCGTGGTTTCTCCTTCAACATGATCGTCTACTAAAGAAGGTGATAAATGAGCGACATGCTGCCAAAGCAGTTTAAAACCCCCTTAACGTCCTCTTCAAAGGACGACAGTGGCAAGTCCATGGCCTACTCCCTGTGCCTTTCTTACTTCCCCCTAGCCCTGGCTGAGGTCGCCAAGGTCTCCCGCTTCGGCATGGAGAAGTACAACGCCAAGCCGGAGGACAAAGGCTTCTTACAGGTCCCCGACGCCCGCCGCCGCTACTCTGACGCCCTCGTTCGCCATCTTCTGGCCGAGACGAAGGAGGTCTATAACCCGGCTGACGGGAACCTGAGGCATGATGCCCAGGTGGCGTGGAATGCGCTGGCACGGCTGGAAATGGCGTTGATTGAGGCTCACGAGTTACTTATTAACCAGATCAAAGGGTTCAACGCGGCACTACAGGATAGCGCTGAAGTGCCTGACGGTACTGTGGTCTTTTATAAGGGGAATGACGGACAGCAGGTCGGGCCCGTGGTGGTGGGGGTGGATACGGATTGTCCGCCTTTTGAAGGTCCGGCCGGGGAGGAGACAGTTGCGCAGACGGGGACTGACAATGTTCCGGCCGCATGTGCTCCTGAGATTGTTGCTTACGATCATCTTGAAGACAACTACGTTATGTCAGACGGAACGCGCCGGAACCGCGCATCATCCCCTCACGCCGGGAACGTAAAAGGCCCGTAGTTTCCATCGCCGGCGCAGAAGCAAGGCATCCCCTTGTTCCTGCGCCGGTTTTTCTGATTTGGCCTGCTCACGGCGCCCAAATCAGGACCAGTGCATACGTAACCAAATATTTGAGGAGGACTCATGGCAGCCCAAGACACCCTGCCACGATTCTCCTACGACCTGATCCAGTGGCTCTCCGACAACATCGAGCCCGCAGAGGTCCCCCAGACCATCCAAGGCTGGGC
Organism: Actinomycetota bacterium; assembly: GCA_009380005.1. Taxonomy (GTDB): domain Bacteria; phylum Actinomycetota; class CADDZG01; order CADDZG01; family WHSQ01; genus WHSQ01. Next base: position 25,119 of record WHSQ01000022.1, on the reverse strand, counting down.
CAAGCTGTCTAACGAAGAAACCCGTATGCGCCTCGCCTTCAAGGCCGGCGCCCGCAGCCTCGTGGACCAACTGGTTATGTGGCAGCAGGAGGAGGAGGCCGAGGCAAGTGACGACGGACAGCCTGAAGGGGAGCCTGCAAGTATATCTGACGGACCCGAACTGCGCTTCCCCGATGTCTTTGACCCACTTGGCAACGTTCGTCAAGTCGTTACACCCGCATCCATGGCCCGCAACAGTTCTTAACCAATGCTGGCTTCTAGAGGTCTCCCACGAGGATGCCCTTGTCGGCCTTATCTGGCTCAGTCCCGTCGTGGACGGGGTAGTTGAAGTTCACGGCAGCGCGCGCCCGGAGTGGCGCGGGCGGTGGCTCACACGAGAAGTCATAGATCAGTTTAATCAGGCGATTGTGGCCATGGGGCCGCGCGCCATTATCGCTCAAGTCACAACGCCGCACATCGGCCGTATCTATCGGCGCCTTGGATTCACAGTTCATGGTGCGGTGGCAACCCTGCAAATTAAGGAATAATCCCGTGGGTGTAGACAAACTCCTTCGTACCGCTACTGGCGGGCTCCTGGGCGGCAAGCCCAAGTCCCCCAATTTCATCGTTCGTGACACCAAGGGCGACGACGCCGCGGCCAGGCAAAGCGGCGACGTGGACCCCAACCGCTCGGACGCGGTGGCGCAAACGCGCAAGCGCCGCTTGGCCTTGGCCGGCCGCACCGGCCGCAGCGCCCTGCGTATCGACCTTGCACAAGGGGGTAGTCAGACCCGTTCCGGCATCTCCATCGGTTAATCCATAGGCGCCTCTAATGTCCGCTAAATCTCGCTATGAGAAGCTGACATCGAACCGCTCCCAGTTTCTACAAAGAGCGCGACACAATGCGCTGCTGACCATCCCCTCTCTGGTCCCTCTTGAGGGCCAGTCCAACACCTCGCATCTGATCGAGCCCTATCAGGGCCTCGGCGGTCGCGGCGTGGCGCACCTATCCTCGCGGATGCTTGTGTCCTTCCTGCCTGCCGGGCGCCCGTACATGCGGTTCGACCTGGACCCGGCCGTGAAGTTGATGAACGGCGGCGAAGTGGACACCGCCACGGCCAAGGGTCTGACGATTGCGGAGCAATTGGTACAGGGCGAGGCTGAGGGCAAGGGCTGGCGGGCCAGTACCCTGATGAGCCTGTTGCAGTTGATGGTGGCGGGCTCCGTCGTGGAGTATCTGTTGCCCGACAACCGCATTCGCCTGTTCCGGCTGGACCAGTTCGTCGTCCGCCGGAACTACGACGGCTCGGTTCTGGAACTGGTTATCAAGGAATGCTTTGACCGTGACGCTCTGCCGGAAGGCATTGAAGCGCCGAAGATGACTATGGCCAGTCCCGAGAAGGCCAAAGACGAACAAATCGAACTGTATACCCATATCAAGCTGGTTTCCGAGAAGACCCGGAAGTTCTACCGGCGCACGCAGGAATTAGGCAACGGAACCTCCGTTGGCTCGCCCACTAGCTGGGCCGTTGATGAGTTCCCCTACTTCTGCCTGCGCTGGAGCGCCTCGCCGGGTGAGGACTACGGCCGCTCCAAGGTCGAAGATCATATCGCGGACCTCCGCTCACTGGACGCCCTGGAGAAGGCCAACCTTGAAATGGCCGCGATGGCGTCGCGGAACTTCATTGCGCTCCGCCCGAGCGCCGCTGCCGCCGGCGTCAAGAACCGCCTCGTGTCCGCCATCAACGGCGACGTGGTGGTGGTGGACCCGGACAACGTGGAACTCAAGTCCTTCGACAACGCGCGCGGCTACCAGATCACGGCCAATCAGGTCCAGATACTCCGCGACAGCCTGTCCCGCGCCTTCCTGCTGATGTCGGGCGCCCAGCGGAACGCCGAGCGCGTGACCGCGACGGAGATTGAGCGGGACTTGCAGGAACTTGAGGCGTCGCTGGGCGGGACCTTCAGCACCCTGTCGCAGGAAATGATGGAGGCCCGGACCCGCATCCTGATCCTGCAAATGCAGGCAGAACAGCGGCTCCCGGCGTTCCCGAAAGGGACGGTTGTTCCCGTGATCCTGACGGGCCTTGAGGCCCTGTCCCGTGAGCGCGACGTGAACCGCGCCATGCAGGCGGCGGAACTGGTCCGCTCCTTCCTGGCGACCGACGAGAGCGCCGGGACCTACGTGAAGATGCCGAAGATATTGCACCGGGCCTTCCTCGGTCTCGGGTTCCCCGATGCCGTCCGCGACGAAGCGGAGGCCGAGGCGATGATCCAACAGCAGCAGGAAGCCGCCATGCAGTCCGAAATGATGACGAAATCCGCGCCCGGTGTGGCGCGTGAAGTGGTGAAACAAGGAGGAGAGAAATAATGAACAAGATAATGCTGGTGGTCCTGATTGGCCCTGAAACTGTAGACAAGGTGGTGGGAGCCCTCCCTGAGGGGACGCCAGTGGCCCGCGCCTATGTGGATCGGGATGAGAGTTTAGAGAGTCGAGAGGTGATGGAACTTTTCGGGCGTAAACTCGGGCTGTGTATCTGGAGGTACTATACGACTGAGGAGACAAGTAATGTCTGATAGTGCCGGGTGGGACCCCAAGCCGTTCAACGAACAGAACCCGTTTGGGAAGATGTCAACGGTAGTCAGGGGAGACAATATTGAGTTCTCCCGCGCCCGCGTGGATGCGATCCGCGCGGTCAAGTCGGGCCGGGCGACGCCGGAGCAGCACGCTCTGGTCGCCGAGGCCGATCAAGTTATCAGTGATGCACTAAGCAAGAGGAGTGCGTAGTGGCCGAAGCCAACGGTGAATTGAACGTACAGAATGTCCAGGGCAGCCATGCCGAGAACGTAGGCATGACCCTGGCCGATGCGAAGGTGCCCGCAGTTGATCCTAATGAACCCTCTGCGAAGGCCCTTGGGGTCTCCGATGAGCAGTTCGTCAAGTACTTCAACAAGGACACCAAGGCCTACAATTGGCAGGCGCACGCGAAGGAGGCCGAGTTCAAGGTCGCCCAGCGCGGCGAGGCCAAGCCGGACGCCCCCGCGGACACGAAGCCCGCGGGCGTCACCGACGACAACGCACAGTCTCTCGTGGCGAAGGCGGGTCTCGACTTCGATAAGCTGGGCTCCACGATCATTGAGACCGGCGACATCACGCAGGCGGACTACGCCGCGCTGAAGGCGGTCGGGATTCCCGAGGACGTCGTTGAGGACTACATTGACGGCGTCATGGGGAAGGCCAAGGACCACGTTAAGTCGGTTGTGGATGGCTTTGGCGGTCAGGACCGCATGGACGCGGTGGCCGCATGGGCGCAAAAGACCCTCTCTGAAGAGGACCTCCAGGCGTACAACACCCAGCTATGTAGCAAGTCAGAAGTGACCCGCAAGGGAGCCATCAACGAGCTTCTCCAGAAAGCGGGCCTTCCGCCCGGCGAGCGCGGTGCGGGCGTCAATTCGCCCAACGCATCCGGCGGCGGCTCAGGCGCAGCCCAGGGCTATGCTTCGCAATCCGACATGATTGCCGACCAGAAGAACCCCAAGTACAAGACCGACCCGGCATTCCGTAGTGAGGTCTACGCGAAGGCGCGGGCGTCCAAGTGGGACACGAACCCGCGGGCGCACACTAGCGGGCTCTAATGTCTCCGCTCCAGATTATGAGCGCCTTCCCCACACACGTCGGCGCCAAGGAGTGGGAGGACACGGCCGATCTTAACCGGCAGTTGAAGGAGGCGATTTACAAGCGTCGGGAGGAGGACCCTACAGGTCTGTACCGATCTAATACGGCCGGCACCTGGCACAGCGACGACGGCTTACTCCGGTGGACCGGAGAGGCCGGGAAGAAGCTGAGCCAGATGTTCGGTGAAAGTTTCCGCGCCTATGCGGGAACCTATGGGGCCGACCCCCAAGGCGAATGTGACATCCACATGATGGCCTGGGGGATGGTCTATACCAATGGCGGTTACGCCACGGTCCACTCCCACCCAAATTGTCACTTCTCCGGCGTCTACTACGTGGACACCGATGAGGCCGATGAAATAACAATGGCAACGGGAGCCCGCGTCCGTCCAGGCGATATTGAGTTCGTGGACACACGGGGTAGCTCCGGCTACCAGCGGAAGGGTCTGAAGTTCCAAACGGCTTTTCGGATCACTCCGAAGTCGGGACAGATGATCATCTTTCCGTCGTGGTTCCCCCACTTCGTCCATCCGGTGCGTAGCGGCGAAAGGATCGCCATTTCGTGTAACGCGACGATCCTTAAGTACATCCCTCCCAAGCAGGAAAAAGAAAATGACTCTGACCAATAGCGTAAAACTTGAAGCCGTCGATTTTTCGGCGGATATGTCCGAAGCTACCGCCGCCGCCGTTGTGGCCGAAGGAGCTGAGGCTCTAGCCCTTGAAGGCGCGGCCCCCGTCATCAACGGCGACTGGACCTACAGTGGCACGGCGGAAGGCCGTACCGGTGAGACCCCGGTGAACGGTATCGACCTCGACGGCGAGCCCGGCGTGATCTACAGCGGCCCTCCGGGCAACGCTGTGCGCGTGAAGGTGACCGGCGTTGACGTTGACCATGGCCTGATCGCCCCTGAGGCGGCCGACACGGCTTCGGTGGTTCTGTTCAAGAACAACGACATCGTTGCGTATGCCGACGAAGGCTACGCCGCAGAACTCGACGCGGAGCCCGCGATTGAGTTCAACCTTGAGACCTACGTCGGCGGCCTGATGGTCGGCGACGTGCTGCGTGTTGGCATCGTTGGCGGCGGCGAAGAGACCCTTGATCTCGACGTTGCGCTCGGCGGGACTCTCAACATCGTCTAGTTTGCTTTCATCAAGCGGGCATCCTTCGGGGTGCCCGTCTATGAGCGCAAGCTCTATTCCCCGACAGTATCGTAAGGCGTTTGGCGCGAGTGATCCTCCCTGAGGGGAAGGCTCTCCTCGTCAACCAGATTAACCAGAGAAGTGTCGTGATCTCCAACCAAGAACCAATAACCTTGGAGGTTACTATGGCTCTTTTCGTGGGCGACCCGAGCGCCCCAACCCGCTTCGGAATGGACGTGGCTAACACGTCTGATGAAACGGGTCTCTTCCTCAAGCTTTTCGGAGGCGAGGTATTTGCGGCTTTCTCTGAAGCCGTCCACACCGCCGACAAGCACTACATGCGTGAGATTAGCTCCGGCAAGTCCGCGCAGTTCCCTAAGACCTATTCTCTTCTTCCGGGTCTTTACTCCTGCGCATAAAGGGAAGGTTTCGGCCGCGTATCATTCGGCCGGCCAGGAGATGTTGGGTCAGGATTAAATGTCAGTCCTGATCTCTCATAAACCCCGTGAATTGCTGGGAACTCCCTCTGGGACAATCAGCAGCCTTCGCCTGCTCTAGGGCAGGAGGGTTCAACGACTATTCCGAAAGGAAGTAGGGCCAAGCGGCCCGAAGCGCGGGGAAGTGTTCATGAAGTACTGTCCGAAGTGCGCTCGGACCAAACCAAATTCTGAGTTTGGTCCAAACAGGGCGCGTAAGGATGGGTTCCAAGGTCACTGTAAGTATTGTAGACGGGATAAGCGGCAACACGGGTTACGCATCCTGAAACGATACAACATTACAGCAGATGAACTGAACCAGATGTTAGCGGATCAGGATCATCGATGTGCAATATGCGGCGTCCACGCCGACGACGCACCGCAGGTCGGTGCTCATAGATCGTGGATAGGCCTCGTGGTTGATCACAACCACAACACGGGCAACGTCCGTGGCCTCTTGTGCCAGCACTGTAACCTTGGAATTGGTAAGTTGAGAGACGACCCTGATGTCGTCAGCGAGGCTCTCTCTTATCTACGTGAACGCTTATGATATAGTCTGATCTGCATGGCAACATGCAGCAGCGCGCGGTTGCGCGGGCGGAGAATTAGCGTCCTCCGCTGAACAGAATGACTGATGAGACCGAGCGCGTCATTTCAATTGACGGCCTGCTCGTGTCGCACATCGGCATTTACGACCTTGACGAGGCGATGTCTCACTTTGACATTCGCTCTCGTTACACTGACGAGTTGGGCCGCGCGCTCGCTCGTGTGTTCGACAAGAACGTCTACCGGACGATCATCAAGACCGCCCGTGCCGACAGTTCCTTGGCGGGCGCTTCCTCCACCTCGCCGTTCCCGAACGGCAATGTGATCCTTTCGTCTGACGTGACCGGCACCATTGCCGCGACAGGCGCAGGCTCAGATTGGTGGGAAGCCATCCGCGAAATGCGGATTGACGCCGGCGAGGCGAACATCCCCGACAGCGATCCGCTGCACGTGGCTGTTCCCTACGCGACGTTCGACAGCCTGAAGTACGCCCAGGTCGCTGACGACGCGGCCAACCCGTTCATCTTCACGAACCGCGACTACACATTCGGTGGTCAGGGCTCGGCGGGTGTCAACTCCCAAATGGAAGTTGATGGCATCATGGTGTATCGCACCAACCTTCTGCCCCAGAGTGACGACAGCGCCAACGGCGATGTCAAGGCCAAGTACCGCGCGGACTTCTCCGGCACGCTTGGCGTTGGCTTCCACCGTGACGGCGTTGGCACCACCAAGCTCATTGGTATGGGCCTGGAGCAGACGCGTGACGTAAGGCGGCAGGAAGATTTCATTGTCGCCAAAATCGCGGTCGGTCACGGCCCGGTTCGGAACGAGGGGACTTGGGAGTTCCGTAACACCTGATCGGTGTTGTTCGTGCTTCTCCTCCTCCTCCTCAAGCACGAACGCAAGGGGGATGGGCTTCGGCTCATCCCCCACTTTTTCATCTACAGGAGCCCGCCAATGGCGACCAATTCCGGCCACATGACCAAACTTGAGGCCGTCAACAGCATGTTGTGGTCCATCGGCGAGTCTCCCGTGCAGAGCCTATCGTCCGGCCTTGGCGACGCCGAAGTCGCCGAAGCCGTCTTAGACCGCGTTAGCCGCGATATCCAACTCATGGGCTGGCACTGCAACACTCTCAAGAACTACGAAATCTCCAAGAACGCGGGCAATCAGTTCCCGCTTCCCGAGGACACGCTAAAGGTCGATACGGTCAATCCTTCCTCCGGCCGTCAGTTATCCACGCCGCGCCATTCCGCGTCCATTGACGCCGTGATGCGCCGCTCGGCCGACGCCACCAAGTGGCTGCTATTCGACCGCGACAACAATTCCGAAACGTGGACCACAGAGGACACGTTGACTGTTGACCTCGTGCAATTCCAGGACTTCGCCAATCTGACGCCGGCCCTCCAGGCCTATGTCTGGACCGCGGCCGCTCACAAGTTCCAGAAGGGCGCCATGGGCTCCCGCGCCCTCTACGAATACACCCGCGAGGACGTGGATGCAGCCATGACGCAGGCGGTCCAGGAAGACACCGACAACGAGGATATCAACATCATCCGGCAGAACGCGCACGTTCGCCAGATCGCCTACAGGAACAACCCAGGATTTAACAGGTAACTGACGTGGGTCTTCTAGTCGAACAGGGCATAGCGACACTTTTTGGTGGCGTTAGCCGCCAGCCGGCCTCTGTTCGCCAACCCCATCAGATGGAGGACGCCGACAACGCGCTGTTCTCCGTCGTTACGGGCGGCTTCGAAAAGCGCCCCCCTACGCAGACCATAGCGTGGCTTGACTTCCTTGACCCTGATGAGACCTACGCAGTCCATCCTATCGACCGCGACGCCACCGAGCAGGTATTCATCCTGTTGGCCTCCACGTCCATCACGGCCGTCAACGCCATCACCGGCCAGCAGCTTACCGTCACGGTCGGGGACAGCGCCCGCTACTACCTGATCGAGAACTCGGAGCTTGGTACCGGAACGGGCGTCGTCACGATTGACGGCGAGGCCATGTCCATTCAGACGCAGTTCGCTGCGGCCGAGACGACATTCGATTGGTCCTGGCAGTTGTCCGACGCCACCACGGGCCGCTTCAAGATCGAAGGGTCCGTCGATGGCGTCGTATGGAACGACATCGCGACCGGCAAGGGGGGCGCCGCCAGTGGCTCCTTCTCCACCACGATTGGGGCCGTAGCGGCGGGCGACCACAACTTCCTTCGCGTCAGCGTGACGACCGGCATGGCCTCGGCCGCCGATACGATCACGCTAAGGGCGACCTTCCAGGACCTCACGTACTTGTTGGGGGCCGCCGCCGACGACTTTAGGTTCGTCTCAGTAGCCGACAACACCTTCATTGCCAACCGCACTGTGACCGCCCGCATGGGGGACGCCGGTTCCGGTACAATCGCATCAACCGTTCAGGACTTCTCTGACCTGCCGACGGCCTCAGGCTCAGGTAACAGACACCGCGTCACCGGGACGGCCGCAGACGGCTTCGGCGCATACTACGTCCTGGACGACCCGGCAACATCTACGTGGGTTGAAGTTGTGGACCCTAACGCCCACAATCAATTCGACAGGTCTTCCATGCCGCATCGCCTGGTGCGGAACGCTGACGGCACGTATACTTTTTCTGCGGCGTCGTGGGACAGCCGCGGCGCCGGCGACGAGGAGATCACCGAGCAGCCCCCCTTTATTGGAAAGGCAATCCAGGACGTCGTCTTCTTTCGGAACCGCCTGACCTTCCTGGCCGACGAGGAAATCTATACGTCCCAGGCGGGGAACGTCCTCAACCTGTGGCCCGAGAAGGCCGTTGAGGTCCTTGACAGCGATCCCGTGTCCCGCGCGGCCACCGCGACAGACGTTAACATCCTCAAGTTCGCCACGGTCTTCCGTAAGATTCTCTTCGCCACCTCTCAGCGGGCGCAGTTCGAACTGACCTCCACTAACGCGTTCACCCCAGAGAATGCCGAGTTCGACCTTGCGACCTCCTACACGGCCTCGCCCATCGCCAAGCCGGCACCCATGGCCGACGTGCTGTACTTCCCGTCCTCCGCGCAGACCCACGGGATCGTCTACGAGTACTTCTTTGACGAGACCACGCTGTCCAACACCGCGGCCGACATCACCAAGCACATCGTTGACTATATCCCCAACGACATCATGCAGATTGCCACGGACGCCACGTCCAGCACCGTGTTCGTCCTGACGACCGGCGAGCAGAACGCCGTGTTCGTCTACCGGACGTTCTTCGACGGCGCGGAGAAGAAGCAGTCGTCTTGGGCCAAATACACGTTTGGGGCCACCGAGTCTGATGCCTTCATCCACGGGATGGCGGTCATGTCGGGCTTCCTGGTCCTCGTGATCGAACGCTCGGATGGCGAAATCTATCTTGAGCAGGCCCCTATCGAGCGGGAGGAGCAGAGCGCCACCGTGGGCTTCACGCCCTTCATGGATCAGCGGGAAGTCCTGACCGGCACCTATAATTCGACCCACGACTGCACCTACTGGCAGACCTCGTGGGAGCACGACGACGACGCACAGATCATCCTTGGTCCCGACCTAGCAGAGCCGGGGCGCCAACCTACCCCGGCCTACCCCGACGTATTCACGCTGATCCTGGAGACGGTCGCCGCCGGCGAAACCATCGTCATCAACGGCGTCACGTTCACCGCACACGCATCCACCACGACCGCCGCCGACCGGGAGTTCGACATTTCCGGGACGGACACGGAGGACGCGGGGGAACTGGTTTCCCTGATTAACGACGGAACCTTCGGCGTTGACGGCGTGACCGCCACGGACAATTCGGACGGAACCATTCGTCTAGACGTGGACGACAAGTGCGACGGCGCGATAACGGCCCCGACCGGAACCGCGATCAGCGGGGGCACCATCACGGCTCTGGCCGTCAATGACCTGGTGGCCACCAGCGGGGACCACGACGCGGGGGGTTCCTGGATCGGGCGCCCCTACGAAATGTCCGTCACGTTGTCCGAGCAGTTCTTCCGTGAACAGGAAGGCGCCGCGGTCATCACCGGCCGCCTGCAACTCAAGGACTTCGTGTTCCACCTGATCGAGACGGGATATCTGAAGGCAACCATCACACCCACGGCGCGGGACCCCTATGTCTATACCTTTGAAGGCAAGGAGATCGGTTCGTCCACGACGCTGATTGGATCGGCGTCGATTGCCGAGAAGGCAGATTTCAAGGTCCCCGTGTGGTCCCGGTCCTCCGAAGTCATCGTCACGGTGTCCAACGACCAGCCTGTGCCGTCCGTCGTCTCTTCGGCGGCGTGGCGTGGCTTCTTTAACGAACTTTCGAGGGCCGAATAATGGGCGTTCCCGCACTTATCGGCCTCGCCATCGGCGCGCAGTTCATGGGCATGATGTCGGCCAACGCCGCCGTCGATGACCAGATCGAAGCCCAAAACGAGCAGTCTCGCCTTGAGATTGAGGAGCGCGATCGCCAACGCACCGAGACGGGCCGGCAGGCCCAGGAACAGAAGTCGGATCGCGTCCGCGAAGCGGACCAGCAGTTCGCGTCCATGATCGTCTCCCTGTCTGAAGTCGGCGGGGGAGACCACACGGCCGGGCGGTTCGCGGGCGAGACGGGCCTGTACGAGGGCCTTGACCTGGCCCGCATCGAAGGCAACCGCCGACGTCAGGTGTCGGCCCTTCACTCCGAACAAGTGGCCTCCCGAAACAACGCCCTCAGCTTCGCCAAACAAGGCGCCGCACAGAAGCGGTCCAACTTCTTCAACTTCCTGGGCGGGGCCGCCAATTTGGGCATGAAGGCGTTCGACGAGCCCAAGGGCGGCTCCACGACCAAGACGGATAAGCCCTCCCCCGTCCCCGGCCCCACGACGTTCCAAGGACTTCAATATCACCGCATCGGAGGTCGCTAATGGCTATTGATCTCGCCCTATCGACCGGGGGCGAACGGCAGAGCCGTGAGCGCCGCGCGGGCGCCCAGCCTATCGACACCGGCGAGGTAACGACCCGTTCGCAGGACTTCGCGCGGACGGCCTCCGTCGTGAAGCCGGCTTCCGTGGACATGGCGGGGCTGACCGACTCTCTGTCCTCCTTCTTCGGCGGCCGCATCCAGAATGAGCAGGAAAAGGAACTCGCAAGGGCCGAGCGCGAGAACACCGACGAGGTGGCCCGCTTAGAGGCCGAAGTCCGCCAAGACCGCGAAGGGGCCCGCTTGGCCATCCGCACGGGCGACTATACGAAATTCATCCCCAAGGACGCCCTTCGCCGTCGTCGGGTCATCCAACAGTCATTCCAACGCCTCGTTGCCCAGCAGATGGCGGCCGACGACTTCGAAGGCGACCTGCGCAGCAAAATCCGCGCGACGCCCATGGACGGCGACCCAGAAGACGCCATTGGGTCCTTCCTGAAGGACAACCTGAAGGGGGCAGACCCCGCCTTCGCGCAGACCTACACGCGCGTCATAAGCCAGTTGTCGAAGAAGGAAACCAGTGACTTCGCAGAGGGCCGCCTGGAATTACAGCAGTCCAAGGCCGAGCGGCTGTCCACGGAGACCATTCAGCGTGACGTGGGGAACGGGCTGGTCCCGCCCACCGTCGATGGCTTGATTGCCATGCGCTCCAAGATCACCGGTGCGCTGCCTATGAACGCCCCCGAGGCGGTTGGGCGCGGCGACGCGATCATGGACCAGACCCTTATATCCATGGCGGCCGGCGGCAACGCCCTCGCCATCAAGCTGGCCGAAATGCCTGACCCCATGCGGGACGGAACGTCGGTCCTCAGCCGGAACCCCGGCAAGCTGGAGAAGGCCGCGCAGGCCTTCATCAAGCGCAAGAACGCCGTCGCCACCGTACAGGCCGACAACGAGCTTGAGGACTTCGAGGAGCGACTGGCGATGGTCCGCCTCGGTTCACCCCGCGAGGGGGACAGCCTCGCTTCGCTGTGGGCCGACCACGTCGCCCATAAGCAGCGCCATGGCGACAGCGACAAGGCTGACGGCATCCGCGACAAGATCGTGGCGGAAATGAACAAGAAGGGGATCGAGGTCGGGTCCTACAAGCGCATTGCCAAGGGCCTGCTGCCCGGCGTCTCCGATGCCGACTGGAGCAAGATGGCGAAGTCCCTTTGGGACGGTACGGCCATTCCTGCACTGATGGCTGAGGGCCTGTCCGAGGAGGCCGCAAGGAACCGCGCATGGCAGGCCATTGGCCGCCGCGGCAGCGGCAAGGAAGCCATGGACGCCAACGGCGCCGTCCTCCTGGGCTCAACGAATGCTCAAGAGGTCTCTGAGACCTTCGTGAAGCTCATGGCTGTGGACCGCATATCCGACCGGCCCATGAAGAACTTCCACCTGCCCGAGAACGCCACGGACCTGTACAGCACCATGTTGTGGGCGCAGAAGGCCGGACGCGATCCAATGCAGGTCCGCGCGCAGTTCCTTGAGGCGCTCGACGCCTCGAATGGCGAGGGCGGTCCTCGTAGCCACTTTGAGCAGCGCCTGGTCTCCCCCGGCGCCGGCCGTGGCATGGACAAAGGGAAGACGCAGGGCCGCGGCGGCGTCTCCGAACAGGCGGCCAAGCTGTGGTCGGAGATCGACCGACAGGACCTTGAGACGGCTGGGCTCATCAATCGGATGACCGGCGGCCTGCTGGGGGGCACCACGCTCCCCGACTACGATGAGCTTCCGTCTGTTGCACAGGATCGTCTCGAAAGTGCCGTCAACGCGGCCAGCTTCATGCTGTCCCGTAGCCACGTCAGCGTGGATGAAGTCCGTGCGCTCGCGGGCGAAATGGTCCGCGGCGAGTTCGGGTTGGAACTCTCCCCCGAGGGGAAGCCTTCGATCACGCTGGATCAGACTCCTCCTCTCTCACTGGCCCCCGATGGGTCCCCCGCGCCGGGCGACCGGGTGACGATGCAGGTCCTGGAGCGGGCCAAGGCCTCCCTTGAGACGCCCGAGGCCGCCGCCGTAGTCACGGCCATAGGCGGCCATGGTGGCCTCACGCAGGACACCCTTACCCGCGCAGGCGGCGGCTTAGCCGTCCGTTCGATGGCGACGGGGTTCCCTCAAGACATCAACCTAATGCCGGGGTCCAAGATGATCATTCCGATCTCCGACATCCCGCCCAACATGCCCAGCGCGTTCTTTGAAGTCGTCCAGAAGGACGAGGCCAAGGACACCATGCTCATTCAAATTCCGAATGCGCCGGAGCCGGGCGCGAACAACCGCGTCTACCTGAACGACAATCTGTTCATGCTGTACGACGACAGCCGTAAGGGCTGGACCCTGCGCTATGCCGCCACCGGCGCGCCCAAGATGTCCATGTCGGAGTTGAACGAGAAGAACAAGGCGGCGCGTAGGGCGGGCCCTGTGTCCCAACGGGACCTCACTGAGGTGCCCATGGGGGACCTCAAGCGGCTGGCGGGCAAGGGAAACCTTGCGGCGACTAAAGAGATTGAGCGGCGCGGTGTCGTCGGCTCCCCTGTGCCGCAGCCGGACTCCGAAGGTCCCCTGAGCGACGACGAAATGGACGGCCAGCGCGATCAGCGCGACGGGGCTATGAATGAGCTTCAGTCCCGCGGCGTGATCTCGCCGCAGACGGCAGTTGACGACGACCCTGAGGCGGACCTTGACACGCGCACGCGCGCGGGCCTGCTCAGGGAGCGGTCCAACGGTCGGTGGCTGGACGACCTCACGCAGCCCCGCAACAAGCGGTTCCTGTCTGAAGTCACCTCCATGCTCGGGGAATACGAAGGTCGGTCAACGTCCGTCTATGACGACGCGACAAGCCGCCCATGGGGGCCCAAAGCCAAGGGTGATCCGACCGTTGGCATCGGCTTCAACATGCGCCGCCCTGACGCACGGAAACTCATCAAGAAAGTGGGGGCCGACTACGACAAACTCATGGCCCGCACTCAGTTCCTTACCCTAGCGCAACAGGACAAACTCCTCGGCCTCGCCGTGCGTGAGTCAGCGAATTGGCTACGCGACCGCTTTGAGGGCGTGGAAATGAGCAACCATCGTTGGATGTCCCTTGTCTCCCTCGCCTACAACAGCCGGTGGGACGCAAGCGGGCCGACGCTGATTGGTCCCAAATTGACGGCCGCCATTCGTGAAGGCAGATGGGACGACGCTGCCGACGAGATCGAGAATAACTCCAACAAGTCGGGGCGGCTTGGCCTCGCCACACGGCGCAAGCACGAGGCGCAGCTTTTCCGGGGAACATTCAATCAAGGGGACGTTTAATGGCTGACGCCGTAGGCGCCCCTCTGCCGATAGACACGGGCTTCACCCGCACGCTGGCGGGGCGAACAGAAGCCGCCCTGAGTCTGACGGACCGCCCCTCCTCGGGCCTCCGCAGCTTTGACGCAGACGACTTCGACGCTGACAGTGACGTTCCTGTCTTCAGTTCCGTCTCGGCCGCCTTCGCCAACAGCGGCGTCGTGACGGGGCTGGCGCGCGCGGCCGCTCGCCGCAAGGCTTCACTGCCGCCTGATCCTGACTACGACATTGAAGCGGACCTGACGAGCCGCCCCGACGATCTCAAGCTGGTCCAAGACTTCCTGGACAGGCCCGACGACCCCGATAGTTCTGCTGTCCTGTCCCTGTTGGCGGACAGCCAGTCCGCCCACGAGACCGCACAAATCATCACCAACTTGCGGGACGCTCAGGAGCGCCAGCGCATCGCCCAAGCCAACGGCTTCGTGCCGGAACTGGTGGGGATGATTGGCGGTATCGGTATCGACATCATGGCCCTGTGGGGAACCACGGCGCTGACGGGCGGTGCCGGCCTGTTCGGGACGCTGGGGGTCCGCGGCGCGTTCGCCGCACGGGCCGCCTCAGCCGGTCGCCTGGGCGCCTTTGGCGCCGTTGAAGGTTTTGCCGAGCGCCGCGCGCAGCAGTTGACCAACCCCCTGATTAGCGACCGCGATCTATTCGAGGCCGCAGGCTTCGGCGCCGGCGCCGGCGCCTTTCTTGGCTTCGTCTCCCCGACCCTGCTGGGCAACGTCCGGCGCATCGCAGACGACATCGACAACCTCAAGCCGCACGCTGCGGCCGTAGAGAGCGCCATCGCCTCCCGTGGTCCCCGCTCAGTCGGCGCCGCGGGCGCGGTTGAGGCCGCCACGGTCAACGTCCCCGGCAAGGGTGCAGGCTCGCTTGTGTCCGGCAAGGTTATACCCCAAGCCGCCCAAGAGTCCGTCTTACGCAGCCCCAAGCGCGTGATGACCGACATAGGCGTCAAGGGGAACAAAGACTTTATTGAGAAGGGCCTTGAGGGCGGCCGCAAGTGGTTCGACACCATGTCCCGCGTCGTCCGTTTGTCTACCGTAATGGCGGATGAGGTGGGTGGCGGGGTAGCCCGCGCTCCCGCCGTGGACGACCTCCGCAGCGTGTTCCGCGCTAAGCGCCTCGCGCGTCAGGAGACCGCGACTGCCGACTACGCCGCCATGATGAAGGACGTATTCGGCGTCGGTGGTGTTCGCCGTGCACTGAGGAACAACGCGCTGCACTCCTTCGAGAAGCGCCTGATCAGCCAAGAGCAATACGAAGCGATGGCCGACGAGTACGCCATGGCGCTCGCCCAGGGCCATCTTGACGCGGTGGACATCATCCCCACCGATATAGGAAACCGCCTAACGCCCGACCAACGAAGCACGTTGATCGATCGCCTGAAGAAGACCGCGGCCGACGAAGACGCCTACTATCAGGAGTTCGGCGCCGCGGAACTCAAGCACGGTCTTATCAAAGAAGAGGACCTGATCCCCGGTTATCGCCCTCAGCGGTGGAACCGCGAGGAGATCGCCAAGGACCCCATGGGCTTCCAACAGTACCTCACTGAGGTCTTCGAGAAGCAGCCCGACGAGGACTGGATACGGACCAACTACGGCCTCCGCAAAGAGGACGGCACCTTCGAGCCGGCCATGAAGGACGGCGAGACCTGGGACGCCTTCTCCAAGAGGGACCCCGAGGCCGCCAACGACATCCTTGAGGACTGGTCTGCCGCCGTCCGAGAGGACGCCGCGAATACTCAGGCCGTCATTGCACGGGCCAAGGACCGCGAGCTTACCCGCCTGAGGGGCAAGTCCCTGATGGAGATTGAGCAGCGCGTCCAGAAGAACCTGGAGGGCGCCCGCCGCTCGGCTCAGAAGATCGAAGCGCAGCTTGAAAGCCTTAGGCGCCCCAATGCGCCCGAAAGCGCGCAGCAGGCCCGCCCGATCCTAGCCACTAGGCTGGGAAAGATCGAGAAGCGCATTGCCGACGAAGAGGGAAAGCTGGAGGTCCTGAGGACCCTGGAGGCGGCCGACCGTTCACTGTCCGGGACCTTCCCCATTGCCATGGGCCGCTCAGTCAGCGGTGACGCTGCCGACGCCGCCATTCGCCGTCTCGGCAACGCGGGTCAGAAGAAGGCCCTCAACAAGATTGAGCGCGTTGCGCGCAGGGCCGCCCAAAAGGAAGTCCAGATCGCCGGCCGCAGGCTGGTCACCGAGCAGATCGAAAGCATCAAGCGCGCGATCCTGGATAACGACAGCCCGTTCGACTTTATCGACCCTGAGTTCATTCAGTCCAGCAGCCGCTTCAAGCGCCGCAACATCCACCTTGGCCGTCATCGGTTCCGCGATGAGTCCCGCCGATTCCTGCTGACCTCCACCCACGACGCCCGCACGGCGTTCGATTCGTCCGTAGGGACGCAGGTGGCGCTCCGCGAAGTCTTCGCGCCGATACTGGAGCGCGAGGGACTGGACTTCTCTCTGGAGAATGTCCGTCGGGTGGCCCTACAAGGGTTTGACGACGACCTGATGAAGACCGCCTCGGAAAGTGGGCGCAGCGCCATCAACCGGGAGCGGGTGCGCGCCAAGAAAATCTTCGATGAGATACTTGAGGAAATGACCGGGGCAGACGTAACCGGCTTGCGGAATACCAAGAAAAGCGCACAACAACTCGTGTCGGTCCTGAATACCGCAACGGCGGCATCGTCGCTGGGTGGACTGGTCCTGGCGCAGTTGGGGGACCTTGGTGTCCAGATCATGGCCGGCGGGCGGCTCGGCACCGGCTTTCGCATGATGTGGCGCCGGGGCGTCAACAAGCACATTCGAGAAATCGCCAAGAACGAACCAGAGCTTGCCGTCCTTATACAGGGATCAGGCACGCTGGACGCCGCGCGCTTCCGCGCTATTGCCGACGTGGATAACCGGGACTTCGACATTCCCGGCGGCAAGTGGCGCAGTGTCATGCGGGGGACGGATGCGGTCGCCAAGATCGAGGGCTGGGCCAACCTGGCGAATGTCTGGAACATCTTTTGGCGGGGGGGCTTCGGCCTCGACATGGCGCGACAGATGGATCAGGACTTTGCCCGCTACGTCTCACTGCCGCCCTATCTCAAGAGCTTCTACGCCAAGGTTGGGATCAACGCCGACGACGCCCGCGACATGACGGACCTGATGAACCGCGCCCATCACTCAGCGGTCAACGGACACCTGAGATACCCCCACGCCTCCAAGTGGGCCGAGGAACGCCCGGACCTGTTGTCGAAGTATCAGATCGCCATAGACGCGGCGGGTAAGGAGGCGATGATCGAGCCGGGCATTGCCGACCGTTCATTCTTACGCTCCTTTGCCGGCGGCCGCCTACTCATGCAGTTCCAGTCCTTCATGTTCACCGCGGGCGAACGCTTCATCGCTCCGATGATCCAGGAAATGCAGATACACCCGACCTCGATACGGCCGTACTTTGCGGCCCTCGCGGGCGTCTTCCTGGGCGTCATGACGGACGGCCTGAAGGAAACCGCGCGGGGTGAGGGAGAGGCGTGGCTGGACCGCTGGGAAAGTGCAGAGGGGTGGAAAGAGAATCTATGGGGCGGCATTCTCCGCAGTCCCATGATGGCCGGCCCGTCCTCCATGCTGACCGACGTGGCAATGTCCACGATGGGCCGCGTCGGCAACGACCGCATCCAGGACGTGACCGGCGTCCGGCCGCTCATGGAGTCGTCCTCGCGCTTCCGTGAACAACAGGGCGCCTTCGCTCTGGCTGGCCCGGTGATAGGAACGGCGCTCGGGACCCTACCCGCGATCACCCGCCGCTATCTCGACGGCGACGTGAGCGGAGCGACCGATATGTTGTCGCGGCGCATCCCGATTCTAAACCTCTTCTACCTTCAGATGCTCGCTCGACTAGCAGAAAGAGACTAACTATGGCCTTCGCGCGTGACGTATATGCCGCCACTGCCGCCCAAACGGACTTTGTCATCAGCTTCCCCTACTTGTCAGAACCTGATGTCTTCGTGTTCCAGGAGGGCGTGGAACTAACCCAAGGCACGGATTACACCTTCTTCTCATCGTCCGTCGTCCGCCTGACCACGGGCGCGACAGAGGCCGACGTGGTTATCGTCCAGCGCAAGACCTCGCAGGACGCGCGGCTGGTGGACTACGTGGCGGGGCTGCTGGGTGAGGCAGACCTGGATAACGATTCGCTCCAGGCCTTCTACATGGCGCAGGAAGCTTTAGACATAGCAGACACGGCTATGGGCCTCGATACGGACGACAACTGGACCGCGCAGTCCCGTCGTATCAAGAACGTGACGGACCCTACCTCCGCGCAAGACGCCGCAACTAAAGCCTATGGTGATGCTAATTGGGGCGGGGGGGCTGCGACGGCAGCCGCGGCGAGCGCGGACGCAGCTTCGGCTAGCGCGGTTCAAGCGGCGGATAGTGCTACGTCCGCAGAGGCCAGCGCGGCTGATGCGGAAGAAGCGGTTGAGGGGCTTAACGGCATTATCGCAGTCACGGCCTTTGCCGGTGTTGATCCAACCGGCGCATCCGACAGTACAGCGGGGTTTCAGACCGCGGTAGATAGTGGAACCGCTGTCCTCTTGGTACCCGCAGGTACCTACTTGATCGAGGGGACCGTCAATCTTACAAGCGCCATTCGTATCATCGGCCCTGGCATTCAGAGGATCGGCGCCAGCCCGGCATTGGCCCGCATCATCACGGCGAATGATGACAACGACATCTTCACGATCAACCACGATTACGTCGTCATAGACGGTCTTTCTTTCATAGGAACCGCCGCGCGCACTGCCGTGAGTAAGGGAAGCGCCATTGTTGTTGGCTCGCTTGAGCGTACCGTTGCGGACGGCGCCATTACAGAAGCCAGTACCACCTTCACTAGCGCCACGGCCGCCTTCACTGCCGCCGACGTGGGCGCGAAGATACGGATTACCGGGGCCTACGATGGAACCAGCACTCCGGTCATCTCAAGCGTCACCAACAGTACAACGGTTGAGGTCTCCGCCGCTGCCGATAATACAGTTAGCGTCGCCGACACGACCATCGCCCATGTAGTGGAGGGCGTCACAATCCGCAATGTCTCCACTTCCTCACACTCGGCAGGGGCGCATTTCCGCAACGCTTCAAACTTCCTTCTGGAAAATTGTATCCTCCATAGTTGGTACGCCTGCCACGTCGAGAACGCCATCGCTCCGGATAAAGGTGATAGTTGCATTTCCAACTGTGAGTTTACCGCGCCGACGACCACGGACGCGCGCGGCATTTTCTGGCAGTCAAGCGGGTCTCTAAAGATAACCAACAGCAAGTTTCTAACCGGGCACGACAGCATCCACATTGACTGGCAGGACGGGGACAGCGGCGGCCCGCTGATCTCAAATTGCTCGTTCGAAACGGCTTCACGAAGCTTCATCTTCGCGGGGGGTAACAGCACGAGGTCACTCCATACCTTCATTGTCACAGGCTGTATGTTCAACGGCAGCCCGTCCGGCGCAATGATCCATATCGCCGACAGTGTTGACGTTTCAGCGCTGACAATCACCGGGAATACCTTTACCGGCAGCGTGAGCGGCGCGATATTGGTTGGGGCTGGAGTGGACGGCTTCAACATCAGCGGAAACTTCCTGAACGGCAATAGTGGTGGGGGAACCGGCATTAGCATCATAAGCGGGGCCGCAAATGGTGTGGCGGGCCCGAACACATATGAGGGCTGGACGTTCAATATTTCCAACGCCTCGGCGGCTAATAACGTGGATGACATCAATCTGCGCCGGGTTCTAACGGGAACAGCGACGATAGACTTTCCCTCCATAAATGCAGGCGCATCTAATGGACAACCTATCACTGTTTCCCGCGCGCAGGTTGGCGACGCTGTTGCCATCGGCGTGCCAACCGCCGCCCATAACGGTCTAATCATTTACAGGGGGCATGTGAGCGCGGCCAATACGGTGACAGTTACCGCGACCAACGTTAGTAGCGGCGCCATCAACCCTGACTCAGGGGTTTTCCGCGCCGTGGTGTTCGGGTTTTAAACTCGGGCGCGGGCGTCGTCTAGCCCGAAAAACCTTTCATCTATGGGAGCGAGAAGATCGTCGGCGCGGCTTTGGAAGTCGGCGGAAAAGAACTCCCGCCACTCGTCCTTTAGGCCGGATCGGAAGTGAGTTTTGTCCCCCTTGGCGGGGAGTCTGATCTTCTTGTCGGGCATGTCGAGAAAGGCGGCGATCCTGGAAATGTGAATGTACTCGTTCCCGGCCATATCCTCCTGACGGGAGAACATTAGATCGAGAGTGTTTTCGACGGCGAGCCAACCGTCAAACCATTCTCTGGCGGGCAGGAGATAATGGTCCCAGAGGAACTTTTCCCTGTCCTCGATAGGTATATCGGGATCAGCGTGACCGAGCTTCACGATGTAGTGCCAGTAAGAGACGGCGCCCTGTCGGGGGTCACGGATTTGAACGATGATCTTTCGAGGGCCGTACTTTTTGAGCAGGCGGATATTGTTTTCCGTCGCGGGGAGGTGGTGCTGGGCAATCATTCCACCCGCGGAGAACAACCTGAGCCACTCTTCGACAATTATCTCGTCCATCATGGAGTGGGGGACGGCGATCTTTCCCCCCGGCATCCCATAGGTGCCGTAGAGCGCATTCCAGACATAGACGCTGCCGGACTTGGGGAGGGTGGCGAGCAGGACGGGTCCGATGCCTCTCTCGATGGCCTTCTGTTGTTCCAGCATGGTGTTGGGGTGCGGCCACAACCCGGCGTCGATTGCCTTGGCGTAGCCGGCCTTCAGACAGGTCAACTCCCTACTGAGACGATCCCGATCCGCCGCCGCGGCCTTGAAAGCGCGCCGGTAGTTCTTGAGATATCCGAACATTTACCCCCTCACCTCCTAATACGGCAGTTTAACAATGATCGATTTAGATTGGAAGTGGCTTATCGGCTTCATCTTCGCCGGGCCAATGGTATGGCAACACACCCGCCTTAACCGCCTTGAGGACGGCAAAGCCGACAAGGAACAGGTGGAGGACATGCGCGACGACATCACCTACATCCGCAAGCGCGTGGATGATCTCTACGACAGGACGCGATAATGTTAGGCATCCCCTTAGAACTCCTGACGCTCCTCGGATCGGGCATCATGGGCGGCGTAATGTCCCTGTGGTCGCAGTCGATCAAGGCTCGTCAGGCTGAACATATCATGGCCCTTGAGGCCCTGAAAGCCAAGGCTGAAGCAGTGGACCAAGCACGCCGCTACTCCAACCCCGGCTTTCAATTCACCCGGCGCATCATCGCCCTGACGGCGGTGTTCGCGGTGGTCCTGCTGCCGAAGCTCGTGGCCGTGTTCATGCCCGAGACCTCCGTAACCGTGGGCTGGACCGAATGGTCCCCCGGCTTCCTGTTCTTCGAGGGGTCTAACGAGGTCGCGTGGAAGACCGCCAAGGGCCTTGTGATTACTCCACTGGACACGCACCTGTTGGGGGCCATCACCGGCCTGTACTTCGGGGCGAGCATCATCCGAAACTCCAGTTAACACCATGCACGTACATATCGACGCCGACCTGCACGCCATGCTGGCTCAGATCAGGGAGCGGCAGCAGGACGTGGTCCGCGTAGGGCGGCGCATTGGGGGCGGCGGCAGCGGGGGTGGCGGGCTGACGCCGTCCGAGGTGTTCCTTGACCCGGCAGTACCTAGCTCTATCTCCCGCAGTATAGACGCGCCGTTCTCGTTCCTGATTGAGTTCACGACGGGCGCAGACGTTACTACGACACAATTCGTATTCACCGCCAACGACGGGACGGCCAACAACCGATTTCTTGTCTACGTCTCCGGCGGCAATGTTCGTGTTCAGGTGCGCCAGGGCGGGGCCAACCGGGCGGACTTCGTGGCGGGCGCCGTCACTGGCAACACGACACATAAAGTAGCCATCCGCACTGACACCAACAATCACGGCGCCAGCCTTGACGGGGCAACAGTAGTAACGGCGACGGGCGTCGTATGGGCTGCAGGCGTCCTGAATGATAGCTACCTATTTGGGGCTAACACCGTGGGTGAGGCCTCATTCACCGGGACCATCGCCCGCGTGGCCGAGTACGAGACGAAGGCGCTTGACGACGCAACCCTGATATCTCTCTCCTCCTAACCCCTCCAAAGGTCCCCCATGACCCCTCCCAAGACCCGCCGCAAGATGGGCCCGGTAGCCCGCGCAGAGTTGGGCCGTCCCCGCGAATGTGTTTCCTGTGGTGAGATCAAAGAGGTCTCCGAAAAGAACTTCTCGCTGTCCAAGAAGGGCACGCGGGACTGGCACGACACCTGCCGCGTCTGTCAGGGCGTGTTGTCTGCGGAGCGTCTGACCAAGCAGTCCAGCGTCGCCCCTATCCTGGCGGTGGGCCGCGAGGACGAGACCGACGACCTGATCGCGGAAATGTACCTGTTGACGGAGACGGGCAGGAACCCTGGCCGGGCCGATGAAATCGCCAAGTTGCTCCGGGACAGCATCGTTCAGTTGCACGATAACGGGCAGCGGAAGGATAGCTTTCGCTTGTTTGTCAAGTGCGTGAAGCCGCTTGTGGCCGGCTGGGTAGAGCCCGGCGCCATCCACGACGACATCATCGACGGTCTGATCTCTGAGCATCGCCGGCGCCTGATCATCGCCACGCGCTACAGTGCGAAGTCCACGCTGACCAGCATCTACGTGGCGTGGCGGGTCATGCTAAATCCGCTCATCAAGATCATGGTGGTGTCCAAGGGCGCCAAGCTGGCGGCCCGGATGCTGCGTACGGTCCGGCACGTCTTCCTGGCCAACTGCCCCATGCTGACGCACCTAAAGCCGACCGAAGACTGTCTGGACAACGCCGAGCAGTTCCAGACGCCGCAGTCCCTCAAGGTCACTACAGGTGGCGCTACGCTCAGTTCTTTCGGCCGCGGCTCGGACCTCCCCGGCTATCGCTCGGACCTTACCATCGGCGACGACGTTGAGTCCGGCGCCGACGACACCCCCGAGAAGGTGGTGGACCTGGAGGAGCAACTTAACGAACTCCACATGATCAACCCCAAGGGCGAGAAGATCATGCTCGGGACCTACCAGTCCGAGTTCTCGATCTATGCTCGCCTGGCCGACAAGTCGGACGCGGACGGGGAGTCCATTTGGGAACTCCACCGGGCTATCATGTTCGAGGAGGACCCCGACACCAAGACCGTCCGCTCCCGCTGGCCGCAGATGTTCTCCGACAAGGACGGCCTGGACTGGCGCAAGTCCGTCACGGCCCGCGCGTGGCGCCTGCACGCCATGCTGATCGCGGACCCGTCCATCCTCAATGAGCGGCCGCTGAAGATCAGCGACTTCATACTTGTGGCGGCGTCCCCGCTGGCGCCAAAGTTCCCCTTAGTCGTCCAAAGGACCAACCAAGTAGCCCTTGACGTCCCCACCTGGGGAGCGCCCAAGGGCGACCTTTGGTACCGCGGAGAGGCCGCTGGGGGCGACGCAGACTACGCCATGACCGTCATGTCGGTGGACCCGGCATCCGGCCTCGCTGGCCGGGACGCTATCGGCGTCTCAGTAATCTCCGTGACACCCTCGGGCTTCGCCGTCATCCGGCACCTTGAGGGCGTCCGCGGCCCGTCCAAGGGCTCGAACATGCGCCGCGTGGCGGAGATCGCGCGGACCTTCAAGATCACCGAACTGGTGGTGGAGGAGACCGAAGAGGGCTTCTTTGGTGAGACCCTTGAAGGTGAGTTGATCCTACTGGACTACCCCGTGAGCGTCCGAAAGGTCACTACGGGGCAGCAGCAGAAGGGCCGGCGCATCATCGAGGCCCTTGCGCCTCCTATGGGGGCAGGGCGGATTGTAATACTCGAACAAGTCGCCCGCTCCGACCACGGCGGTGACTTTGTTAACCAGATGGTCCGTATTTCCTATGACGGGCGCACCGGCAAGGCCAAGGACCACGACGACATCGTGGATGCCCTGGCGCATGCCATCGCCGTCGTCAAGTCCTCCCTCATATCAGACACCGCGGACAATATCTCCAGCCACCACCTGCAGAAGCTCGACCGGCTAAGGTACGTGCCCCTGAGGTTCGGCGGGCTTGGGGGCCGCAATCGGGAAGACAAGAACACTCACCGCGTAGCCGTGGGGACCGGCCTGCGGAATGACCTGTCCATGGGTGAACAGTTGATCGAGGAGGACGAGGTTCTAACCAAGACCGTCACCCGCCGGGACATGCTCAGGGACATCCTGCAGCAGGACCTGCAGGCGGGGCGGGCGGTAGACCCCGGCATCGCCCGGCGCATTCAGTCCCTCACGGACCAGATCAAGGAACTCACGGAGGCTCAGGTATTATGAATAGGACAGTAACCCTGACCGTTCGTCAGGAACAGGGACGGGCTCGCCTACGACTAAAGGCAGAGAACCGCAGGGCCCGGATCAAGACCAAGATCAAGCGGGCCATTCAGGAAATGGCAGCGGCCAAAGTAGGGCCAGTGCGGGAACAGACGCCCGCCGACACCAGGAGGAATCATGAAGCTATTGAGCCATTCCGTCGCACGTCGCGGCGACGAGCTATCCGTACACGGGAGCTTCCGCGACGGGATGAAGCGCCGGGCAGGCGTTAAGATCGTCATTGAGAAGGGCCAGGAGATTACCGGGGAGACGCCAGTGATCTCGGGAGAGATTCGGGATGTCCACGGCGTCCTGAATGGCTTTGCAGAAATTGCATGGCTGCTCGGGTGGCGGCCAAGGGGGCTCATGGGCTCTCTGGCACGTCAAGTAGAGACGTACAAGATACCGCCTGAGGACAAGTAATGTTCGAGTACGATATTTAACATATACTTCATATACGCTAATTCGTATAATTCAGCTTTATACGGGTTGGCGCATAATTCACTTGTAGGGGACCTCCTTGCGCCTGAACATGGCAGCAGGGGAGGTCGGCGGGACGGCGTGGGCTACCATCGGGGCCAGTACCCGCTCAATTTAGTGATGAGTAACAGGGTATGGACAGCCAAAGTAGGACCAGTGCGGAGCACGGGGCTA
>WHSQ01000229.1 GCA_009380005.1 Actinomycetota bacterium | reverse complement strand
GCACCACCTTGCCAAGGTGGGGGTCGCGGGTTCGAATCCCGTCGTCCGCTCCACGCGAACGGACTGGTCAGAGGCCATTTGGGGAGGCCCCGTCAACACCCTGGCGGGCTGGCGCGGCCTCCTCGGTGCACGGGCGGTGCACAAGCGAGCGTCGGTAAACGTCCTCCAGGCCGCTCCGCAGACGTTCGTCCAGGCTCGGAAGCAGGTGACCGTAACGGTCGAACGTGAGCCGGATGGTGGAGTGCCCGAGGCGCTCCTGGATCTCCTTCGCGTGCGCTCCCTGCCCGATCAGGAGCGCGGCGCAGGTGTGCCGCAGGTCGTGAAAGCGCATGCGAGGGTCAAGACCTGCAGCCAGGAGCGCAGGCTTGTACTCACGCCGATAGAAGTTGCGACGGCGCAGTGCCACCCCCTCCGGGGAGGAGAACACACGACCGACCTGGGAGGGGTAGCGGCGCAGGTGGTCGCCGAGCATGTCCACGAGGAACGGTGGCAGGCTCACGGTCCTCGCCGCCCCGGTCTTCGTCGACTTCAGGTACAGCCGCCCGTCAACCTCGGCTAGGGACTCCGTCACGTGGATCGTTCCACGGTCCAGGTTCACCCGTTCGACATGCAGGGCGGCCAACTCACCCCAGCGCAAGCCCGTGTACGCGGCCGCGTAGATCAGGGTCCGGTACCGCTCCTTCACCGCGGCCGCCAGCCGCACGACCTCCTCGGCGGTCAGGAACATCATCTCGGCGCGGGCCGTCTCCTTGGGGAGGTCGATGCCCGTGAGCGGCGAGCGTGCGATCCGCCCGTCGATCTCCGCCGTCCGAAGGATCTTCCCAAAGGTGCGGTACGCGGCGGTGACGGTGCCGGGGGCAAGACCCTTCTCAACCATCTCGCTCACCCAGCGACGAACATCGGCCGGTCGGATCGCGTTCAGGGGAAGACTGCCGAAGTGGGGGAGGAGATGATTCCTCAACCGTCCCTCGATGTTCGAGCGCGTCCCGGGTTGGAGATGCGCGAGCGACTGTGCCCACTCGCCCGCATACTCCCGGAACGTGACCTTCCCCAGGGCCGGATCCACCCACGTTCCCCGCATCTGGTCATGCTCGACAGCAGCGAGGAACCGTTCCGCGTCAACCTTCCGCGAGAATTGCCGGGACCGCTGCCTGCCATCCGGGGCGCGGTACCGCGCTTGCCACGGCTTCGGCCGGCCATGGCGCTTCTTGATCGAGCCCATCAGAACCTCGCCCCGGCATGGGGACGGTCCTCCCGGTCTCGAAGGAACGCCTCGACGTCGGAGCGGCGGAACCGGACGTGGCGGCCGGACACGCGGATGCCGGGCGGGCCCTCCCCGAGGTAGCGCCATCGGTAGATGGTGGCGACGGGCACTTGCAGCAGCTTCGCGAGCTGTTGGACGGTCAGGTACTCCGGCGCTTCGGCCAGATTCATGCGTTCTTCCTCTCCCTTTCCGGGTTCAGGCCGCCAGCGCGCCAGCCTCGTCCGACTCCGGTCGTTGTTCGCGTGCGGCTTGTCTGGCGTGGCGGCGGTCGTCGCGTGCGG
>WHSQ01000228.1 GCA_009380005.1 Actinomycetota bacterium | reverse complement strand
GAGGCTGAGGTGGGCGGAGCCTATGACTCCCAATCCTCCTGCTTCGGATACCGCGGCCGCCAGGGCTCCTCGGGCCAGGTGGCCCATTCCCGCCTGCATGATCGGATATTTGATGTCGAGCATCTCACACAGGCTTGTACGCAGTATCTCCACATCTCGCGAGCGTCTTCTATCGCCTTGCACGCCAGATTCCATAATAGATCTTCCCCTACTGAGCACTCTCGATAAAAACGAGACCGCGTTCGTGCACGCCGTTGACGACACCGAGACTCTTGGTTTCGTCCTTTCTGATGAAGTCTCCCGTGGGCTAGCCATCTCGAGGAACGGCTCCGAGTCGGATGGATCCGACCTGTCTTCCATCGACCGCTACCCTGTCTCTGATGACACTTCAATCTCATCCTCACGGCAACCCGCTTCGGCGAGTATCTCCAGTGCTCACTGTCGGTTGCTCTATCCAGACATGCCAGTTGATTTCTTGCCGCCGCTCAGTCGGTTTCATCGACCGCTGGCACGGCCTTCGTAATGTCTTGTATCGCCTTTTCCGCAGGAAGACCTTTCCTTTTGAGATCGTCCGCCCATCGACGATTCATGTCGCGCACGGCACGGCGCCACTGCACGCGTTCCTTCGCCGGAAGCTTGTAGCATTTCGTTCCCGTCACTGCCGAACGACACCGCGCAGACAGGCGACGCCCGGCTCCCTCACCCGCCAAAAAACATGCGCATGTTTTACTATGGATGGCACCCGCTGTCAACCCATCGAGTTGACTCACCAGAGATGCCCGCGTACAGCGTGTCCCCGAGGCGGGGCAACGGCGACCGCTACCGGACCCGTATTGGTGCTGACAGAGTGAGTCAGCGCAAGGCCGTGCCGAAGCGATGGCGATGGCGATGGCGATGGCGATGGCGATGGCGATGGCGATGGCGAGACAGTATCGGTCACCGCCGAGGGGAGGTAGCGAGAGAAGCAGGCGACGCTGGATGAGCTGTGCCCGCGCCAGCAGCGGCGGTGATCTTCAGCGTCCTGTGACGACGTGACGTCCGTCCGCGACGCGTCGCGTGCGGCCTCGCCCGGCGAGGAGCTCCAGCAGCGGGATGACGACCTTGCGCGTCGTACCGAGCGCCTCCCGCGCCTCCCCTGCGGTGAAGGGCTGAGGCAATCCGGCGAGCAGGCTCGGCGAGCGGCCAACGGTGTCGGGCAGCAGCACGACGCCCGGTGCCAGCCGCAGCAGCCGCCCGGCCCGGATGGCCGCGGCGACCTCCGTCGCGCCCAGGCCCAGCGCGGCCAGCTCGTCCTCGGTGGGAACGGCGAACGCACGATCGCCGAGTCGCCGCTCGAGCTCATCCACCGCTTCCCGCACCGCCGGCGCGAGCGTGTCCGGCGCCGCGGCGTGCACGATCACGCCGTTGCGGACACCCAACGGCGGCTTCAACAGCGCGGAGACGAGACGCCCATCGGGCAGATCGAGCGCCTTGCGTGCGTCCTCGACAGCCAGCGGCGAGGCGGCAGGGTCGTCGGCACGCCTGGCGACCAACGTCATCAGCCGCGCGCGC
>WHSQ01000227.1 GCA_009380005.1 Actinomycetota bacterium | reverse complement strand
TGGGCGGACCGCGGGCATACCGCATAGCCGACCTGCTCCGCGGATACCTGCGGGCCACACACCGACACCGCCCCATCGTGCCGCTCCGGCTGCCAGGCAAGGCCGCCCGCGCGTTCCGGGCCGGCGCTAACCTGGCACCCGAGCAAGCCGTAGGCCAGCGGACCTGGGAAGACTTCCTGGCCGAACGGGTCGGCACTTCTACCGGCACCAGCGGCAGTTGATCGCCGACGCCGCGCCCGCGGCACATCGGCCCAACGCAAGTCCCTTGTCGAACAGCTCATCGCCGAAATCACCATCATCGGGCCAGGACAGATCCGGCCGATCTACCGCGTCCCGCGCGCCAGCCACGCCAGAGAAAGAGCCGCCGACGGCGAGCCCGCAGTTCGCACAATGGGCAACCTGGTGGGCCTGAATTGGGATGGCTCAAACTTTTCTCAACGACGAACAGGTCGATGAGCTGGTGGCGATGTACCTCGGCGGCAAGACCATGCGCGAGGTCGCCGAGCACTTCAGCGTGCATCGCACGACTGTCGCGGTTCATCTCAAGCGCAGGTTGGTCCCTGTCCGACGCGGCAAGCTCACCGCGGTCCAGGTCGCTGAGATCGGTGACCTCTGGATCAGGGGTTCACTCTGTTGGAGATCGGGATGCGCTTCGGCGTGGGTCAGGACACCGCTCGCCGGGCCGTGCTCGAAGCCGGCGGAACGATCCGCCGTCCGGGTCGACGACATCGTAGTGCATCGACAGTCCGTTCACTTCGGCGTGGCCACGATGGTGTGCTCGCGTCTCGCTCGTTCCTTCAAGAGGCGGTCGGCGGCCGTGTTCAGGAGCGCTTCGGTTCGAAGTGCAACGCGGTGATCCCGCAGTCGAACGGTTGTGCAGCGACGAGGCGAAACCGCTGGTAGGCATCGAGGTGGGGGAACACTGGCATCCCGGCGCCGATCGCGGTCGGGTTGACGAACAGGTGGAACTCGTCGAGCAGACCCTTGGCGATCAGGTCCGATACGAGCGTGCCGCCTCCGTAGGCGATCATGTCCCCGCCCGGCTGGGCCTTGAGCTGGTTCACGGTCTCGGCGAGGTCGCCGCCGGCGATGACGGTGTTCTCCCAGGGCGACTCGGTGAGGGTGTTGGAGATCACGACCTTGGGCGTGTTGTTCATCCAGTCGATGGACTCCCGGTCCTCGCCCTCGGGATCGCCTTCCGACCGGGACG
Source organism: Actinomycetota bacterium (assembly GCA_009380005.1). Lineage (GTDB taxonomy): Bacteria > Actinomycetota > CADDZG01 > CADDZG01 > WHSQ01 > WHSQ01. Next base: position 361 of record WHSQ01000227.1, on the reverse strand, counting down.
CCCAGGCCGGGATGAACCCCTCGGCGAGGTTGCGGCCCAGCACGATGCGGTCGACCGATTCGGTGAGCGCATCGACGTAGGCATTCATGTCGTCGGTCCACGGGAGCGTCATCCAGTCCATCTCGCCGTTCGGGCCGGCCATGTAGCCGTCGACGGTGGTCTGGGTCTGGAGCTTGAACTTGCGCATGAGATGTTTCCTTTCGGGGGTGGTGTCGCCGGGTGCGGCTACCACTGATGGTTTGAGTGATTCAGGCGAGGTCAGTCCAGAGCGAACGATCCCGCGACGATCTCCCCAGGGTCTGCGACGTTGGGTTGGTGGGCCCCGTGGGACTCGAACCCACAACCAACGGATTAAAAGTCC
>WHSQ01000226.1 GCA_009380005.1 Actinomycetota bacterium | reverse complement strand
GCTCTCTCAGGAACCTACGCCCGTGACGCTTTTACACCGAGGATGGGCCGCCACCAGCGTAGCTTCACCCTGTCGTTGGAGGTAGACCCGATCGAGGACGGCGCGTCGTGGGCCGAGTGGGAGGCGCTGGGCGTCCAGCTCGCGCGTGACCTGCCGGGCCGGACGCTGGAGAACGTTGCTGAGCAGTACCAGGAGCGGCTGCTGGAGCGGGTCTGCGGACGGCGCTGACATCCCGGAGCGGGGCCTGCCCGCGCCGTTCGCCTGTCCGCGGGAGGACTGCGGGGCGACCGGGGACTTCGCCCGTAAGGGATGCCGGTCGCGGCGCCGTCGGCTGGACACCAGCGTCGGCACGCTGCACCTGCGGCTGGCCAACGTGGTCTGCCGCGCCTGCGAGCGGGTGTTCGCCCCGCTGCTGGTCCTGCTCGGCCTGGCAGGGGTGCGCCGCACCGACCGGCTCGGCCTGCGTCTGGCGGAGCTGTCCACGCAGATGTCGTTCGCGCGCAGCGCCACCGTCGCCGATGAGGTTGGGGCGATGCCAGCGACCGCGGGCAGTGCGCACACCTCCCTGGCCGACGTCGCCGGGCTGCTCGGGAACCTGCCCCCGGCCGACACGGCCCCGGAGGTGGTGCTGCTGGACGGCACCCGTGCCGGTGCGGGCAAGCTGGGGGTCGGGGTGAACCTCGCCGTCGGGCTGGTCGGCCGGTCGGGGCCGCTGCGCCGCCGCCGCGCCCGCACCGTGTGGCTTGGGGCGACCACCGGCGAGCCGTGGTCGGCGATGGCGCGCCAGCTCGACACCGTCGCCGCACCCAAGCTGGTGGTGGTCGATGGGGAGGAGACCATCACCGACCTCGTCACCCGGCTGTGGGCCCGACACGCCGGTGCAGCGCTGCTGGTGGCATCTGCCGCATGGGCTGCGCAAGGCCCTGTACCGCGACCGTGTCCACCCGACCTGGGCGCGCACCATGTGCACCCGCCTGCACGGCCTGCTGCACGACGCCTTCGCCAACGACTGGGACCACGACGACGCGCTGGCCGCGTGGGGACGAGCTCGCCAGCCCGTTCTGGGTGATGGGCCACCACGCCGCCAACGCCTACCTGACCGCGGCGCGGCCGCACGCCTTCACCTTCCTCGACGACCGCCTCCAGCGCGCCCTCGCGTCGCTCGGCGGGGTCGAGCTGGGCACCGGCGTCATCGAACGGGTGATGCGCGAGCTCAACGCCCGCACCGACATCGGCGGGTCCCGCTGGCGCACCGGTGGGATGCGTGACCTCATCACCGTCAAGACCGCCCACATGCTGCACCACCCGATCTATGAGCAGCTGCGGAAGGATATCCTGCTACCCACCACCACCGGGTTCGCCCTGAGCGGGAAAGTCAACGCTTGACGACGCTACCGAAGAGTCGGGGCCAGTCTCTCTGTTTCTTCCGGTGGCGCCTTGCAGGCGTGAAAATGGGGCGCTTCCGGGTTTTCCGTGGGCGCGCCTCCCCGGTCTGGAGCCTCGGTGACCGCACGATCCGGGCATGCGCGATGTCGAGCTGTACCGCCACCTGTTGGGACTCGTGGCGCCGTGGACGG
>WHSQ01000225.1 GCA_009380005.1 Actinomycetota bacterium | reverse complement strand
GGAGAGCTGCGACAACTGTCTGCTCGGCCGGTACACCGCTTGCCTCAACTACGGGGATACCGATAAAGGACATCGCGCCACCGGGATGACCACCGACGGCGGCTTTGCGGAGTACGCGATACACCACGTGTCATCGTTGTACGCCCTGCCCGAGAAGGTCACCCATAAGGACGCCGTCCTGCTCACCACCGCGGGGACCGGCCTGTACGGCTTGATGGCCACCGGGGGCTACGTCGCCGGCCAGGACGTGGTCATCTTCGGTCCGGGCCCGGTCGGACTGATGACCGTCCAGGCGTGCAAGCAGCTCGGCGCCAGGAGGGTGGTGCTCGTCGGGACTCGCAGCAGCCGACTCGAGGTAGGGCGCAGGCTCGGCGCGGACCACGTAGTCAACGCCCGTGAGTCCGACGTCGTCGATACAGTCAACGAGCTGACCGGCGGAGGAGCGGAACTGGTGATCGAGTCCTCCGGCTCGCCCACGACGCCGCAGCAGTGCGTAGACCTGGTCAGCCGCGGCGGCAAGCTGTTGTTCGTCGCGTTCTATCCCGGGCCCGTCACGCTCGACCTCAGCGCCGTGGTCCGCAAGGACGTCACGATGTACACCACCCGTGGCGAAGGGGGCAACAACGTCAAGCGCGCCGTCGCTCTGTGCGAGGAAGGCCGCCTAAAGGGAGATGAGCTCGTGACGCACGAATACCCCCTCGAGGAGATCGACGAAGCCCTACGCGTCGTCCGCGAGCGCGACGGGGACCCAATGAAGGTGGTGGTCTCCTTCTAACCGTTCGACGCGTTCCGTCCTCAGTGCACCTGCTGGCTGGCGTCTGCACTCCGCAGTAAGACTGCCGATATCCGCGTGAGGATTGGGTCGCGTCGCAGCCGCGGTGTAAATGAGGACGGGCGTAGGAATCCTGCCCCCGCTACCACGTAAGTGCAAGTCAGAGGGCCCGGAAGCCGACAACGGCGACCGGGTCCCTTCCTTGTGACCGCACCATGACCGCAGACTGATCCGGCACCAGCCGGGGCGGCAGCTACGCCGCCGCAGCGGGCTCGGTGTTGCTCGGCGTGGCGGCGGGCTGGGTCGTCATCTAGAGGCACCGAACGAACGGTCACCGCTGGTCGCGACGCAGCGGATGGTCTTCCGGCACCTCGACGAGCACGATGCGCACGCCGTCGGGGTCGAGCACCCACATCTCGACCAGCCCCCACGGCTCGCGCTCCGGTGCCCGCACCACGGTGCCGCCCGCGGCCTGCAGTCTTTCGTGCTCGGCCTGGATGTCCCTGACCTGGAGCCAGATCGCGACGTCGGCCCCGGCGCCGCCGCTGCCGCGTCCTGCGACCTCCAGGAAGCCCTGGCCGAGGAAGAACACCAGCCCCGGATCGTCGGGCGGCCCGAACTCGCGGTACACGGCGAGACCGAGGACGTCGCGGTAGAAGCGGCGGCTGCGTTCCGGGTCGGACGGGCGGACGAGGATGCGGCTGCTCAGGACCTCCATGGGCGGTCTCCTCCCGGTAGCCTGCCGATCCACGCTAACGAAGATGGATGCGGCCGGCTCCGGCCTCGACCCGGCCGACGACCGCGGCAGT
>WHSQ01000224.1 GCA_009380005.1 Actinomycetota bacterium | reverse complement strand
ATCACGCCGACATCGTCCGGCCCGGCGACGAGGAGCAGGCCGCAGCCGCCTTCGGCAGCGACGACACCATGTCGTGGGCGGGTCTGCGCCGATGGTTCAGGGAATCACCCGGGCACGTCTACACCGTGAGGAACTCCTCGGGAACCCTGGTCGGGATAGGGGTGTGGGTGACCCCCAACGATGCTCCGCCGTGGGCGGCGGAGGACACCGTCGTCGGTCCGAGACTCGAGCACGCCCGGGCTCATTCGCCCGAGGGTAAGGCGGTGATCTCGCGGGGTGGGCGCCCGCTGAAATGGTCCACCAAGACGACCAAGGCGGCCATAGCCAACCCGGCGATGGTGGGACGCCGCGGGGTGGACCATCGCTATTTCTACGGAGCTCGATTCGAGGGACGAGTCCAACAGGCGGATTTCTACGATGCCATGGGGTATCGCCGCGTCCCCGAGTTGGACGTCGTCGAGGACGGGCGGCTCGTCGAATGCCACATACTGGACCTCGGTGAGGGTGGCGTCATCGGTGGAATCCGCGACATCGTGTACCGCAACCTCGGTCTCCCCCCACCGGCGATACCGACCAGGCAGCAGGACGTATCCGAGTTGGTCCGAGATGCCCTTCGCTCCTACCACCGTCCCACCGCACTGGCCGCCAACCCGCTCGCCGATGGAGCCACCATCGAGCAGCGACACGAGTCGGTCCGAAGGCTGTTGCGCCAGGCGATCGACTCCGCCTTCGGGGACTCCGACAACGAGCGTCTCTTGCGAGCCACCATCGAGCACGGATATCTCGACCGAACCGGTAGCCACGAGAGTACGGCACGCCGGCTCCATCTGTCCCGTGCCACCTATTTCCGTCGGCTGTCCCGTGCCACCGACCGAGTCGCCACCTATGTCGCCAAGCGGTAACACCTTTCCGTGTACTACCCGCGCCCCCTTACGCTCCTATCACGAGGGTCTATCGAGAAGTGTGTAAATGAGAGGGCTTCGTGTGTTGCCGGTCATGGCGGTCGTCTTGGTGATGGCGCTGGTGCCAGCCGGGCTGGTGGCCGCCCATGAGGGCGGCCCGGGTCTCGGGGCCGCCACCGACCCCGACGTACCCCACGATCCGGACTCCGTGCTTGTCAAGATGGCGCCCGGTGCGGTGGCGACCGCGGTGGTCGGGGAGCACCAACCCGTCTCGGACCGCTGGGTCAAGGTCCCCGTGCCCGCGGGGAGCACGCCGGCCGAGGCCCTCGACCACTACGCCGGCCTCGACGGGGTGGAGTTGGCCGAGCTCGACTATGTGATCCAGCTCGACCCGGTCGAGGCGCAACCGCTCGACGCCACCGTCTCGGGGGACGCCGCCGTGGCGTTCACGCCCAACGACGAGTTCTACGAGTTCCAGTGGCACATGCCCAAGATCCAGACGGAGCAGGCCTGGAACATCTCCTCGGGTGAGGGAGTGGTGGTGGCGGTCGTCGACACCGGGGTGTCGACGGACGGCGATGATCTCGATTGCCATACATTCGTTTCTCCCTTCGATGCCACCACCGACACCCCGGGATCGGCCGAGGACGACCACGGCCACGGCACCCACGTGTCGGGGACGGTGGCG
>WHSQ01000223.1 GCA_009380005.1 Actinomycetota bacterium | reverse complement strand
CCTCGACCCGCCCGAGCGGGCGGTGGTGCTCTGCGTCGATGAGAAGTCACAGACCCAGGCGTTGGCGCGCACCCGCCCGATCCTGCCGCTGCTGCCGACCAGCCCCGCTCGCGCCACCCACGACTACGAGCGCAACGGCACCGCCGACTTGTTCGCCGCCCTGGACATCGCGACCGGCCGGGTGCACACCCAACTGCACTCCCGCCACCGTGCCGTCGAGTTCCGCAAGTTCCTCGCCCACCTCGACCGCGAGGTCCCCGCAGAGCTCGACGTCCACCTGATCCTGGACAACTACTCCACGCACAAGACCCCCGAGATCCACCGGTGGCTGCTGCGCCACCCCCGCTTCCATCTGCACTTCACCCCGACCGGCTCGTCATGGTTGAACCTCGTCGAGCGCTGGTTCGGTGAACTGACCGAGAAGAAGCTGCGCCGCTCCAGCCACGACTCCGTCAAGGAGCTCGTCACCGACATCAACGCCTGGACCCAAGCGTGGAACGCCGACCCCACACCCTACAAGTGGGTCAAGACCGCCGAGGAGATCTTCGAATCAATAGGTTCTTACTGCCAGCGGATCTCGAACTCAGGACACTAGGCCCTAAGGACTTGGAAGGAAATAACGTTGAGGAAGGGGTCGGGCGGTTAGCGTTGGGGTGTGGCTCGCGACGACAGTGCGTTGGCGGAGAGGTTGGCGCTGGTGTTGCCGCACCTGGACGAGCGCCAGCGTCGGGTGCTGATGGGCGCTGAGGCGCGCGCGTTGGGGCGCGGCGGGATCAGCGCGGTCGCGCGCGCTGCCGGCGTGTCCGAGCCGACGGTGTCCAAGGCGGTGCGGGAGTTGGGCGAGCGCGGGCAGGCGCCGCCGGCCGGCCGAGCGCGGTGGGCCGGTGGGGGTCGCAAGCCGCTGACCGAGACCGATCCGGGGCTGGTGGAGGCGTTGGAGGCGCTGGTGGACCCGGCGACGCGGGGCGATCCGGAGTCGCCGTTGCGGTGGACGTCGAAGTCCACTCGCGAGCTCGCCGCCGCGCTCGCCGAGCAGGGTCACCGCATCAGCCACGTCAGCGTGGGCGCACTGTTGCGCGCGCGGGGGTACAGCTTGCAGGCGGCCGCCAAGACCCGCGAGGGCCGTCAGCATCCCGACCGTGACGGGCAGTTCCGCTACCTGACCGCACAGGTCAACGCCTACCTGGCCGCCGGCGACCCGGTGATCTCGGTGGACACGAAGAAGAAGCTGCGACACGAGGTCGCATGTTGCGAGTGAACTCGCGGATCGGAGGTCCGGCGTGATGTCGGCTGCGTAGTTTCTGGCCAGTGTTCAAGGGCCGGTCCCCTCCTTGACGTGCGTCGCGATAATCGCGGGGTGCGAAGCTCAGGGAAGAAACCGAAGCACGTCCCGTTCCATCCGGGGGTGTGGGTGAGGGGAAGGCCGGACGGGTGAACGAACGTGAACCCTCGTTGATGCCTCGTTATTGTGAGCCTCGGGCGATGGGATGAGAACCGAGGTATAGGGCTTGGCCGTGGAAGAGCGGCAAGCGGCGACCGGGGATTTCTGGGTCGTTTGAACAACGTGTGGCTCGGCTTTGATATCACTTCCCGTGCGGGAGTC
>WHSQ01000222.1 GCA_009380005.1 Actinomycetota bacterium | reverse complement strand
AGGTCGCCTGGCGTGCGTACCGCCTCTGGCTCAACCACCGTCACCCGCTCGACCTCCCACCGTGGGAGAGCACAACCGCACAACCGTCACTCTCGTCATCACACTGCGCCGACCATCCCTACCGCCCACGCTGGTGGTGCCCCACCTGCGCACCGCACCCGACACCACGCAGCCATCACGACTTCGAGATGACGAGTTCGCGATGAGTTGGCTTCTAAGCCTCGCGCCGCACGAGGTGCGGCTGATACACCCGCACCCCACCCGAGGGCGCACAAACGACCTGGTGCGCTCCTAGGCCACGTCCTGTCGACCCGGGCCCGTTTCTTTAGAACGGATGAGTAGCGGAGGGAGCTCCCTCCGCTCATCTCCCCCCGATCTATCTCCCCCTCGCTCGATTCGGGCGGATCGGGGTGGAAACGGCCCGAGGAAAAGCGGCGTGAGTGTGTCAAGGGAGACAGATCTATCTCCCCCTCGCTCGATTCGGGCGGATCGGGGTGGAAACGGCCCGAGGGAAAGCGGCGTGAGTGTGTCAAGGGAGACAGGCCTCTTGGGCACTCGGTCGGCTCAAAGAACCCGTCGGGTACACTGTGAGGCAGCGTCAGACCCTCACCAGGCCTGGTCGTGAGCCCTCTAACCAGGGGCGTGGAGTTGGCCGTCAGGGCCGTTTGCGTCAGTGTCCAAGCTCATCCCTTGTGACCTCGCAACCTTTCAACAACTTCGACGCCTAAGGAGGGGTCGCAATGGCACGTACCTACAGCCCGAGCGAGCTGACCGAGAAGTACAGCCGCGAGGAGCTTCTAGACCTGGTGGATCGCGCTCACAAGCGCATCACGGGCTGCATCGACGCGGTGCAGAACGAGGAGCGGGATTTGTCCTCGGATGAGGATGCCGCCGTTCGCAGGGACAGGGATTTCTGCACTGCCGCTGAGGCTGCGGTTTCGATTCACGACCGCCTCGGTGAGACCCGCGAGCGCGCGCAGCAGGTGCAGCGTGAGCTGTCCAAGATGCGCGGCGAGGGTCGCGGCCCTGGGCAGCTGCAGACGCGGCAGGCGATGGCGGGGTTCGACGCGAATCTGCGTGCTGGTGTTCCGCAGCGGCTGTCGGTGTCCGCCCAGGATTTGGAGGTCTACTGCCGCGCGGCGACCACGGCGACCGCTGGTGAGTCGACGGAGGTGGTGGCCCGCTCGGGGCGTCCGCCGTTCATCTGGGCTGCGTTGGGGATGAACTTCCAACCTGCGACGTCGAACAGGGTGCAGGGTCCGACGTGGCAGCCGCTGGTGTCGCAGCCGGCCACCGCTGAGGGTGGAACCAAGCCTGAGATGGTCGACAGTGTGCTCGACGACCAGGAGTTGGCCCCGTACGGGGTGACATATGACATCTCCGACCAGGTGGCCCGCTTCGGTGTCGGTGAGACCGCTGTGGCCGATCGGTTGTCTGCGGAGGCGGTGTTCTCCGCCAACGGAGGCATCATCAACCGTTTCGAGCTGCATGGCTCCGAGATTGCGTTCGTGTCGGACGCGCCGACGTCGTTGGACACGGGCATCGCAGAGGTTGTGTCCAGGACTGGCGGCGCGACTGGTGTTGTCATCAACGCTGCGGATTACCCTGCGGTCGCGGCT
>WHSQ01000221.1 GCA_009380005.1 Actinomycetota bacterium | reverse complement strand
GAGGAGACGCCCACGGAGGCTACCCACTGGTCGACGGCGCGATGGCCAAGGCGACCGGGATGTCGCAATCCGCCATCAGCCGCATCTGGCGGGCGTTCGGCCTTAAGCCGCACCTCGTGGAGGGCTTCAAGCTCTCACCGGACCCGCAGTTCATCGATAAGGTCAGAGACATCGTCGGTCTCTACATCAATCCCCCGACGCCGTCGTCGTGCTCTGCGTGGACGAAAAGACCCAGGTCCAGGCGCTCGATCGCACCGCGCCGGTGCTGCCGTTGATGCCGGGAGTCCCCGAGCGGCGCACCCACGACTACAAGCGCGCCGGCACCACCAACCTCTATGCGGCCCTGGATGTCGCCTCCGGCAAGGTGATCGCAGACCTCACCCCGCGCCAGCGTGGAGTTCCGCCGGTTTTTTAATCTCATCGACAAGTCGGTGCCGGCCGACCTCGACGTCCACCTCATCGTCGACAACTCCTCGACCCACAAGACGCCGTCGATTCAGCGCTGGCTGGTGCGCCATCCGCGCTTCACGCTGCACTTCACCCCGACCTACTCGAGCTGGCTCAACCTCGTCGAGCGCTGGTTCTCCGAGCTCACCACCAAAGTGGCTCCGCCGGGGCACGCATCGATCGGTCAAGGAGCTGGTGGCGTCGATTCGGACATGGGTCACCAACTGGAATGACGATCCCAAACCGTTCGTGTGGCACAAGACGGCCGACGAGATCCTCGACAGCCTGGCTGCATACTGCGCGCGAATCTCCGACTCAGGACACTAGAGCAGGAGCTTCACCGGACCAACAAGGCGCTGCGGGAGCTCGCCATCGAGAACACCTTGCTGCAGGGGAAAATCAGACGGCGTTTGACCGGGCCCATCCGCGGGACGCGACTGCCCGCGGAGGTCAAGCGCTTCATCGTCAGGGCCGTCACCGAGGCCAAGAACAGCGGCATGCCTCTGGAGACAAGCTGAGATCCCGCGGGCGAAAGAATCCGTGTGTGGAGCCTTGACGGTCTCAGCGAGGCTATCCGGTAACCGGCCGGAGATGACTCAAGACTCCGCTGTTGTCGGCCCGCTCGTCAGGCCGCTGACCTCGATTTCGACTGTCTCCCCGGCCGGAACCGGACCAGCGGAAGTGACTTGCTAGAAGGTTGGGTTAGCCCCAACGCCCGCGTGTCCTCCCGCTTGTCCACATCGTAAGGTCCGTCGGCGAAAGGAGGCCAAGCGCTCGTGGATCGTCGTGGCCTTGATCTTGATGTCGGCTCGAAGCCACTCGTCGATCACCCGGGTAAAAGGGTCGATGAGCTTGCCGCGCGGCGGCCGCGGTCCGTAGCCGAGCGCGGCTCGGCCGTTCTCGAGGTATTTCTTGGCGGTGCGCCAGTCGCAGCCGGCCTCCGCCGCGAGCGCCGCGTAGCTATAGCCGGCGTCCTTCAAAGGTTTCAGGGCGCGCAGGTTCATCCAGTCCTCCTGGGTAATCATGGAGACGGTCTTCCCTTCTCGGTGTGACTTGCCTGTCACCCGGGAGGGTGGACCGATCTCGATCTCAGATGGTGGATTTGTCCTGGCCGCGTCCGACACGTTTAGCTGTACGCGGTCCGACATGTTTCACCGTACGCCGATACACCGAGGCGAACGTTGAAATGGACGCCGTCGACCCAGATGTAAACGTAGTCTCG
>WHSQ01000220.1:968-1672 GCA_009380005.1 Actinomycetota bacterium | reverse complement strand
CGGCGCTGGCGGCGTCCAAGCCGGGGGTGCAGGCGAAGGAACGCGACTACGAACTGGAGCTGGCCAAGGCCGAGGTGGCGCGGCTGTCCGAGGCGGTCAAGGAGATGGCCGTGAAGCTGACCCTGGCCGAGGGAAAAGACGGTTGGGCCGTGTGTCCTGAAAGGAACGTGGTGGCGATGTAGAAGGTCGACAACACCGACCGTGCTGTGCTGGTGATGGAGGTAGGCCCTCCGGGTTCGCCGGGCAGGCGGAGAGCCCAAACCGCCGCAGTGTCATGCCGGTCAAGAGCCGGGGTGGGAAGCGACTGCGGAAAAGGCCCGCAGACAGCGGGTCAGGTGAGCGACGGGAAGACGAACGGGAGTGAACCACTGCTGACGCATCGAAAGCCTTCACGACGGCATCGAAACCGGGGCCGGTCCCAAGCCTCGGGACAAGCCAGGGGGTATGCCCTGCAGGCTGCCCTGGCGGTGCCCGGTGTCAAGGTGGCGTGAGCCCGTCGCAGGCGCTGGCACGGAACAGGAGAACCTGTCGTCCCGAGACCGACGGCCGACGCGGCCGGGAAACCGGTCGCTGGCGGCTGCGAGAGGGAGGACCCCGAGCGGCGGACACCGCGAGGGGCAGAGTACCGCGGGGCACGGGGGCGGGCCGGCTCGTAGGTGCGCCGGGATAAACCGGCATGGAGGAGGAGATGGAAGAGCTCTACG
>WHSQ01000220.1:0-959 GCA_009380005.1 Actinomycetota bacterium | reverse complement strand
CTACAAGCTGTGGAACAGGATGAGTTCGGGCAGCTACCTGCCCGGGCCGGTGCGCGCGGTGGAGATACCGAAAGATCAGGGGGTGCGGGTGCTCGGCGTGCCGAACGTGGCCGATCGAATCGCCCAGACCGCAGCAGCGATGTTGCTGGAGGAGACGCTGGAGCCGATCTTCCACCCGGACAGTTACGGCTATCGCCCCGGGCGCAGTGCGCACGACGCGTTGGCCGTGACCCGTCGACGCTGCTGGAGCAAGGACTGGATACTTGATCTTGACATCCGGGCCTTCTTCGACAGCGTGCCGCATGATCTGCTGCTCAAGGCGGTAGCTCACCACACCCAAGAACGTTGGGTGTTGCTCTACATCGAGCGGTGGCTCACCGCGCCGATGCAGATGCCCGACGGTAGCCTCACCACGCGGGAGAAGGGAACCCCGCAGGGGTCTCCGATTTCCGCGTTGCTGGCCAACCTGTTCATGCACTACGCGTTCGATCAGTGGATGACCCGGCAGTATCCGGGCGTCCCGTTCGAACGCTACGCGGACGACATCGTTGCCCACTGCGACAGTGAGCAGCAGGCCCGGGCACTTCGGGTCGCCGTCGCCGAACGGCTCGCAGGCTTAGGCCTCGAGTTGCACCCGGACAAGACGAAGGTCGTGTACTGCAAGGACGCGAACCGTGTCGGGGAGGCGGAGCACACCAGCTTCGAGTTCCTCGGCTATACCTTCCGGGCACGCCTGGCCAAAGGCCGCAGAGGCTACTTCGCGAGCTTCTCCCCGGCCATCAGCGCCAGCGCGCGTAAAGCGATCGGCTCCCGGATCCGGGGCTGGCACCTGCGCCGTCGCAGCGGGTCGCACCTGACCGGCATCGCCGAGGCGATCAATCCTCAGGTGCGAGGCTGGATCAATTATTGCGTGTCCAGAGGACACGTGCGATCAGATCGGAGGGCGGTGGGCTCGATGG
>WHSQ01000021.1:24380-48214 GCA_009380005.1 Actinomycetota bacterium | reverse complement strand
CGTTCGATGAAGTTGGAGTGTCGGGTCCTGGTCCAGTGCTCGCGGGGGAACCGCAGGTAGACTGTAAGCGAATCGCGGTCATCGAGCAGGCACCGGACCGCGGCCGGGTAGGAGTCACGCCACCGCTTGGCGAACGCGTCGATGCGGGCCTGCACGTGGCGCACGGCGTCCAGACCCGGCTCGATGTTCTCCGGCACGTCGAAGATCGCCCAGTAGTCGGCCTTCACCTCGGCCTGAGCGTTGGTCGAGACCTTCGCCAGCAGGTTCCTGGCGCGGTGGATCAGACAGCGTTGCCGCAGCGCGACGGTCATGGTGGTCTCCACCGCGGCGATCAGCCCGGCCGCGCCGTCGCTGATGACCAGCAGCGGGCAGGCCAGACCCCGCTCGCCGAGGTCGGTGAGGAAGTCGGCCCACGCGTCGCTGGACTCGCCCGCGGCGGCGGCCAGACCGACGAACACCGGCTTGCCGTCGGTGTCGATGCCCCACGCAGCGAGCACCGGCTCGGCGCCGGCGTTGGCGTGATACCGGAAGTGCGAGCCGTCCAGGAACAGGTAGTCCAGCCTGACGTCGTCCAGGCGGCGCCGGCTCCACGCCTCGAACTGCTCCTTCAACTCGTCGCAGATCCGCGACACCGTCGACCGCGACACACTCGCCTGCTCACCAAGCGCCTCGACCAGCGCAGTCTCGACATCGCGGGTGGACAGGCCGCGGACGAACGAGGCGATCACCAGCGTCTCCAACGCGTTCGTCTTCGTCACATGCTTGCCGAATAACTCCGACACGAACCGTTCGCTGGTGCCGCGCAGCTTCGGCCGCTCCACGGTGACTGGCCCGGCGGTGGTCTTCACCGTCGTCGCGCAGTACCCGTTGCGCATCCCTGGACGAGCGTCCTCGGTGCTCGCGGCGCGGGCATACCGGTCCCGACCAAGGAATGCGGTCACCTCCGCCTCCAACGCCGACTGCAACAGCAACCGGGCACCCAACACGGCCACCTGCTCGACCGCCTCCACGAGGTCGCCAGACCCCGCGAACACCTGGTCGACCTCGGCGCGCAGCCGCTCCGTAGGCGATATTCTCTTCGACACGGGCGTAGCTCCTTCCTCAGACTTGGCTGGTCTTGAGAGGGAACCTACGCCCGTCCTCATTTACACCGAGGCTGCGACGCGACCGTGAGCACCACCATCTCCTCCTGCTCGCCGTCGCCGTCGGGTAGCCGCACCCCAGCGGCGGGAGCCCGTGGACGTTGCGGGTGGTCTTCGGCCGCAGCGGGCGGCGCCGCCGCCGTGACGGGGTGTTCGGGTGGGCTGCCCATTGTGCAGCCTTTTGACCGACTCCCGCACCAGACTGGCGGTGATCGCCTGAGTGTCGCGGAGGTCGAGGTCGCCGAAGACCGTGGTTTCTCAGGTCACGTTCGTAGTCGTGCCCGGGTCCGCGTCGCCACCCCGGACAAGCCACGCACATACGCCAACGCGTACGCACCGAACGGCACCGGCACCGGCGGCTGGTTGAACCGTCTGTAACGGGCCACAGCAACGCGCCGTTGTCAGCGGCTCGGGCTGGGCATGCTTCTCATCAAGCCATCGTGGTGGGCCAGGGTCGACGCCGGTCCCCGGAACCCGGCGGACCGATCCCGGGCAAGACACCCCGAAGGGGTCAGACGATTCACGAGTCACGCCCGGTCCGAGAGACCGCCGCCAACCCTGCCAGCCAGCCCCAGGCTAGCGACCACGAACACTTGCAGACGGTCAGGGTCCATCTGGACAGCTCCGTGGCGCATGCATTAGAGCGGCGTCCCTGACCAGTGTTTTCGCTGGTCAGGGACCGTTTTCTGTTGGTGGGTGGCAGGATCGAGCTTGACAGCGCCGGGGGAGGCGTTCATGATATTTAACATTTGACCACGTATACCGCCTGGGCGGGTCGGGAGGTGCAAGGTGATCAGTGAGAGCCAGGTCAGTCATCTAGTCGCCGAACTCTATGCGCGCGCCATGATCGACATCCCCAAAGACGTCGAGGATGCCTTGCGCGCCATGCATGAGTCGGAGACAAGTGAATGGTCGCACGAGGTTCTAGGTGGTCTGGTAGACAATCTGCAGGTCGCCCGGGAGAGGCGGCTCGTGATCTGCCAGGACAACGGCGTCAATGCTCACTACGTTCGGTATGGCACTGGTGCGGTATTCCAGGGGGACTGGCGGGAGGCCTTTGCCGGTGGAGTCCGCAGGGCCACGCAGGAGGTACCTCTCCGACCCACCGCGGTCGACCCGATCACACGGGAGAACCGCGAAGATAACACGGCTCGGGGCGTGCCCTTGATCGATGTCGAGATGATCAGTGGCGCCGACTGGATCGAGATTACCACCGTCCCGAAGGGCTTCGGCTCGGAAAACATGAGTCAGCTAGCCATGCTCAACCCGAGCGACGGACTCGACGGAGTGAAGCAGTTCGTGCTCGAGGCAGTGGTAACTGCCGGCGGTCGACCCTGCCCTCCAGTCGTGCTCGGCGTCGGCGTCGGGGGCACCTTCGAGAAGGTGGCCTTGATGGCGAAGAAGGCGGCCGTCCTACGCCGCATCGGCGACCGGCACCCGGAGGCTCACATCGCCGAGCTCGAGATCGAGCTCCTCACAAGGGTCAACGCTCTCGGTATCGGCCCCTTCGGGCTCGGTGGAGACACAACCGCAATGGACGTGCACATTGAGTACGCCGGTACCCATATCGCGGGCAACCCAGTGGCGGTCAACTTTCAGTGCTGGCCTGCACGAGCGGCCACTGCGCGTATCTACAACGACGGTCGAATTGAAAGGCTTATCGATGGAGAGTGGCTCAAAGATAAGTGGAGCGGCAAGCAAGATTCGCCTGCTCTCGCTGCGTCCGCCATTGAGTGAGGTAGACGTACGAGCCTTGCGCGTAGGGCAGCCTGTTACCCTCGACGGTCTTATCTATACCTTCCGAGATGCACAGCACATTCGAGCGATGGAATATCTCAGGCGTGGCGAGTCACTGCCTGTTGATCTGGCGGGCCAGGTCATTTATCATGCGGGACCGGCATTTCGAAAAACGAACCAATCGTATCAACTTTACACGGCGGGCCCGACCACTTCTGCACGAAATAATAGGTACGCGCCAGAGTTGCTTCGCCGCCTCCGCTTCCGAGGCATGATCGGCAAGGGCGGCATGAGCGTGCAGACCCTCGAGGCGATGCAGGAGGTCGGTTGCGTCTACTTGCTCGTACCAAGTATCTCTGCTGTTTTGACCACTAAGGTGAAGGACGTCAAGGAGGCCTACTGGGAGGACTTGCTCGGAGAAGCGATCTTCGGAATTGAGGTTGAGGCCTTTGGTCCCCTCGTTGTGGCGATGGACGCACACGGAAATAGCCTGTTTGAGGACGTAACTCGGGCGGCCCGCGAGAAGCTCCAGCGTTCTACGGCAAGGGACGAGTTGGATAGCGGGGCGGCGACATGACCACCACCCCTAAGGAATGGAAGAGCCTCCGAGACCGGATCTACAAGATCGTGAAGGAGATGATCCTGCGGGGGGAAATGGCCCCTGGCCAGCAACTGACATTCGCGATGCTGTCGGAGCAGCTGGGAGTATCCACGACACCGCTCCGGGAGGCGCTCGCAACCTTGACAACGGAGGGTCTCGTTGTCCGCGTGCCCTATCGGGGAGTGCGTGTGGCCTCGTTGACCCCGGACTTCGTGTGCAACGTCTACGACGTGCGAAAGGCACTCGAGTGGCTTAGTTGGGGCGAAGTAGCGCAGTACGTGAAAGCTAATCCCGAGAGCATCGACCTGGATATCCCACGTGAGCTGCTCAAGCAGGGGAGAGACTGCCTGGCGCACGGCGACCTAAAACGCTACTCAGAGACCGATCTGGAGCTACACCTGTCTGTTGCGCGGCTCAGCGGTAACACCGAACTGGCCTCCATGATGGTCGGCCTTATCGACAAATTCCGGTGGCTCATGACTCACACTGTCCAAATCGAAGGGCGAGCGAGGCATTCCTGCGTGGAACACGAACGGCTCGTGGAAGCTGCCGCCGCAGGTGAGGCGAACCGGGCGCGCGAGCTGATTATCGCCCACATCGACGATGCTCGTGATCAGATGCTGGATGTCAAACGTGGTGACATGAGGAGCAATGATGAACACCATAGAGGAGATCCTGCTGACCATCGACGAGATTCGCCCCACACTGCAGCAGGAGGGCGGAGATATCGAGGTGGTTCGATTTGACGACGCAACCGGGTCGCTTGAGGTCCGACTGCAGGGCATGTGCAGCGCGTGTGCCATGAGTGCAGTTACCCTAAAAACGGGTGTGGAGCGTGTACTCCGCTCTCGGGTCCCCAAAGTAAGAGAAGTAACGCAGGTCGAATAGTTGGATCAATTATTTTGGGCGCTTCTACAAGTCCATGTTGTATCCACTGTTTCGCCACCTCAACCGCAAGCGGTTGCGCCGCCGCGAGCGGCGAGCAACACGGTGGCTGGCGGACATAGCCCGCCGGGAGCCGGACCTGTTCGCGCACTGGCGGCTTGGCGTACGCCCCGACAGCTGGGCAATGGGCGCCCGGTGAGCCGAGAGGTTCACGCCGGGTGCTGCGAGGGGCCGGGGGTGAGATTCCCCCGGCCTACTCACCGGCTGCTGGGCTTCACCGGCAGGAGGCCGCGGAGATCACGGAGCAGATCGGGACGTTCTTACGTGAAGAACTCGCGTTGGAGCTGTCCCCGGTCAAGACCTTGCTCACGCACGGGCGGACGCAGGCCGCCCGGTTCCTCGGCTATGAACTCGTGGTGTTGAACGCCGACCACAAGCGCGATCAGCGCGGTCACCGCAGCATCAACGCGGCGATCGGGCTGAAAGTGCCGGTCGACGTGATCCACGCCAAATGCGCGCCCTACCTGCACCACGGCAGACCGATCCGGCGCACCGAACGCACCGTCAATACTGACTTCAGTATCGTCGCGCAGTTCCAAGCCGAGTACCGGGGTGTCGCGGAGTACTACCGGTTGGCCTTCAACCGTCATCGGCTCGGCTATCTCAAGTACGTCATGGAGCGGTCACTGACCAAGACCCTGGCCCGCAAATACCGGATCACGGTCCCACAGGTCTACCGCCGCTACCGTGCCGTGCTCGATACCGAGCACGGTCCACGACGCGGTCTTCAAGTCGTCGTGGCGCGCGAGGGCGGTCGACCGCCACTGGTGGCCCACTGGGGCGGCATTAGCCTGGCGCGCGACATCACACCACGGCCCCTCTACGACAATCCGCCGCGCATCTGGAACAGCCACCGGTCAGAGCTGGTTCAACGGCTCATGGCCGATGCCTGCGAACTCTGCGGCTCAGGGAAACAGGTCGAAGTGCATCACATCCGGGCGCTGAAGGACCTCAACCCCCAAGGGCGGAAACAGCAACCCGCGTGGGTCATGCGGATGGCCGCTCGCCGCCGCAAGACCCTTGTCGTCTGCCGCGCCTGCCACAAGGACATCCACTACCAGGGATGCCCCACACGGCAATCACGATAAGCACTGGAGAGCCAGCTGCTACGGAAAGCGGGCACGGCTGGTTCGACAAAGGGGCCGTCGGAAAAGGACCCGCCACGGGCACCTCGTCGGCAGCCTACTTCATGTCACGCACCGTTCGGGAAGAGGACGACGGAAAAGGACCCGAACCACGGGCACCTCGCCAGCGCCCGACTTCACTCTGTGGGGGCCGGGAGGGGAAGTTCCTCCCGGCTACCCGACCGGCATAGATCTCATCGGTGCTGGCGTCAGCAACACCAAGGTCGACACCCAAAGTGGTGTTGGCCCACCAGGTCAAGGTGGGCAGCTTCGAGGTCGGCTGGACGACCCGGGAGATGATCAGCGCCAGCGCCAGGTCCAGGGCTCTGGACATAGATCGGTCTGGTAGTTCCACGGTCCGCTGAGATCCCCTTGCCAGGGTGAAGAAACTCGTGTCTAGACGGCCGCCATCCACATGTTTCGTGTGACATAATCAATGCGACAGTATGCCATGCCCGGGTCTGGAGGGGCAGGGACCTATGACCGTGATGACCGCCCAGCGCCCGCTCCCGCTCGCCCTGGCCGAGGCGAGTCCGGTGAGTGCCGCGGCGGCGATGGTCGAAGACGCCGACGGTGGGCGGGTGTTCATCCACGGAGAGCTGTGTGGTGCCTGGGGTGCCGGCGATGAGCTGGCGCGTCGGCTGGCGGCGACCCAGCTGGTGAAGATCAAGGCCGCGACGGCGAGGCAGGTGGCGGCGGCGTTCGGGGTCCATCCGGCGACGCTGTGGCGGTGGGTCGCTACCAGATCAAACAACGCCGCTGACGTCACACAGATTCTGACACCATGTCCAGAGGCCTGAGGTCCCGCTGGCGACACGCCGGACCCAGCAGGCTCGCCAGGCCCAGCGCCTTGGCCTGCGCGTGCACCGCCGCGAGGTGTCCGTGTGGCAGTGACAGACCGGCTGCAGATCAGGCTCACGTCACCTTCATGCCGGACACCACCGGGCCAATCAACGGGCATCCGCCAGGCTCATCCCATTGAAGCCACCCCCCGCAGGGCGACTCCGAAGGGCCATACCTTCATCTCCCGCACAGCACCACTTCCAGCGCTCCGCCTACATAGGAGCTCCCTTCCGCGTTCGTGACACACGCCTCGGTCTAGACCAGGTCTAGACCGCCTGTCGCTGCAGCGTCTCCCTCTTGCAAGGGAGGCCGCTGGCGGTCGACCCGCCAGTGGGCTTACGGCTCGGCGAGGCGACGCCTGAGGATCGGCCGGGTCGAAAGCATCGCGGCGGCCGCCAACAGCGCGAGCCCGGCGGACGTGAACCATGCTGCGGAGTAGGACCACTGGCTGGCGACGAGACCGAAGGCGAGCGGGCCCGTGGCCGATCCCAGGTAGGAGCCGGTCTGGGTGACGCCGGTGGCTGCGGCCGGCGCCCCGCGGAAGTGGCTGACGATCGCGAAGTGGAAGACGCCGGGCCAGCCCCACCCGGCCCCAAAGGCGAGCAGCGCCGCCACGACCAGCACTGGCGGTCCCGCCCCGGTGGCAAGCAGGCTGTACCCGGCCGCGCCAGCGACGAGCATTGCCGCGACCACATGCAGGTGGCGGGCCGGGCAATGATCGGCTAGCCATCCGGCGAGCACGCGTCCGAGGAAGCCTGACGCACTGGCCGCCGCCAGCAGCGTGCCCGCCGCCGCCTCATCCACGCCGCTGGCCACGCTCGACTCGACGAGAAATGCCGCGAACGACACGCCCGCTGCCGAGCCGAGCCCGATGCCCATCGCGGGGAGCAGCAGCGGGGGGAGCAGACCACGCACCCGCCACACTGGTCGCGTTGGTCCAGCATCGCCGCCGTCGGCAGCCCGAGCGCACAGATCATCCCCTTCGCGGACGAGGGACCCGATGATGGCGACCATGAGTGCCGCGCCAGCGAACCCCCAGCGCCAGCCGACAGTCACCGCCACGAGCGGCGCGGCCAGCCCGCTCAGCAGCGTCGCCGCGGGGGTAGCCGCCTGCTTGAGGCCGAACGCCAGCCCCTGGCGTGGACGCGAGATCGCGCGGGCGAGGAGGAGGTGGGTCGACGGGTGGGCGGCCGCGTTACCCACGCCGCCGACGACGAGGGCGCCGACGAGATGAACCCACTCCTGGGCGACGGACGCGATGCCGATCAGTGAGGTGGTGGCGAACGCGGCGGCAAGGCGCATCCCCCACCGTGAGCCGATGCGCTCGATCAGACGGCCCAGCAATGCGGATGCCAGCGCCGAGGCCATGAAGAAGACGAAGACGGTAAACCCGAGCTGCCCGACCCCAAAGCCGAGGTCAGCGCGCATCTGGACGGCGAACGCACCGGTCAGGAAGACCGGCAGAAAACATGAACTCGAAACCACGATAGCGGTTCCGACGCTGCGGAGCTCAGACCCGCTCCCGACGCGTCCCGCTCGCGATCGTCTCACACCCGGCACGGCCAATAAACTCAGGCGGCGATTGCCGCAACGGTCGTTGCGATCCCGAGGACCAGGAGCGACGCCGCCCTCGCCGTCATCAACGGGATGTGGCTGCGGCGGTACGGGGCCCGCTCGAGGGTAGTTTCCTCGATCGCGATCCAGACGCCTGCCGCGCCGTGCAGCATCGCAACGGCGAGCGACAGGGAGTCCCACGCCACCACAGCGCCGAGCTCACGGGCGCGATGAAGGCGGCGCCTCTGCCGACGACGTTGGGCGTAAGCGGGAAGGGCGACGGTTCTAGCTCCCGACCGAGGGGCGAGCGCGCGGTCGACCGAGGCGGCGAGCTGCTCGGAGTCCGGCGCCACGATCGTCGCGTGATCGTCGGCCGGCTCCGAACACCGTCGACTCGACGAGACCGTTGCGCACAGCCGGTCCCCTCTGCGACTGCCTGCGTCCTCGCCAGCGACGAGACGCAGCGCACGACGTTCCCGCCCTCCGTGATCTACGTGTATCCCGCGCGCGAGACCACGTCGCGCGTCGAACGTTCCATACACACGGGCCGTAGCGTTCTCTATGATGCTCGCCCTTCGCGTCGAAGAGGTAGATGCCGGGGCACGCCCTCCTCCGGTACCGCGTCGCTGAGCGCGACTCGTCAGCAAACCCGTCGCGTGAGCTGCATTACCTCCATTTCGCGCAGCTCGAACCCGCGCGTTAGCATTTCGTGACACTGTCGCTTCCTCTTCTCTCTGCACCAGCGGCACCAGTCGGCGCACCTGCCGAACGCGGACAGGTCGGTGCCCACGATCTCGATCGAGTCGATGTTGCTACGTGCGGGCACCTTTGCCTCCTCAGATCGCCGCGATCGTCTCGCGCAGCTCCTCATCCGCAGCCGAGAGCCCTCCATAAGCGTCCTTCACGCGCGCGGCATCAGCGGCGTTTCGCCGCGTCGACGCCTCGAGCATCTCCTCGACCGCCGCTGCGCGCGCGCTTCCCTCCACCTTCAGCTTGTTCACGAAGCGGGACGCGTCCAGGGCCTCTGTCAGTCGCTCGGACGACAGTTCCAGCCGACGCCCCACGACTTCTAGGGCGCACTCGTCCACCAAGCCGGGGCCCACGCCCTGGGCGTCGAGTCCTCGGTCGAGTGCTAGCCGAACTGTCCGCGCCACGATGCGATGCGCCGTGCGATACGACAGCTCGCAATCCTCGTGGATGACGTCGGCCAGCCCGGATGCCGTCGAGAACCCCTGGTTAGCCAGCGCCAGCATTCGCTCGGGGTGGAAGGTCATCGCCGAGCAGACCCCGGTCATCAAGCGCAGGGCCCTGCTCGCCGTCTCGAAAGCCTCCGCAAGCGGAAACTCAACGTCGATACAGATGTCTTCCACGTCCTGGAAGAACGTGTTGTGCTCCATCGCTAGGACCGCCGTGAGCGATCCGATTACGGCTCCCGCCCGGGCACGCACGTACTCGAAGACGAGCGAATTCTTCTTCTGCGGCATCAAACTCGAGACGGAGGCGAAGCTATCGTCCACCTCGGCCATCCCGTACTCGAGCGTGCACCACTGGTGGAGGTCCTGCGCGAACCGGCTGAGGTTCGCCATCGTGTTCGCCACCGCGGCTAGCGTCTCCACCTTGTGGTCCATGGCGGCAACGGCGTCGAACGTGTTGACGACGATGTCGTCGAAGCCGAGGAGGCTGGCCGCTCGCCGCCGATCGACGTTGTAGCAGATCCCGGCCAGCGCCCCGCACCCCAGGGAGGAGCGGTTGGTCTGCGCGAAGCCGGCGAGCAGTCGCTCGGTGTCGCGCTCGAGGTGGTTCAGCAGGGCCGACAGGTAGTGTGCGAGAGTGGTTGGTTGCCCGTGCTGGCAGTGCGTGTACCCGGGCATCACGGTCGCGACTTCCCGGCCCGCTAGCTGAAGCAGGGCCCCGCGGAGCGTCAGCAGATCCTCGCTGAGAGGGAGGATCAGGTTCCGAAGTGCCATTCGCGTCAATGGCTCTGGCCGCGTGCGTCCCAGGTTGAGGTTCCCCACCACCTCCTCACCGATCCGTTCGCTGAGGAAGCGCTCGACGTGCAGGTAGAAGTATTCGAAGTTCAGATCGTAGGGTTCGGCCGCGCTCGGCCCCGTCGTTTCCAGCTCGTCCAGCGCCTGACGGATCTTGCGGGCGTCCTCGCGGTCAATCAGACCCGCCTCGTACAGGCAGACCGCCCAGGCGCGGTGGGTTGCCACCAGAGGTGCGAACCAGAAGCGCTGCTTGAACTCGAAGAACTGGCGCAGGATGGTGTCATGGAAGAGCGGGGAGGGTGCGACGCTCATGCGTTCACGGACGCTCCCGAAGGCGACCTCCCCTTGCGTGTCGTTGAAGCCTGCCACCCGCCTCCCTTCGCTTCTCTGTGTCACAGTCTCTCTCCTCTCTGTCTCTCCTGCGTCATAGTGGCGCACGCGCGCCCGAGCTCGAGCCGATGCTCTTCGCGTGAGGTCACCGTCGCCATCTCCACTCCCTTTCTTCTCATGGGTCCCGATGATCTGGTACTAGTGCTTGGCCGGGCTCGGCGTCTTCTCCGGCGCCGTAGTCCGTCTCCGCTTGCGGCAGCAGGAGCAGTTTGCCGGCGTTCCGCCTCGCCTCGATGAGCTCGTGCGCTGAGCGTGCCTTCGAGAGCGGGAATGACGTGTCTATGACAGGCTTGAGAAGCCCCCTTTCGAGCAGCCCCAGCACCTCGACCATCTCCTGGCGGGTTGCGCGGCGAGAGCCAATGAGCTGCAGCTCTCGGCGGAAGAAGGGGATCAGGTCGAGCTCCACCACTTCCCCCGCGTGCCCGCCGCAGAGCACCATGCGTCCGTCAGCGGCGAGGAGGTTTAGGACCGTCCCGAACATCCCGCCGCCCACGTGTTCGAAGATAAGGTCGACTCCCTGGCCGCCCGTCAGCCGGAGCACCTCCTGTTCCAGGTCGTGCGTGGTGTAGTCGATGACCTCCTCGGCGCCGAGGGCGCGAACGATCTCGAGCTTCTTCGCGCTGCCGGCGCTGGCGATCACTCGTCCTCCCGCGAGGTGCGCGATCTGGACGGCGGCTACGCCGACCGAGCTAGCGGCGGCGTTGACGAGGACGGTCTCGCCGGTCCTTAGACGACTTCGCGTGATAAGCATGTGCCACGCCGTGCCGAAGTTGAGTTGGGCGCAGGCGGCGCCTTCGAACGAGACCCCGGTCGGCAGCGGGATCAGGCTGTCCTGTGGAGCGGCGACGAGCTCCGCGTAGGCGCCAGGCATGGTGAGTCCGAAGTTGCGGACGTGCGGGCAGAGGTTGTCGCGTGCGGTTCGACAGTAGCGGCAGCGGCCGCATACGGCTGCGTTGGCGACAACCGGGGTCCCCACCTCGAGGTCGCGCACCTCGGTCCCCACCTCCACCACCTCTCCTGCGAACTCGGTTCCGGGGATATGCGGAAGGGAAATCGGCCAGCGAGAGGTTCCGCTGCGGACGTCGAGGTCGAGGTGGTTGACGCCGGCGGCGAACACTCGCACGAGGGCATCCTGCGGGCCTAGGAGGGGATCGGGAACCGTCTCGTAGTGGAGTACGGAAGGGCCTCCAAACTGATGGAATCTGACCGCTCTCATCGCGTGGCTCCCCCGTACGTGTCGGCGAGCTCCAGCTGGTCGCCCTTTGCCCATTCCTCGGTCTGGTGTGGCTGCTCGCGGCTCGCGGCTCGCCGGTTGACCAATGCTGCTTGCATGTCAAAACTGATGGCGCCGCTGACGTCCCAGTGAGGGGAGGAGAACAGACCCATGTCGGCGGGAGCACAGCGCAGGCGCAGGTGCGAGACGCCAGCGGCCATTGCTACCCCTCCAGGTCGCGGGATGAGAACAGCATGCGCAAGTCCGGAAGGTGGGGCTTACCGGAGGCCGTGCGCGGGATCTCATCGACGAGGCGCCAGTGGCGCGGGCGCTTGTAGTCGGCAAGCTCCGAGCGACAGTATGCATCAAGGTCGGCCAGGGCATCCCCCTGGTCGACCTCGGAGGCGAGCACGACGACAGCGGCGGCCGCCTCCCCCCAGACCGGGTCCGCCAATCCGAGGACGGTGACGTCCATCACGCTCGGGTGTGCCCCGACCACGCTCTCCACCTCTGGCAGGCTGACGTTCATGCCGCCGCTGATAATCACCTCTGACTGCCGGCCGACGACGTGCAGGTAGCCGTCATCGTCGAGCCATCCAAGGTCCCCGGTCCGAAGCCATCCCCGCTCATCGGGAGAGCCCTCCCCGGCGGGGCTGAGGTAGCCGTCCATCGCAAACGGGTTGTGGGCGAAGATCTCGCCCAGGGGCTCCACATAGCCCTCCACGGGCCGCGAGTTGCGCACCGTGAGCTGCACTCCGAGAAAGGGCCGGCCGACCGAGTCGCCGTGATCGGCTTGCTCATGCGGCAACAGCACGGTCATGCTCGGGCTCTCCGTCGAGCCGTAGTAGTTGTAGAGCCGGCCGGGAAAGCGCTCAAGTAGGCGCGCGTGGAGCTCTGGGCGGAGCCGGGAGCCTGCCATGATCACCGAGCGAAGGGCCGGGAGCTTGCGTGCAGGGTCGGGGTCCGCGGCGAGCATGAGCTGAAGCATCGTAGGGACGAACAGGCCGGCCGTCACCTCGCCTCGATGAAGCATCCCCCACACTTCCTCGACCTCGAAACGAGGCAACAGGTGGATGCGAGCGCCGAAGAACGTGTGGGCTAGGGCGAACGTCAGGCCCGCCGAGTGCATCATCGGCATCGCTGCCAGATACCCGTCCGCGCTCGAGACCCGGTACACCTGGCCGATGCCGAGAACCCAGTTCATCCGCGCCCCCAGCGACCCGCAAACCGCCTTCGGTGCACCGCCGGTTCCCGAGGTCCACATCAGCGTGTAGGGCTCCGACGGGGAGACGAGGGCAGAACGCGACGCCAGCGGCCCATGAGCACCGACGCCCGCGCGCAGCTCCTCGCGCGCCAGGAGCAGCGTTTCGTCCGGCACCTCAGAGCCGTGCAGCACATCGGCAGCATCCTCGCCGTACACGAGCACCCGGGGTCGCGCTCGCGCCAGCATGGGGCTAAGCTCGCGTGGGCGCAAGCGGAAGCTGATCGGCGATATCTGGGCACCCAGATACGCGGCGGCGAGGGGGAGCGTCAGCGCCTCCAGGCTGTTCCGAAGCGACATTGCGACGACGTCACCGGGTACGACGCCCGCGGAGGCCAGGAAGCCCGCCGTCTTTCGCACCAGCTCCGCAAGCTCGCCGAACGAGAACTCTCGGTCGTCCTCAACGACCGCAAAACGATCGGGTTCCAACCGCGCCCAGTATTCCAGCCCGGTGACAGGGGTCAGCACCGCCGCAGGATTCACGGGCGGTCCCTCCTCGACGACGCCACGCCGCCCATGCCGCAGCACCGAGCGCTCGCACCCAGGCTCACCCCCTGCACCGTCCGTCTTCGCCTATCGGCGAGCATCGAACGCGCTCCCTTCGAGTGTTGGCACAAGGGCGAACAGTTCACCGAAACAGCTACCTCTCCGGAGCGTCTCGATGGCCATCACGTGACGAACCTCGACGTTCCCGATGTTGACCTCGGGCCCGAGAATCGCGAAGAGTCGCGAGGCAAGCGGCTCGAGTTGCGGGAACGAGAGACCGTACGGCAGCTCGAAGACGAGGCGATCCGCGCTGGTGAGCGATGCGCAGCCCTCCAGGAACGCCTCGGCAAGCCCCTGCTGTTGCATGTCGGCGATCCGCTCCGACTCGACGATCAGCCCGTCCGCACCGGCGTCCTCCAGCAGCTCGAGGTGGCGCTCCACTTCGGCGGCCGTCAGCGGCGGCGCCTCCCCCTTGCGCCCGAGTTCGATGAACGCGCTCAGCCCGGCTGCCTTCACCTCCCGCGCCAGCGCGAGCTTCGTTCTAGCCGAAAGGTACGCCACGCTGCTGGAGATCTCGATCGCGTCGAGCCCATAGCTGGTGGTCGTCTCGATGAACTCCTGCGCGCGCCCCTGCAGGGCGGCGAGCTCCAGCGCCATCCCCCCGCTGAACACGTGTATACCCGCCTCGTGATAGGCGCCCCCACCTTCTCGCGGAGCCTCTCTTCTGAAGCAAGCATCGGGATGGTCCACCCGAGCTTGACGTAATCGATATACGGAGCCGCGAAGTCAGTGAGGTTACGAACGTCTGCCACCGACAGGAAGCCGCTGTCCATGCCGTCGACAATGCAGCTGAGCCCGATCGCCCTGGGCTTCATGGTGTGCGGCCCGATCTGGAGGAAGGAGAAGGCGCGGGCAGCCACCTCATGGGTGTCGCTGAACTCGTCCATGCCTGTGCCTCCTAGCTTCCCTGCAACCCTTTGAGATTGTCGAAAACAAGGTCACGCCACGACCCAGGCGGCTCCTCCACAAACCCGACCTTCTTCATAAACTGCGCAAACTTCATCAGCCCCTTGGGCGTCGTGGTAAATCTGACTCCTTCTTCCTGAAGGAAGGATTTCCACTGCTTTGCCGCTGGTTTGTCGTCGGATTCGGCTGCCAGGATTTTGGCGGCCCTGTCTGGGTCGTTCTTAATGGTATCCATCGCCTTCTGAGTCTGCTCGAACAGGGTCTTCATCGCTTCCGAATTGTCATTGTGGAAGCCTTCCCGCACGACGAGGAGGTTAAAGTTGTGCTCACCGAGCAGGTCCGAGCTACGCAGCATCACATGAGCGCCCTTCTGCTTCTCGATAAACTGGTACGGCGGCGAGGTCAGGTGGCCGGCGACCTGGCCGCTCATCAGCGCCTGCAACGCGCTAGGATGATCAAGTGCGACGATGTTCTTGTCTAGGGCTTTGGCGTCCCCGAGTTGCTGCTGCGCGCCCTTCCGCAGTACGATCGACTGCATTGAGTCGGGGGCAGGCATAGCGATCTTGTCGCTGCCTTGGAAATCCTTTAGCGATCGAAGCCGTTTCTCCTTGGCCATCAGCCACAGGTCCATGTTGCTCAAGGCGCTAAGAATCTTCCAATCGACACCCTCATTCCACCCGACCAGGAAGGGACTCAACCCGGGCGCGCCCACTTGGATGTCGTCGGAGATCATACCGTCCCGGATGGCCGAGCCCGAACTCAGGACTTTCCACGAGACCTTGTAATTGGGCAGGGCTTTCTCGAGCGTTCCCTCGTTCTTCATCACCAACAGGGGGGCGTAGGCGAGGCCCGGCTGCAGGGCGATCGTCAATTGCTTCTTTTCACCGCTTCCGCCTCCCCCGCCGCAGCCGGTGACCAGCAGGGCAAGGACAGCAACTGCGGCGGCCGGCAGTCTAACTCTAGCGCCCCAGCCCCTGTGCCTTCTGAGTTCTGACATCACGAGTTCCTTCCTTACGAACGGACAGGGTCGGAGGGGTTGATGCTGCACTCGAATCAATCGCCGGCGGGGGTGTCGGCCCGGCTCACCGATCTCACAGCGTGGTCATTGGCTCCTGGCGGGCGTGGTGTCCGTCTCGGCCTCCCCTTTCATACCCCACTTGATCACGGTCTTCTTCTCGATCAGGTTGAACAGCGTCTCCAGCGCGATACCGATCAGCGCGATCGTTACGAGGCCGGCGAACACGTCGGGAACGCGAAGGAAGTAGCGCGACTCGTTGATGAAGAAGCCGAGCCCGCCGCCACCGCCGGCGACGCCGAACACCAGCTCCGCGGCGATGATCGTCCGCCAGCCAAACGCCCAGCCGGTCTTGACGCCGGAGATTATGTGGGGGAGCGCGGCCGGCATAAGCACGTCTTTGACCATCCTCGCCCCGCGTAGGCCGAGGTTTCGGCCCACCATTAGGAGCGTGCTAGGCACGGTCCTGAAGCCCATGCTCAGGTTGATCGCAATCGGCCAGGTGACTGCGTTGGCGATCACAACGACCAGCGCAGTCGAGCTGAGGCCGAACCACAGGATCGCCAGCGGCAGGATCGCGATCGACGGCAGCGGGTTGAGCATCGATGTGAGCAGCACCAGCACGTCCTCGCCGATCCGCGTCCAGGTCGCCACCGTCGTGAACACCGCTGCGGCGGTCATGCCGAACGCCATGCCCATACCGAGGATCTTCAGCGTAAGCAACGTCGCGCTCGCGAGCTCGCCGCTGGTCCAGCCGGCGATGAAGGAATCACCCACGTCGAGCGGGCTCGCGACTAGCAGCGGACTGACGTCGAAGAGACTGACGTAGGCTTGCCAGATACCGACAAACACCATGAGCAGAATCGAGCGCCGAAGCGTGATCGGCAGATGAGACCAGCGCCAGACCGGCCTGGCAACTGCCTGCGCAGGGGGCACGTATGCTCGAGTTCGGGCCGATGGTGCCGTGGTGGTTCTATTCAAAGACCGCATGATGGACGTCCTGTTCGTCTTCGGCCAGGAGCTGGCGCAGGTGCCGTCGCAACGTGATGAACTCCTCGGAGTCCGGGTCGTCGGCCCCCGAAACGTCGACAATCTCCTGGACATGCGAGGGGGCGTCGGCGAGAACGACGACCCGGTCGCCGAGGAATAGCGCCTCCTGAATGCTGTGCGTGACGAACAGGATCGTCACGTGGGTGCGCTCGGAGATCTCGTGGACCTCGCGTTGCAATCGCGATCGCGTCTGGGCGTCCAGGCTGCCGAAAGGCTCATCCATGAGCAGCATCAGCGGATCGAGCGCCAGGGCGCGTGCGATCGCGACGCGCTGCTTCATGCCGCCCGAGAGCTGATGCGGGTAGCGGTCTGCCGCGAGGGACAGCCCCATCATCTCGATGTAGCGCTTTGCGGTGGCCGCTGCCTCACGCTTGTCCCGCCCAGTCACCCGCAGCGAGTAGGCCACGTTGTCCTCGACGGTTCGCCAGGGGAAGAGCTGATCGAATTCCTGAAAGACCACCGCCCGATCCGGCTCCGGCTCGAGCGACTCTCGCCCGGCAATCACGATGCGTCCGCCGACCGGCTTGAGGAAGCCGGCGACCGCCTTCAGGATCGTCGACTTCCCCGACCCCGACGGCCCCAGGAGCATCATCTTCTCGCCCGCGAAGATCTCGAAGCTGGCGTCGCGGACCGCGATGTTCAGCTTCTTGTCGACGTTGTAGCCGATCTGCACGTGGTCGACCGCGAGCAACGGCTCCCGCGACGACGTTGCCTGGTTCGTTTTCGGGAGTCTTTCGGACATATCACTCCTTACTTACATTTCCCCCATTTTCCCTTCTCAACGACGCGTTCCAGCGTGGCCGTCACGGAACCGGTGTGGGAGCTGGCTAAGGAGCCCGTCAGGAGAGGCGTTCCGTGCGATAGAATTGTATCTCGTCAACCAGAACCATGGTCCTGGTCGTGCTCGGCCGTGTCAACAGTCGCCGTCGCCCTGGCGCGCCTTCGGTGGCGGATATCCGAGCGTTGACATCCCCCGCTATGCGGTGTGAGACTAATGGAATATCATTCTGTACAATGGAACGAGACGTCGATGGAATTCTGTACCGGCCGTGACTTCCCACTCGTCGACCCAGCGTTGGGTGCGGAGTTCACGACCATCCGGCTGTCCACCGTCGCCGACGTAGAGCGTGCGGTGACGACGGCGCGTGCTGCCGGCAGCGGCTGGCGACGTACCGGCTGGGACGACCGGGCGCGCTTGCTCCGCAGTACGGCGAAGAGGATCAGGGACGACGTCGACGCGATCGCCGCGGTCCTGACCCAGGAGCAGGGCAAAACGCTCAAAGAGTCGCGGATCGAGACCCTCAGGTGCGCGGATACCTTCGACTTCTACGCCGACGATGCGTTCGATTCGCGCCCAGAGATACGCGAACTCGACGGTAAACGCTCGTGGGTGACCAAGCGGCCGGTGGGGGTCGTTGCCGCCATCGTGCCGTGGAATTTCCCGCTCACGCTGCTGTCCAACAAGCTCGTGCCGGCGCTCGCTGCCGGGAACGCTGTCGTGGTGAAGCCGGCGCAGACCACACCACTGGCCACCCGTGTCGTTCTCGCCCACCTGCGTGAGGCCGGACTCCCAGAAGGCGTCGTGACCGCCGTCCTCGGCGAGGCCGACGTCGGCCGTGCATTGGTCGCGCATCCGGACGTCGACATGGTCAGCTTCACCGGGTCGACCGAGACCGGGCGCGCGATCATGGCCGTGGCCGCCGGCCGCGTGAAGCGCCTAGCGCTCGAGCTCGGTGGTTCCGATGCGCTCATCGTCGACGCCGATGCCGACCTGGACGGCGCGGCCAAGGCGACAGCGATAGGTCGGTTCTTCAACTGTGGCCAGGCCTGCATCGCTGTGAAGCGCGTATTCGTCCACAGGGTGGTCGTCGACGAGTTCGTTGAGAAGCTTGGCGCCCGGGTCGACCGCCTAGTCGTCGGAGACGGTCGCACACCTGGCGTACTCGTCGGTCCGCAGCACACCGATCGGCAGCGTCAGCACACCGTAGGTCTCATCGACGACGCCGTCGACCAAGGCGCGGCAGTATTGCGCGGAGGCGGCATTCCGGGCGAGGAAGTTCTGCAGCGCGGGTATTTCGTCGAGCCCACCATCCTGACCTCGGTACCAGAGAATGCGCGGCTCATGAAGGAGGAGAGCTTCGGTCCTGTCGTGCCGGTCATCGAGGTGGAGTCGATACCGGAAGCCGTAGCACGAGCCAATGCGAGTGAGTTCGGTCTCGGCTCCTCCCTGTGGAGTCGGTCTCCGGCCAATATCCGGATGGCTATCGAGTCGTTGGAAGCCGGCTACACATGGGTCAACGAGATCGCGATCGACTTCGATGGGCTGCCGTTTGGTGGTGTGAAGCAGAGTGGCTTCGGCAAGGAACGTGGACGTGAGTCCATCGACGAGTTCCGGGTCGCGAAGTCGGTGGTAGCTCCCGAGAACACGGACGTTCTTGCATGACCAGCATGGAGGCCTCGTCGTCGGCCGGATCCACGAAGGCTCTCGACGGTGTACGCGTGCTCGAGGTCGGGATGTTCATCGCCGGACCCTTCGCAGGTCAGCAGCTGGGGGACCTCGGGGCAGAGATCATCAAGATCGAGAACCCCGAGGGCGGAGACCCTATGCGTCACTGGCGCGACTTCGGTCAGGGCGACCTGTGGTGGCACAGCATCGCCAGGAACAAGAAGTCGGTCACCTTGAACCTCTCCGATCGTCGGTCGCACCCGGTGTTCCTCGAGCTCGTCCGTGGCTCGGACATCGTTCTCGAGAGCTTCCGGCCCGGCACCCTCGAGCGTTGGGGCATCGGGCCCGACGCGTTGTTCCGAGCCAACCCCGCACTGGTGATCACGCGGGTCTCTGGGTTCGGTCAGACGGGTCCGCGCGCGAAGCAGCCAGGATTCGGGAGCGTGGGGGAAGCGACCGGTGGGATCCGCCACCTCACCGGCTGGCCGAACCGCGCCTCGACCCGCGTAGGGATCAGCCTCGGTGACGAGGTCGCATCCCTGTTCGCCGTGGCCGGTACCTTGGCGGCACTGCGTCACGCTGAACGCACCGGTCGGGGGCAGGTGGTCGACACGGCGATCTACGAGGCGGTGTTCGCGATGATGGAGAGCCTGGTGGCCGAGTACGAACTGGCCGGGGTGACCCGGGGGAGGACCGGTCCGACCCTTCCAGGGGTGGTGCCGTCTAACGTCTACCCGACGTTAGACGGAGACGACGTGCTCATCGCTGCCAACTCTGATCCCATCTACGCCCGCCTGGTCAAGGCGTTGGCGCTCGACGAGCTGGCTACCGACGAATCCTTGGCCGATCACACCATCCGTGGTGGGCAGGGCGAGAAAGTCGACCAGACGATCTCCAGGCGCACCCGCCAGCTTTCCACCGACGAGCTCATCCGTCTTCTCGAAGACGCTGACGTCCCGCACGGCAAGGTCTTCACGGCGCCTGACATGGTCGCCGACCCGCACTACAGAGCACGGCAGATGATCGTCAGGCGTGACGTCGACGGCGTTGGCCCGGTCGCGATGCCCGCTCCTGTGCCGCGACTGTCCCAGACACCTGGACGAATCGACTCGACCGGACCTTGTCTGGGCGCGCACACCGAGGAAGTCCTTTGCCAGCTCACCGGTCTGTCCGCTACGACCGTCCTGCAATTGCGTGACCAAGGCGTCGTCTAGCACCCATACCAAGGAGCATCTCCTATGCCAAACGAAGACCTCGCGGACGAGTTCGTCGCGTTGACGCGCCGGTTCGTTGACGACCGGGTGATACCGCAGGCGCCGGAGCTCGAGCGAGACAACAGCTTTCCCGATACGCTCGTGAAAGAGATGGCCGAGATGGGCATGTTCGGCATGGTCATCGACGAGGAGTACGGCGGTCTCGACGTGGACTGGCGGACATACTGGCGTGTGGTCAGCGAGCTCTCCCGCGGGTGGATGAGTCTAGGTGGCGTCCTCAACTCGCACATCATCACGGCTCACCTGCTGAAGGTCTTCGGAACGGAGGAACAGAAGACTCGCTACCTTCCCAAGATGGCGACCGGTGAGCTCCGCGCGGCACTCGCGATGACCGAGGCGGAGGCCGGCAGCGACGTCGCCGCGATACGAACCACTGCCGTACGCAACGGCGACACGTTCGTCGTCAACGGCTCCAAGATGTTCATCACCAACGGCGAGCGGGCGGGTCTGGTGACTCTCCTCGCGATCACCGACAAGGACGTTCGGCCCAGGCACCGCGGGCTGTCCGTGCTCCTGGCCGAAAGTGGGCCTGGGCTGACCGCCGGCAGGAAGATCGAGAAGCTCGGCTACAATGGAGTGGAGACCGTCCCATTGTCCATCGAAGATCTGCGTGTACCTGCCGACAACGTCCTGGGCGGCGAACCGGGGCGAGGCTTCTACCACGTCATGACGGGAGGCGAGATCGGTCGGCTCAACGTCGGAGCACGGGCCCACGGCGTCGCACGGGCGGCTGTCGACGAGGCGACGAGGTACGCGATGCAACGGCACACGTTCGGCCAGCCGATCTCGAACCACCAAGCGATACAGATGATCATCGCTGACATGGTGACAAAGACGCATGCGGCGGCAGGCTTGCTGGATGTGGCGGCCGACGCAATCGCGACCGGTAGGCGCGCGGATATGGAGGCGGGCATGGCGAAGCTCTACGCGACCGAGGCCGCCGTCGAGGTGGTGATGTCCGCGATGCGGATCCACGGCGGCTACGGCTACACCAAGGAGTTCTTGGTCGAGCGCCTGTACCGTGACGCTCCTCAGATGGTCATCGCTGAGGGCACCAACGAGATTCAGCGGATGGTGATCGCGCGGTCGCACTTCGGACGGGCAGCAAAGGCCACACGGGCGTGAGCGCTTCCGAGATCACACAGAGCCTTGACTTGACCGCGAGCGATCTCGCGGCGAACTTCGTCGCCTCACTGTCATCCATGGTGATGCCCGGTGAGGTCTTGAAGGCCGCCCGTCTGCGGATCATCGATACGGTCGGGGTGGCTGTCGCCGGCTCGGCGCTACCTGCGTTGCAGGCGCTGGCGGTAAGTCTGGCGAGGGACGACGGTGCCGGACAGCTGTGGGGTTCCGGTCGAACTGCGGTACCAGCCCAGGCCGCGATGTTCAACGCAGCCGCCAGCCATGGTGAGGATTTCGACGACACGCACACTGGCGCTGTGGTTCACGGGAGCGCCTGCGTCGTCCCCGCAGCGTGGGCTGCCGCGGAGGAGCGCGACCTCACCATAGGGGACCTGCTGAGAGGGGTCATCGCTGGCTGGGAGGTCGCCGCCCGGGTCGGCATGGCGTCCGGCGGCGGCTTCCACCGGCGCGGGCTGCACACGACTTCGGTGGCCGGAGCGTTCGGCGCGGCAGCTGCCGTTTGTGCGGTGTGGGACCTGGATGCCCGGCAGACCAGGAATGCCTTGGGAATCAGTGGCAGCACCGCCGGTGGACTGAACGCCTACCTCGAGGACGGCAGCCAGGGCAAGCTGATGAATCCTGGCTTCGCTGCTCAAGGCGGGTACCTCGCTGCGCTGGCCGCAACGGCCGGACTCAGTGGACCCGGCAGAGTCTTCGAGGGTAGACACGGCCTCTTCGAAGCCCTCGGGGACGGTCCTGAGGGCGTGCTCGAGGAGTTCGACGACCTGGGAGGTCGCTGGGAGATCCGGGAGGTCTCCACAAAGCCGTACCCTTTCTGCCACTTCGCCCACGCTACAGTCGACGCGGTGCTCGAGATCCGCGGTAGCGGTCTCGACGTGCAGAGCATCGACGAAGTCAAATGCCGGCTTCCCGCTCCCACCTTCGACTTGCTGTGCCGGCCATGGGACGCCAAGCAGAGCCCGAGCACACCATATTCGGTGAGGTTCAGCCTGCCCTGGCTAGTAGCGCTTGCTCTCGTCGACGGCGAGATCACCAGAGCTAGCTTCGCCTCAGGACTGCTGTCGCGTCACGACGTAGGCCGACTGGCACAGCAAGTCAGCGTCGAGAAGTGGGGACACTCGCCTTTCCCCGACACCTACCCGGGATCAGTCCTGATCAAGTCGTCATCAGGTATCGCCGAGGCCGAGCAACTGACCAACCGAGGCCATCCCACTGCACCCCTCGACGGCACGACGATCCGCGCCAAGTTCGTCGACTGTGTAGCAGTCGGGGACTCCCAGCGGGCAGCGCACTTGTACGACGTGCTCTCCTCGTCGTCGTCCACGACACGGGTGAGAGACCTGTCGAGGCACATGCGTGCAAGCTTGACCACCGGACCGCGGTGAATGCCACGAGCCGGTGGGACCGATGCAGGAGGAAACGCGATGAACGGTCGATACCGCGACCTGTCCATCAGCCAGCACGGCGGAGTGTTGGTGGTGGAGCTCGACCGTCCGGAGAAACGCAACGCGATGAGACTCGGTCTCCGTGAGGAGCTCATCCAGCTCTTCACGGAGATCGATGCCGACAGCCAGGTCCGCGCCGCGGTGGTGACCGGTGCCGGACGTGCCTTTTCTGCAGGTGCGGACCTCGACGAGTTGCGGACCCGCACCGTGGAGTCCGAGCTGTCGCCTGCCGGCGAGCTTCGTCGCCGTCTTTCGCACGTCATCGAGACCTCTGCCAAGCCGGTGGTTGCGGCGGTCAATGGCCCATGCATTGGTGCGGGACTAGAGCTGGCTTTGGCCTGTCACATCCGAGTAGCGAGCACGAAGGCGACGTTCGGGCTTCCCGAGGTGTCGATTGGCGTGGTGCCTGGAAGTGGGGGAACGCAACGGCTGACCCGTGTTGTCGGTGTGGGATGGTCGATGCACATGACGTTGACGGGTGTCCCGATCTCTGCCGAGCAGGCTTACCAGATCGGTCTGGTCACTGGCCTGCACCAACCCGACCTGCTGCGCGAAGAGGCGATCGCGCTTGCCGAGCTGCTCGGCAAACAACCACCCATGGCCTACCGGTGCGCTCGTGATGCCGTCACCAGAGCCTACGACGTCGACCTCGCGACCGGGATCGAGCTCGAGCGCAAGCTCTTCGCCCTTTGCCTGTCCACAGGGGTTCCGACCCGCAAGGCGCAAGAGCTGCTCGACCGGATCTCCACGTCGACAGCGCCGGGTGCTGCGGAGAGCTGAGCTACCGCGGACCACACGCCTGGACGCCACCGCACTCGATGTCGGACGGTGGGATCCGGTTTCGCGCTGGTCGTCGCCGGCCACAGGAGAGCCCCCATTTACTACGGGACTGGCGGGCTATCCCCGACCTGTTCTCCGGCAAGGCCGGCTACCCCGGCATGAACATCCAGATCGCCGCCACCCTGGACGGGGAGCTGGCCGCGGTCGGCGCCAGCCCGGTGCACGGCGCCCGCCACGACGCCCACGCCTACGCCGCGTCCGGGCTCGCCGAAGCCCTCGACGGCATCCACGCCCTGGCCGACCTCGGCTACATCGGTGTCCACGGCATCGACCTCGCGCCGATCCGAAAGCCCGCCGGCGCGCAGCTACACCACACCCAAGCCGAGTTCAACACCCAGCTGTCCACGATCCGGGCCGCCGTGGAACACGCC
>WHSQ01000021.1:23844-24370 GCA_009380005.1 Actinomycetota bacterium | reverse complement strand
TTCACCACTTATGAATAAGCTCCCGTGACCGATATCGCGCTGGGGTGGACCGAGGAAGCCGCAGTCAAAAACAAGGCGCAGAAGTGGGTGTTCGCCGCGCTGGAAGACATCACCGAAGCGTTCCCATTTCCCATTCTCGGGATTTACTCCGATAATGGTTCGGAGTTCATCAACGATCACCTACTGCGCTACTGCACCGGGCGCGAGATCACCTTCACACGTTCCCGTCCAGGCAACAAGAACGACGGCTGCCACGTGGAGCAGAAGAACTGGTCGGTGGTCCGCCAGGCCGTCGGATACCACCGCTACGACACCGCCGCCGAACTCGAGCTGCTCAACCAGCTCTACGCGCTGCTGCGGCTACAGATCAATTTCTTCTCACCACAACAAAAACTGATCTCCAAGACCCGCGCCGGAGCGAAAGTCACCAAGAAATACGACACCGCGAAGACTCCCTACCAGCGGCTCCTGGACGACCCCCGCACCGCGAAGAAGACCACGACCGCGCTGACACGACAGTACCGCC
>WHSQ01000021.1:0-23834 GCA_009380005.1 Actinomycetota bacterium | reverse complement strand
GGCGTGTTCCACGGCGGCCCGGATCGTGGACAGCTGGGTGTTGAACTCGGCTTGGGTGTGGTGTAGCTGCGCGCCGGCGGGCTTTCGGATCGGCGCGAGGTCGATGCCGTGGACACCGATGTAGCCGAGGTCGGCCAGGGCGTGGATGCCGTCGAGGGCTTCGGCGAGCCCGGACGCGGCGTAGGCGTGGGCGTCGTGGCGGGCGCCGTGCACTGGGCTGGCGCCGACCGCGGCCAGCTCCCCGTCCAGGGTGGCGGCGATCTGGATGTTCATGCCGGGGTAGCCGGCCTTGCCGGAGAACAGGTCGGGGGTAGCCCGCCAGTCCCGTAGTAAATGGGGGCTCTCCTGTGGCCGGCGACGACCAGCGCGAAACCGGATCCCACCGTCCGACATCGAGTGCGGTGGCGTCCAGGCGTGTGGTCCGCGGTAGCTCAGCTCTCCGCAGCACCCGGCGCTGTCGACGTGGAGATCCGGTCGAGCAGCTCTTGCGCCTTGCGGGTCGGAACCCCTGTGGACAGGCAAAGGGCGAAGAGCTTGCGCTCGAGCTCGATCCCGGTCGCGAGGTCGACGTCGTAGGCTCTGGTGACGGCATCACGAGCGCACCGGTAGGCCATGGGTGGTTGTTTGCCGAGCAGCTCGGCAAGCGCGATCGCCTCTTCGCGCAGCAGGTCGGGTTGGTGCAGGCCAGTGACCAGACCGATCTGGTAAGCCTGCTCGGCAGAGATCGGGACACCCGTCAACGTCATGTGCATCGACCATCCCACACCGACAACACGGGTCAGCCGTTGCGTTCCCCCACTTCCAGGCACCACGCCAATCGACACCTCGGGAAGCCCGAACGTCGCCTTCGTGCTCGCTACTCGGATGTGACAGGCCAAAGCCAGCTCTAGTCCCGCACCAATGCATGGGCCATTGACCGCCGCAACCACCGGCTTGGCAGAGGTCTCGATGACGTGCGAAAGACGGCGACGAAGCTCGCCGGCAGGCGACAGCTCGGACTCCACGGTGCGGGTCCGCAACTCGTCGAGGTCCGCACCTGCAGAAAAGGCACGTCCGGCACCGGTCACCACCGCGGCGCGGACCTGGCTGTCGGCATCGATCTCCGTGAAGAGCTGGATGAGCTCCTCACGGAGACCGAGTCTCATCGCGTTGCGTTTCTCCGGACGGTCGAGCTCCACCACCAACACTCCGCCGTGCTGGCTGATGGACAGGTCGCGGTATCGACCGTTCATCGCGTTTCCTCCTGCATCGGTCCCACCGGCTCGTGGCATTCACCGCGGTCCGGTGGTCAAGCTTGCACGCATGTGCCTCGACAGGTCTCTCACCCGTGTCGTGGACGACGACGAGGAGAGCACGTCGTACAAGTGCGCTGCCCGCTGGGAGTCCCCGACTGCTACACAGTCGACGAACTTGGCGCGGATCGTCGTGCCGTCGAGGGGTGCAGTGGGATGGCCTCGGTTGGTCAGTTGCTCGGCCTCGGCGATACCTGATGACGACTTGATCAGGACTGATCCCGGGTAGGTGTCGGGGAAAGGCGAGTGTCCCCACTTCTCGACGCTGACTTGCTGTGCCAGTCGGCCTACGTCGTGACGCGACAGCAGTCCTGAGGCGAAGCTAGCTCTGGTGATCTCGCCGTCGACGAGAGCAAGCGCTACTAGCCAGGGCAGGCTGAACCTCACCGAATATGGTGTGCTCGGGCTCTGCTTGGCGTCCCATGGCCGGCACAGCAAGTCGAAGGTGGGAGCGGGAAGCCGGCATTTGACTTCGTCGATGCTCTGCACGTCGAGACCGCTACCGCGGATCTCGAGCACCGCGTCGACTGTAGCGTGGGCGAAGTGGCAGAAAGGGTACGGCTTTGTGGAGACCTCCCGGATCTCCCAGCGACCTCCCAGGTCGTCGAACTCCTCGAGCACGCCCTCAGGACCGTCCCCGAGGGCTTCGAAGAGGCCGTGTCTACCCTCGAAGACTCTGCCGGGTCCACTGAGTCCGGCCGTTGCGGCCAGCGCAGCGAGGTACCCGCCTTGAGCAGCGAAGCCAGGATTCATCAGCTTGCCCTGGCTGCCGTCCTCGAGGTAGGCGTTCAGTCCACCGGCGGTGCTGCCACTGATTCCCAAGGCATTCCTGGTCTGCCGGGCATCCAGGTCCCACACCGCACAAACGGCAGCTGCCGCGCCGAACGCTCCGGCCACCGAAGTCGTGTGCAGCCCGCGCCGGTGGAAGCCGCCGCCGGACGCCATGCCGACCCGGGCGGCGACCTCCCAGCCAGCGATGACCCCTCTCAGCAGGTCCCCTATGGTGAGGTCGCGCTCCTCCGCGGCAGCCCACGCTGCGGGGACGACGCAGGCGCTCCCGTGAACCACAGCGCCAGTGTGCGTGTCGTCGAAATCCTCACCATGGCTGGCGGCTGCGTTGAACATCGCGGCCTGGGCTGGTACCGCAGTTCGACCGGAACCCCACAGCTGTCCGGCACCGTCGTCCCTCGCCAGACTTACCGCCAGCGCCTGCAACGCAGGTAGCGCCGAGCCGGCGACAGCCACCCCGACCGTATCGATGATCCGCAGACGGGCGGCCTTCAAGACCTCACCGGGCATCACCATGGATGACAGTGAGGCGACGAAGTTCGCCGCGAGATCGCTCGCGGTCAAGTCAAGGCTCTGTGTGATCTCGGAAGCGCTCACGCCCGTGTGGCCTTTGCTGCCCGTCCGAAGTGCGACCGCGCGATCACCATCCGCTGAATCTCGTTGGTGCCCTCAGCGATGACCATCTGAGGAGCGTCACGGTACAGGCGCTCGACCAAGAACTCCTTGGTGTAGCCGTAGCCGCCGTGGATCCGCATCGCGGACATCACCACCTCGACGGCGGCCTCGGTCGCGTAGAGCTTCGCCATGCCCGCCTCCATATCCGCGCGCCTACCGGTCGCGATTGCGTCGGCCGCCACATCCAGCAAGCCTGCCGCCGCATGCGTCTTTGTCACCATGTCAGCGATGATCATCTGTATCGCTTGGTGGTTCGAGATCGGCTGGCCGAACGTGTGCCGTTGCATCGCGTACCTCGTCGCCTCGTCGACAGCCGCCCGTGCGACGCCGTGGGCCCGTGCTCCGACGTTGAGCCGACCGATCTCGCCTCCCGTCATGACGTGGTAGAAGCCTCGCCCCGGTTCGCCGCCCAGGACGTTGTCGGCAGGTACACGCAGATCTTCGATGGACAATGGGACGGTCTCCACTCCATTGTAGCCGAGCTTCTCGATCTTCCTGCCGGCGGTCAGCCCAGGCCCACTTTCGGCCAGGAGCACGGACAGCCCGCGGTGCCTGGGCCGAACGTCCTTGTCGGTGATCGCGAGGAGAGTCACCAGACCCGCCCGCTCGCCGTTGGTGATGAACATCTTGGAGCCGTTGACGACGAACGTGTCGCCGTTGCGTACGGCAGTGGTTCGTATCGCGGCGACGTCGCTGCCGGCCTCCGCCTCGGTCATCGCGAGTGCCGCGCGGAGCTCACCGGTCGCCATCTTGGGAAGGTAGCGAGTCTTCTGTTCCTCCGTTCCGAAGACCTTCAGCAGGTGAGCCGTGATGATGTGCGAGTTGAGGACGCCACCTAGACTCATCCACCCGCGGGAGAGCTCGCTGACCACACGCCAGTATGTCCGCCAGTCCACGTCGAGACCGCCGTACTCCTCGTCGATGACCATGCCGAACATGCCCATCTCGGCCATCTCTTTCACGAGCGTATCGGGAAAGCTGTTGTCTCGCTCGAGCTCCGGCGCCTGCGGTATCACCCGGTCGTCAACGAACCGGCGCGTCAACGCGACGAACTCGTCCGCGAGGTCTTCGTTTGGCATAGGAGATGCTCCTTGGTATGGGTGCTAGACGACGCCTTGGTCACGCAATTGCAGGACGGTCGTAGCGGACAGACCGGTGAGCTGGCAAAGGACTTCCTCGGTGTGCGCGCCCAGACAAGGTCCGGTCGAGTCGATTCGTCCAGGTGTCTGGGACAGTCGCGGCACAGGAGCGGGCATCGCGACCGGGCCAACGCCGTCGACGTCACGCCTGACGATCATCTGCCGTGCTCTGTAGTGCGGGTCGGCGACCATGTCAGGCGCCGTGAAGACCTTGCCGTGCGGGACGTCAGCGTCTTCGAGAAGACGGATGAGCTCGTCGGTGGAAAGCTGGCGGGTGCGCCTGGAGATCGTCTGGTCGACTTTCTCGCCCTGCCCACCACGGATGGTGTGATCGGCCAAGGATTCGTCGGTAGCCAGCTCGTCGAGCGCCAACGCCTTGACCAGGCGGGCGTAGATGGGATCAGAGTTGGCAGCGATGAGCACGTCGTCTCCGTCTAACGTCGGGTAGACGTTAGACGGCACCACCCCTGGAAGGGTCGGACCGGTCCTCCCCCGGGTCACCCCGGCCAGTTCGTACTCGGCCACCAGGCTCTCCATCATCGCGAACACCGCCTCGTAGATCGCCGTGTCGACCACCTGCCCCCGACCGGTGCGTTCAGCGTGACGCAGTGCCGCCAAGGTACCGGCCACGGCGAACAGGGATGCGACCTCGTCACCGAGGCTGATCCCTACGCGGGTCGAGGCGCGGTTCGGCCAGCCGGTGAGGTGGCGGATCCCACCGGTCGCTTCCCCCACGCTCCCGAATCCTGGCTGCTTCGCGCGCGGACCCGTCTGACCGAACCCAGAGACCCGCGTGATCACCAGTGCGGGGTTGGCTCGGAACAACGCGTCGGGCCCGATGCCCCAACGCTCGAGGGTGCCGGGCCGGAAGCTCTCGAGAACGATGTCCGAGCCACGGACGAGCTCGAGGAACACCGGGTGCGACCGACGATCGGAGAGGTTCAAGGTGACCGACTTCTTGTTCC
Source organism: Actinomycetota bacterium (assembly GCA_009380005.1). GTDB lineage: Bacteria > Actinomycetota > CADDZG01 > CADDZG01 > WHSQ01 > WHSQ01. Next base: position 18,974 of record WHSQ01000021.1, on the reverse strand, counting down.
TGGCGATGCTGTGCCACCACAGGTCGCCCTGACCGAAGTCGCGCCAGTGACGCATAGGGTCTCCGCCCTCGGGGTTCTCGATCTTGATGATCTCTGCCCCGAGGTCCCCCAGCTGCTGACCTGCGAAGGGTCCGGCGATGAACATCCCGACCTCGAGCACGCGTACACCGTCGAGAGCCTTCGTGGATCCGGCCGACGACGAGGCCTCCATGCTGGTCATGCAAGAACGTCCGTGTTCTCGGGAGCTACCACCGACTTCGCGACCCGGAACTCGTCGATGGACTCACGTCCACGTTCCTTGCCGAAGCCACTCTGCTTCACACCACCAAACGGCAGCCCATCGAAGTCGATCGCGATCTCGTTGACCCATGTGTAGCCGGCTTCCAACGACTCGATAGCCATCCGGATATTGGCCGGAGACCGACTCCACAGGGAGGAGCCGAGACCGAACTCACTCGCATTGGCTCGTGCTACGGCTTCCGGTATCGACTCCACCTCGATGACCGGCACGACAGGACCGAAGCTCTCCTCCTTCATGAGCCGCGCATTCTCTGGTACCGAGGTCAGGATGGTGGGCTCGACGAAATACCCGCGCTGCAGAACTTCCTCGCCCGGAATGCCGCCTCCGCGCAATACTGCCGCGCCTTGGTCGACGGCGTCGTCGATGAGACCTACGGTGTGCTGACGCTGCCGATCGGTGTGCTGCGGACCGACGAGTACGCCAGGTGTGCGACCGTCTCCGACGACTAGGCGGTCGACCCGGGCGCCAAGCTTCTCAACGAACTCGTCGACGACCACCCTGTGGACGAATACGCGCTTCACAGCGATGCAGGCCTGGCCACAGTTGAAGAACCGACCTATCGCTGTCGCCTTGGCCGCGCCGTCCAGGTCGGCATCGGCGTCGACGATGAGCGCATCGGAACCACCGAGCTCGAGCGCTAGGCGCTTCACGCGGCCGGCGGCCACGGCCATGATCGCGCGCCCGGTCTCGGTCGACCCGGTGAAGCTGACCATGTCGACGTCCGGATGCGCGACCAATGCACGGCCGACGTCGGCCTCGCCGAGGACGGCGGTCACGACGCCTTCTGGGAGTCCGGCCTCACGCAGGTGGGCGAGAACGACACGGGTGGCCAGTGGTGTGGTCTGCGCCGGCTTCACCACGACAGCGTTCCCGGCAGCGAGCGCCGGCACGAGCTTGTTGGACAGCAGCGTGAGCGGGAAATTCCACGGCACGATGGCGGCAACGACCCCCACCGGCCGCTTGGTCACCCACGAGCGTTTACCGTCGAGTTCGCGTATCTCTGGGCGCGAATCGAACGCATCGTCGGCGTAGAAGTCGAAGGTATCCGCGCACCTGAGGGTCTCGATCCGCGACTCTTTGAGCGTTTTGCCCTGCTCCTGGGTCAGGACCGCGGCGATCGCGTCGACGTCGTCCCTGATCCTCTTCGCCGTACTGCGGAGCAAGCGCGCCCGGTCGTCCCAGCCGGTACGTCGCCAGCCGCTGCCGGCAGCACGCGCCGTCGTCACCGCACGCTCTACGTCGGCGACGGTGGACAGCCGGATGGTCGTGAACTCCGCACCCAACGCTGGGTCGACGAGTGGGAAGTCACGGCCGGTACAGAATTCCATCGACGTCTCGTTCCATTGTACAGAATGATATTCCATTAGTCTCACACCGCATAGCGGGGGATGTCAACGCTCGGATATCCGCCACCGAAGGCGCGCCAGGGCGACGGCGACTGTTGACACGGCCGAGCACGACCAGGACCATGGTTCTGGTTGACGAGATACAATTCTATCGCACGGAACGCCTCTCCTGACGGGCTCCTTAGCCAGCTCCCACACCGGTTCCGTGACGGCCACGCTGGAACGCGTCGTTGAGAAGGGAAAATGGGGGAAATGTAAGTAAGGAGTGATATGTCCGAAAGACTCCCGAAAACGAACCAGGCAACGTCGTCGCGGGAGCCGTTGCTCGCGGTCGACCACGTGCAGATCGGCTACAACGTCGACAAGAAGCTGAACATCGCGGTCCGCGACGCCAGCTTCGAGATCTTCGCGGGCGAGAAGATGATGCTCCTGGGGCCGTCGGGGTCGGGGAAGTCGACGATCCTGAAGGCGGTCGCCGGCTTCCTCAAGCCGGTCGGCGGACGCATCGTGATTGCCGGGCGAGAGTCGCTCGAGCCGGAGCCGGATCGGGCGGTGGTCTTTCAGGAATTCGATCAGCTCTTCCCCTGGCGAACCGTCGAGGACAACGTGGCCTACTCGCTGCGGGTGACTGGGCGGGACAAGCGTGAGGCAGCGGCCACCGCAAAGCGCTACATCGAGATGATGGGGCTGTCCCTCGCGGCAGACCGCTACCCGCATCAGCTCTCGGGCGGCATGAAGCAGCGCGTCGCGATCGCACGCGCCCTGGCGCTCGATCCGCTGATGCTGCTCATGGATGAGCCTTTCGGCAGCCTGGACGCCCAGACGCGATCGCGATTGCAACGCGAGGTCCACGAGATCTCCGAGCGCACCCACGTGACGATCCTGTTCGTCACGCACAGCATTCAGGAGGCGCTATTCCTCGGCGACCGGGTCGTCGTTCTCGCCGACGCCCCCTCGCATGTCCAGGAGATTGTCGACGTTTCGGGGGCCGACGACCCGGACTCCGAGGAGTTCATCACGTTGCGACGGCACCTGCGCCAGCTCCTGGCCGAAGACGAACAGGACGTCCATCATGCGGTCTTTGAATAGAACCACCACGGCACCATCGGCCCGAACTCGAGCATACGTGCCCCCTGCGCAGGCAGTTGCCAGGCCGGTCTGGCGCTGGTCTCATCTGCCGATCACGCTTCGGCGCTCGATTCTGCTCATGGTGTTTGTCGGTATCTGGCAAGCCTACGTCAGTCTCTTCGACGTCAGTCCGCTGCTAGTCGCGAGCCCGCTCGACGTGGGTGATTCCTTCATCGCCGGCTGGACCAGCGGCGAGCTCGCGAGCGCGACGTTGCTTACGCTGAAGATCCTCGGTATGGGCATGGCGTTCGGCATGACCGCCGCAGCGGTGTTCACGACGGTGGCGACCTGGACGCGGATCGGCGAGGACGTGCTGGTGCTGCTCACATCGATGCTCAACCCGCTGCCGTCGATCGCGATCCTGCCGCTGGCGATCCTGTGGTTCGGCCTCAGCTCGACTGCGCTGGTCGTTGTGATCGCCAACGCAGTCACCTGGCCGATTGCGATCAACCTGAGCATGGGCTTCAGGACCGTGCCTAGCACGCTCCTAATGGTGGGCCGAAACCTCGGCCTACGCGGGGCGAGGATGGTCAAAGACGTGCTTATGCCGGCCGCGCTCCCCCACATAATCTCCGGCGTCAAGACCGGCTGGGCGTTTGGCTGGCGGACGATCATCGCCGCGGAGCTGGTGTTCGGCGTCGCCGGCGGTGGCGGCGGGCTCGGCTTCTTCATCAACGAGTCGCGCTACTTCCTTCGCGTTCCCGACGTGTTCGCCGGCCTCGTAACGATCGCGCTGATCGGTATCGCGCTGGAGACGCTGTTCAACCTGATCGAGAAGAAGACCGTGATCAAGTGGGGTATGAAAGGGGAGGCCGAGACGGACACCACGCCCGCCAGGAGCCAATGACCACGCTGTGAGATCGGTGAGCCGGGCCGACACCCCCGCCGGCGATTGATTCGAGTGCAGCATCAACCCCTCCGACCCTGTCCGTTCGTAAGGAAGGAACTCGTGATGTCAGAACTCAGAAGGCACAGGGGCTGGGGCGCTAGAGTTAGACTGCCGGCCGCCGCAGTTGCTGTCCTTGCCCTGCTGGTCACCGGCTGCGGCGGGGGAGGCGGAAGCGGTGAAAAGAAGCAATTGACGATCGCCCTGCAGCCGGGCCTCGCCTACGCCCCCCTGTTGGTGATGAAGAACGAGGGAACGCTCGAGAAAGCCCTGCCCAATTACAAGGTCTCGTGGAAAGTCCTGAGTTCGGGCTCGGCCATCCGGGACGGTATGATCTCCGACGACATCCAAGTGGGCGCGCCCGGGTTGAGTCCCTTCCTGGTCGGGTGGAATGAGGGTGTCGATTGGAAGATTCTTAGCGCCTTGAGCAACATGGACCTGTGGCTGATGGCCAAGGAGAAACGGCTTCGATCGCTAAAGGATTTCCAAGGCAGCGACAAGATCGCTATGCCTGCCCCCGACTCAATGCAGTCGATCGTACTGCGGAAGGGCGCGCAGCAGCAACTCGGGGACGCCAAAGCCCTAGACAAGAACATCGTCGCACTTGATCATCCTAGCGCGTTGCAGGCGCTGATGAGCGGCCAGGTCGCCGGCCACCTGACCTCGCCGCCGTACCAGTTTATCGAGAAGCAGAAGGGCGCTCATGTGATGCTGCGTAGCTCGGACCTGCTCGGTGAGCACAACTTTAACCTCCTCGTCGTGCGGGAAGGCTTCCACAATGACAATTCGGAAGCGATGAAGACCCTGTTCGAGCAGACTCAGAAGGCGATGGATACCATTAAGAACGACCCAGACAGGGCCGCCAAAATCCTGGCAGCCGAATCCGACGACAAACCAGCGGCAAAGCAGTGGAAATCCTTCCTTCAGGAAGAAGGAGTCAGATTTACCACGACGCCCAAGGGGCTGATGAAGTTTGCGCAGTTTATGAAGAAGGTCGGGTTTGTGGAGGAGCCGCCTGGGTCGTGGCGTGACCTTGTTTTCGACAATCTCAAAGGGTTGCAGGGAAGCTAGGAGGCACAGGCATGGACGAGTTCAGCGACACCCATGAGGTGGCTGCCCGCGCCTTCTCCTTCCTCCAGATCGGGCCGCACACCATGAAGCCCAGGGCGATCGGGCTCAGCTGCATTGTCGACGGCATGGACAGCGGCTTCCTGTCGGTGGCAGACGTTCGTAACCTCACTGACTTCGCGGCTCCGTATATCGATTACGTCAAGCTCGGGTGGACCATCCCGATGCTTGCTTCAGAAGAGAGGCTCCGCGAGAAGGTGGGGGCGCCTATCACGAGGCGGGTATACACGTGTTCAGCGGGGGGATGGCGCTGGAGCTCGCCGCCCTGCAGGGGCGCGCGCAGGAGTTCATCGAGACGACCACCAGCTATGGGCTCGACGCGATCGAGATCTCCAGCAGCGTGGCGTACCTTTCGGCTAGAACGAAGCTCGCGCTGGCGCGGGAGGTGAAGGCAGCCGGGCTGAGCGCGTTCATCGAACTCGGGCGCAAGGGGGAGGCGCCGCCGCTGACGGCCGCCGAAGTGGAGCGCCACCTCGAGCTGCTGGAGGACGCCGGTGCGGACGGGCTGATCGTCGAGTCGGAGCGGATCGCCGACATGCAACAGCAGGGGCTTGCCGAGGCGTTCCTGGAGGGCTGCGCATCGCTCACCAGCGCGGATCGCCTCGTCTTCGAGCTGCCGTACGGTCTCTCGTTCCCGCAACTCGAGCCGCTTGCCTCGCGACTCTTCGCGATTCTCGGGCCCGAGGTCAACATCGGGAACGTCGAGGTTCGTCACGTGATGGCCATCGAGACGCTCCGGAGAGGTAGCTGTTTCGGTGAACTGTTCGCCCTTGTGCCAACACTCGAAGGGAGCGCGTTCGATGCTCGCCGATAGGCGAAGACGGACGGTGCAGGGGGTGAGCCTGGGTGCGAGCGCTCGGTGCTGCGGCATGGGCGGCGTGGCGTCGTCGAGGAGGGACCGCCCGTGAATCCTGCGGCGGTGCTGACCCCTGTCACCGGGCTGGAATACTGGGCGCGGTTGGAACCCGATCGTTTTGCGGTCGTTGAGGACGACCGAGAGTTCTCGTTCGGCGAGCTTGCGGAGCTGGTGCGAAAGACGGCGGGCTTCCTGGCCTCCGCGGGCGTCGTACCCGGTGACGTCGTCGCAATGTCGCTTCGGAACAGCCTGGAGGCGCTGACGCTCCCCCTCGCCGCCGCGTATCTGGGTGCCCAGATATCGCCGATCAGCTTCCGCTTGCGCCCACGCGAGCTTAGCCCCATGCTGGCGCGAGCGCGACCCCGGGTGCTCGTGTACGGCGAGGATGCTGCCGATGTGCTGCACGGCTCTGAGGTGCCGGACGAAACGCTGCTCCTGGCGCGCGAGGAGCTGCGCGCGGGCGTCGGTGCTCATGGGCCGCTGGCGTCGCGTTCTGCCCTCGTCTCCCCGTCGGAGCCCTACACGCTGATGTGGACCTCGGGAACCGGCGGTGCACCGAAGGCGGTTTGCGGGTCGCTGGGGGCGCGGATGAACTGGGTTCTCGGCATCGGCCAGGTGTACCGGGTCTCGAGCGCGGACGGGTATCTGGCAGCGATGCCGATGATGCACTCGGCGGGCCTGACGTTCGCCCTAGCCCACACGTTCTTCGGCGCTCGCATCCACCTGTTGCCTCGTTTCGAGGTCGAGGAAGTGTGGGGGATGCTTCATCGAGGCGAGGTGACGGCCGGCCTGTTCGTCCCTACGATGCTTCAGCTCATGCTCGCCGCGGACCCCGACCCTGCACGCAAGCTCCCGGCCCTTCGCTCGGTGATCATGGCAGGCTCCCGGCTCCGCCCAGAGCTCCACGCGCGCCTACTTGAGCGCTTTCCCGGCCGGCTCTACAACTACTACGGCTCGACGGAGAGCCCGAGCATGACCGTGCTGTTGCCGCATGAGCAAGCCGATCACGGCGACTCGGTCGGCCGGCCCTTTCTCGGAGTGCAGCTCACGGTGCGCAACTCGCGGCCCGTGGAGGGCTATGTGGAGCCCCTGGGCGAGATCTTCGCCCACAACCCGTTTGCGATGGACGGCTACCTCAGCCCCGCCGGGGAGGGCTCTCCCGATGAGCGGGGATGGCTTCGGACCGGGGACCTTGGATGGCTCGACGATGACGGCTACCTGCACGTCGTCGGCCGGCAGTCAGAGGTGATTATCAGCGGCGGCATGAACGTCAGCCTGCCAGAGGTGGAGAGCGTGGTCGGGGCACACCCGAGCGTGATGGACGTCACCGTCCTCGGATTGGCGGACCCGGTCTGGGGGGAGGCGGCCGCCGCTGTCGTCGTGCTCGCCTCCGAGGTCGACCAGGGGGATGCCCTGGCCGACCTTGATGCATACTGTCGCTCGGAGCTTGCCGACTACAAGCGCCCGCGCCACTGGCGCCTCGTCGATGAGATCCCGCGCACGGCCTCCGGTAAGCCCCACCTTCCGGACTTGCGCATGCTGTTCTCATCCCGCGACCTGGAGGGGTAGCAATGGCCGCTGGCGTCTCGCACCTGCGCCTGCGCTGTGCTCCCGCCGACATGGGTCTGTTCTCCTCCCCTCACTGGGACGTCAGCGGCGCCATCAGTTTTGACATGCAAGCAGCATTGGTCAACCGGCGAGCCGCGAGCCGCGAGCAGCCACACCAGACCGAGGAATGGGCAAAGGGCGACCAGCTGGAGCTCGCCGACACGTACGGGGGAGCCACGCGATGAGAGCGGTCAGATTCCATCAGTTTGGAGGCCCTTCCGTACTCCACTACGAGACGGTTCCCGATCCCCTCCTAGGCCCGCAGGATGCCCTCGTGCGAGTGTTCGCCGCCGGCGTCAACCACCTCGACCTCGACGTCCGCAGCGGAACCTCTCGCTGGCCGATTTCCCTTCCGCATATCCCCGGAACCGAGTTCGCAGGAGAGGTGGTGGAGGTGGGGACCGAGGTGCGCGACCTCGAGGTGGGGACCCCGGTTGTCGCCAACGCAGCCGTATGCGGCCGCTGCCGCTACTGTCGAACCGCACGCGACAACCTCTGCCCGCACGTCCGCAACTTCGGACTCACCATGCCTGGCGCCTACGCGGAGCTCGTCGCCGCTCCACAGGACAGCCTGATCCCGCTGCCGACCGGGGTCTCGTTCGAAGGCGCCGCCTGCGCCCAACTCAACTTCGGCACGGCGTGGCACATGCTTATCACGCGAAGTCGTCTAAGGACCGGCGAGACCGTCCTCGTCAACGCCGCCGCTAGCTCGGTCGGCGTAGCCGCCGTCCAGATCGCGCACCTCGCGGGAGGACGAGTGATCGCCAGCGCCGGCAGCGCGAAGAAGCTCGAGATCGTTCGCGCCCTCGGCGCCGAGGAGGTCATCGACTACACCACGCACGACCTGGAACAGGAGGTGCTCCGGCTGACGGGCGGCCAGGGAGTCGACCTTATCTTCGAACACGTGGGCGGCGGGATGTTCGGGACGGTCCTAAACCTCCTCGCCGCTGACGGACGCATGGTGCTCTGCGGCGGGCACGCGGGGGAAGTGGTGGAGCTCGACCTGATCCCCTTCTTCCGCCGAGAGCTGCAGCTCATTGGCTCTCGCCGCGCAACCCGCCAGGAGATGGTCGAGGTGCTGGGGCTGCTCGAAAGGGGGCTTCTCAAGCCTGTCATAGACACGTCATTCCCGCTCTCGAAGGCACGCTCAGCGCACGAGCTCATCGAGGCGAGGCGGAACGCCGGCAAACTGCTCCTGCTGCCGCAAGCGGAGACGGACTACGGCGCCGGAGAAGACGCCGAGCCCGGCCAAGCACTAGTACCAGATCATCGGGACCCATGAGAAGAAAGGGAGTGGAGATGGCGACGGTGACCTCACGCGAAGAGCATCGGCTCGAGCTCGGGCGCGCGTGCGCCACTATGACGCAGGAGAGACAGAGAGGAGAGAGACTGTGACACAGAGAAGCGAAGGGAGGCGGGTGGCAGGCTTCAACGACACGCAAGGGGAGGTCGCCTTCGGGAGCGTCCGTGAACGCATGAGCGTCGCACCCTCCCCGCTCTTCCATGACACCATCCTGCGCCAGTTCTTCGAGTTCAAGCAGCGCTTCTGGTTCGCACCTCTGGTGGCAACCCACCGCGCCTGGGCGGTCTGCCTGTACGAGGCGGGTCTGATTGACCGCGAGGACGCCCGCAAGATCCGTCAGGCGCTGGACGAGCTGGAAACGACGGGGCCGAGCGCGGCCGAACCCTACGATCTGAACTTCGAATACTTCTACCTGCACGTCGAGCGCTTCCTCAGCGAACGGATCGGTGAGGAGGTGGTGGGGAACCTCAACCTGGGACGCACGCGGCCAGAGCCATTGACGCGAATGGCACTTCGGAACCTGATCCTCCCTCTCAGCGAGGATCTGCTGACGCTCCGCGGGGCCCTGCTTCAGCTAGCGGGCCGGGAAGTCGCGACCGTGATGCCCGGGTACACGCACTGCCAGCACGGGCAACCAACCACTCTCGCACACTACCTGTCGGCCCTGCTGAACCACCTCGAGCGCGACACCGAGCGACTGCTCGCCGGCTTCGCGCAGACCAACCGCTCCTCCCTGGGGTGCGGGGCGCTGGCCGGGATCTGCTACAACGTCGATCGGCGGCGAGCGGCCAGCCTCCTCGGCTTCGACGACATCGTCGTCAACACGTTCGACGCCGTTGCCGCCATGGACCACAAGGTGGAGACGCTAGCCGCGGTGGCGAACACGATGGCGAACCTCAGCCGGTTCGCGCAGGACCTCCACCAGTGGTGCACGCTCGAGTACGGGATGGCCGAGGTGGACGATAGCTTCGCCTCCGTCTCGAGTTTGATGCCGCAGAAGAAGAATTCGCTCGTCTTCGAGTACGTGCGTGCCCGGGCGGGAGCCGTAATCGGATCGCTCACGGCGGTCCTAGCGATGGAGCACAACACGTTCTTCCAGGACGTGGAAGACATCTGTATCGACGTTGAGTTTCCGCTTGCGGAGGCTTTCGAGACGGCGAGCAGGGCCCTGCGCTTGATGACCGGGGTCTGCTCGGCGATGACCTTCCACCCCGAGCGAATGCTGGCGCTGGCTAACCAGGGGTTCTCGACGGCATCCGGGCTGGCCGACGTCATCCACGAGGATTGCGAGCTGTCGTATCGCACGGCGCATCGCATCGTGGCGCGGACAGTTCGGCTAGCACTCGACCGAGGACTCGACGCCCAGGGCGTGGGCCCCGGCTTGGTGGACGAGTGCGCCCTAGAAGTCGTGGGGCGTCGGCTGGAACTGTCGTCCGAGCGACTGACAGAGGCCCTGGACGCGTCCCGCTTCGTGAACAAGCTGAAGGTGGAGGGAAGCGCGCGCGCAGCGGCGGTCGAGGAGATGCTCGAGGCGTCGACGCGGCGAAACGCCGCTGATGCCGCGCGCGTGAAGGACGCTTATGGAGGGCTCTCGGCTGCGGATGAGGAGCTGCGCGAGACGATCGCGGCGATCTGAGGAGGCAAAGGTGCCCGCACGTAGCAACATCGACTCGATCGAGATCGTGGGCACCGACCTGTCCGCGTTCGGCAGGTGCGCCGACTGGTGCCGCTGGTGCAGAGAGAAGAGGAAGCGACAGTGTCACGAAATGCTAACGCGCGGGTTCGAGCTGCGCGAAATGGAGGTAATGCAGCTCACGCGACGGGTTTGCTGACGAGTCGCGCTCAGCGACGCGGTACCGGAGGAGGGCGTGCCCCGGCATCTACCTCTTCGACGCGAAGGGCGAGCATCATAGAGAACGCTACGGCCCGTGTGTATGGAACGTTCGACGCGCGACGTGGTCTCGCGCGCGGGATACACGTAGATCACGGAGGGCGGGAACGTCGTGCGCTGCGTCTCGTCGCTGGCGAGGACGCAGGCAGTCGCAGAGGGGACCGGCTGTGCGCAACGGTCTCGTCGAGTCGACGGTGTTCGGAGCCGGCCGACGATCACGCGACGATCGTGGCGCCGGACTCCGAGCAGCTCGCCGCCTCGGTCGACCGCGCGCTCGCCCCTCGGTCGGGAGCTAGAACCGTCGCCCTTCCCGCTTACGCCCAACGTCGTCGGCAGAGGCGCCGCCTTCATCGCGCCCGTGAGCTCGGCGCTGTGGTGGCGTGGGACTCCCTGTCGCTCGCCGTTGCGATGCTGCACGGCGCGGCAGGCGTCTGGATCGCGATCGAGGAAACTACCCTCGAGCGGGCCCCGTACCGCCGCAGCCACATCCCGTTGATGACGGCGAGGGCGGCGTCGCTCCTGGTCCTCGGGATCGCAACGACCGTTGCGGCAATCGCCGCCTGAGTTTATTGGCCGTGCCGGGTGTGAGACGATCGCGAGCGGGACGCGTCGGGAGCGGGTCTGAGCTCCGCAGCGTCGGAACCGCTATCGTGGTTTCGAGTTCATGTTTTCTGCCGGTCTTCCTGACCGGTGCGTTCGCCGTCCAGATGCGCGCTGACCTCGGCTTTGGGGTCGGGCAGCTCGGGTTTACCGTCTTCGTCTTCTTCATGGCCTCGGCGCTGGCATCCGCATTGCTGGGCCGTCTGATCGAGCGCATCGGCTCACGGTGGGGGATGCGCCTTGCCGCCGCGTTCGCCACCACCTCACTGATCGGCATCGCGTCCGTCGCCCAGGAGTGGGTTCATCTCGTCGGCGCCCTCGTCGTCGGCGGCGTGGGTAACGCGGCCGCCCACCCGTCGACCCACCTCCTCCTCGCCCGCGCGATCTCGCGTCCACGCCAGGGGCTGGCGTTCGGCCTCAAGCAGGCGGCTACCCCCGCGGCGACGCTGCTGAGCGGGCTGGCCGCGCCGCTCGTGGCGGTGACTGTCGGCTGGCGCTGGGGGTTCGCTGGCGCGGCACTCATGGTCGCCATCATCGGGTCCCTCGTCCGCGAAGGGGATGATCTGTGCGCTCGGGCTGCCGACGGCGGCGATGCTGGACCAACGCGACCAGTGTGGCGGGTGCGTGGTCTGCTCCCCCCGCTGCTGCTCCCCGCGATGGGCATCGGGCTCGGCTCGGCAGCGGGCGTGTCGTTCGCGGCATTTCTCGTCGAGTCGAGCGTGGCCAGCGGCGTGGATGAGGCGGCGGCGGGCACGCTGCTGGCGGCGGCCAGTGCGTCAGGCTTCCTCGGACGCGTGCTCGCCGGATGGCTAGCCGATCATTGCCCGGCCCGCCACCTGCATGTGGTCGCGGCAATGCTCGTCGCTGGCGCGGCCGGGTACAGCCTGCTTGCCACCGGGGCGGGACCGCCAGTGCTGGTCGTGGCGGCGCTGCTCGCCTTTGGGGCCGGGTGGGGCTGGCCCGGCGTCTTCCACTTCGCGATCGTCAGCCACTTCCGCGGGGCGCCGGCCGCAGCCACCGGCGTCACCCAGACCGGCTCCTACCTGGGATCGGCCACGGGCCCGCTCGCCTTCGGTCTCGTCGCCAGCCAGTGGTCCTACTCCGCAGCATGGTTCACGTCCGCCGGGCTCGCGCTGTTGGCGGCCGCCGCGATGCTTTCGACCCGGCCGATCCTCAGGCGTCGCCTCGCCGAGCCGTAAGCCCACTGGCGGGTCGACCGCCAGCGGCCTCCCTTGCAAGAGGGAGACGCTGCAGCGACAGGCGGTCTAGACCTGGTCTAGACCGAGGCGTGTGTCACGAACGCGGAAGGGAGCTCCTATGTAGGCGGAGCGCTGGAAGTGGTGCTGTGCGGGAGATGAAGGTATGGCCCTTCGGAGTCGCCCTGCGGGGGGTGGCTTCAATGGGATGAGCCTGGCGGATGCCCGTTGATTGGCCCGGTGGTGTCCGGCATGAAGGTGACGTGAGCCTGATCTGCAGCCGGTCTGTCACTGCCACACGGACACCTCGCGGCGGTGCACGCGCAGGCCAAGGCGCTGGGCCTGGCGAGCCTGCTGGGTCCGGCGTGTCGCCAGCGGGACCTCAGGCCTCTGGACATGGTGTCAGAATCTGTGTGACGTCAGCGGCGTTGTTTGATCTGGTAGCGACCCACCGCCACAGCGTCGCCGGATGGACCCCGAACGCCGCCGCCACCTGCCTCGCCGTCGCGGCCTTGATCTTCACCAGCTGGGTCGCCGCCAGCCGACGCGCCAGCTCATCGCCGGCACCCCAGGCACCACACAGCTCTCCGTGGATGAACACCCGCCCACCGTCGGCGTCTTCGACCATCGCCGCCGCGGCACTCACCGGACTCGCCTCGGCCAGGGCGAGCGGGAGCGGGCGCTGGGCGGTCATCACGGTCATAGGTCCCTGCCCCTCCAGACCCGGGCATGGCATACTGTCGCATTGATTATGTCACACGAAACATGTGGATGGCGGCCGTCTAGACACGAGTTTCTTCACCCTGGCAAGGGGATCTCAGCGGACCGTGGAACTACCAGACCGATCTATGTCCAGAGCCCTGGACCTGGCGCTGGCGCTGATCATCTCCCGGGTCGTCCAGCCGACCTCGAAGCTGCCCACCTTGACCTGGTGGGCCAACACCACTTTGGGTGTCGACCTTGGTGTTGCTGACGCCAGCACCGATGAGATCTATGCCGGTCGGGTAGCCGGGAGGAACTTCCCCTCCCGGCCCCCACAGAGTGAAGTCGGGCGCTGGCGAGGTGCCCGTGGTTCGGGTCCTTTTCCGTCGTCCTCTTCCCGAACGGTGCGTGACATGAAGTAGGCTGCCGACGAGGTGCCCGTGGCGGGTCCTTTTCCGACGGCCCCTTTGTCGAACCAGCCGTGCCCGCTTTCCGTAGCAGCTGGCTCTCCAGTGCTTATCGTGATTGCCGTGTGGGGCATCCCTGGTAGTGGATGTCCTTGTGGCAGGCGCGGCAGACGACAAGGGTCTTGCGGCGGCGAGCGGCCATCCGCATGACCCACGCGGGTTGCTGTTTCCGCCCTTGGGGGTTGAGGTCCTTCAGCGCCCGGATGTGATGCACTTCGACCTGTTTCCCTGAGCCGCAGAGTTCGCAGGCATCGGCCATGAGCCGTTGAACCAGCTCTGACCGGTGGCTGTTCCAGATGCGCGGCGGATTGTCGTAGAGGGGCCGTGGTGTGATGTCGCGCGCCAGGCTAATGCCGCCCCAGTGGGCCACCAGTGGCGGTCGACCGCCCTCGCGCGCCACGACGACTTGAAGACCGCGTCGTGGACCGTGCTCGGTATCGAGCACGGCACGGTAGCGGCGGTAGACCTGTGGGACCGTGATCCGGTATTTGCGGGCCAGGGTCTTGGTCAGTGACCGCTCCATGACGTACTTGAGATAGCCGAGCCGATGACGGTTGAAGGCCAACCGGTAGTACTCCGCGACACCCCGGTACTCGGCTTGGAACTGCGCGACGATACTGAAGTCAGTATTGACGGTGCGTTCGGTGCGCCGGATCGGTCTGCCGTGGTGCAGGTAGGGCGCGCATTTGGCGTGGATCACGTCGACCGGCACTTTCAGCCCGATCGCCGCGTTGATGCTGCGGTGACCGCGCTGATCGCGCTTGTGGTCGGCGTTCAACACCACGAGTTCATAGCCGAGGAACCGGGCGGCCTGCGTCCGCCCGTGCGTGAGCAAGGTCTTGACCGGGGACAGCTCCAACGCGAGTTCTTCACGTAAGAACGTCCCGATCTGCTCCGTGATCTCCGCGGCCTCCTGCCGGTGAAGCCCAGCAGCCGGTGAGTAGGCCGGGGGAATCTCACCCCCGGCCCCTCGCAGCACCCGGCGTGAACCTCTCGGCTCACCGGGCGCCCATTGCCCAGCTGTCGGGGCGTACGCCAAGCCGCCAGTGCGCGAACAGGTCCGGCTCCCGGCGGGCTATGTCCGCCAGCCACCGTGTTGCTCGCCGCTCGCGGCGGCGCAACCGCTTGCGGTTGAGGTGGCGAAACAGTGGATACAACATGGACTTGTAGAAGCGCCCAAAATAATTGATCCAACTATTCGACCTGCGTTACTTCTCTTACTTTGGGGACCCGAGAGCGGAGTACACGCTCCACACCCGTTTTTAGGGTAACTGCACTCATGGCACACGCGCTGCACATGCCCTGCAGTCGGACCTCAAGCGACCCGGTTGCGTCGTCAAATCGAACCACCTCGATATCTCCGCCCTCCTGCTGCAGTGTGGGGCGAATCTCGTCGATGGTCAGCAGGATCTCCTCTATGGTGTTCATCATTGCTCCTCATGTCACCACGTTTGACATCCAGCATCTGATCACGAGCATCGTCGATGTGGGCGATAATCAGCTCGCGCGCCCGGTTCGCCTCACCTGCGGCGGCAGCTTCCACGAGCCGTTCGTGTTCCACGCAGGAATGCCTCGCTCGCCCTTCGATTTGGACAGTGTGAGTCATGAGCCACCGGAATTTGTCGATAAGGCCGACCATCATGGAGGCCAGTTCGGTGTTACCGCTGAGCCGCGCAACAGACAGGTGTAGCTCCAGATCGGTCTCTGAGTAGCGTTTTAGGTCGCCGTGCGCCAGGCAGTCTCTCCCCTGCTTGAGCAGCTCACGTGGGATATCCAGGTCGATGCTCTCGGGATTAGCTTTCACGTACTGCGCTACTTCGCCCCAACTAAGCCACTCGAGTGCCTTTCGCACGTCGTAGACGTTGCACACGAAGTCCGGGGTCAACGAGGCCACACGCACTCCCCGATAGGGCACGCGGACAACGAGACCCTCCGTTGTCAAGGTTGCGAGCGCCTCCCGGAGCGGTGTCGTGGATACTCCCAGCTGCTCCGACAGCATCGCGAATGTCAGTTGCTGGCCAGGGGCCATTTCCCCCCGCAGGATCATCTCCTTCACGATCTTGTAGATCCGGTCTCGGAGGCTCTTCCATTCCTTAGGGGTGGTGGTCATGTCGCCGCCCCGCTATCCAACTCGTCCCTTGCCGTAGAACGCTGGAGCTTCTCGCGGGCCGCCCGAGTTACGTCCTCAAACAGGCTATTTCCGTGTGCGTCCATCGCCACAACGAGGGGACCAAAGGCCTCAACCTCAATTCCGAAGATCGCTTCTCCGAGCAAGTCCTCCCAGTAGGCCTCCTTGACGTCCTTCACCTTAGTGGTCAAAACAGCAGAGATACTTGGTACGAGCAAGTAGACGCAACCGACCTCCTGCATCGCCTCGAGGGTCTGCACGCTCATGCCGCCCTTGCCGATCATGCCTCGGAAGCGGAGGCGGCGAAGCAACTCTGGCGCGTACCTATTATTTCGTGCAGAAGTGGTCGGGCCCGCCGTGTAAAGTTGATACGATTGGTTCGTTTTTCGAAATGCCGGTCCCGCATGATAAATGACCTGGCCCGCCAGATCAACAGGCAGTGACTCGCCACGCCTGAGATATTCCATCGCTCGAATGTGCTGTGCATCTCGGAAGGTATAGATAAGACCGTCGAGGGTAACAGGCTGCCCTACGCGCAAGGCTCGTACGTCTACCTCACTCAATGGCGGACGCAGCGAGAGCAGGCGAATCTTGCTTGCCGCTCCACTTATCTTTGAGCCACTCTCCATCGATAAGCCTTTCAATTCGACCGTCGTTGTAGATACGCGCAGTGGCCGCTCGTGCAGGCCAGCACTGAAAGTTGACCGCCACTGGGTTGCCCGCGATATGGGTACCGGCGTACTCAATGTGCACGTCCATTGCGGTTGTGTCTCCACCGAGCCCGAAGGGGCCGATACCGAGAGCGTTGACCCTTGTGAGGAGCTCGATCTCGAGCTCGGCGATGTGAGCCTCCGGGTGCCGGTCGCCGATGCGGCGTAGGACGGCCGCCTTCTTCGCCATCAAGGCCACCTTCTCGAAGGTGCCCCCGACGCCGACGCCGAGCACGACTGGAGGGCAGGGTCGACCGCCGGCAGTTACCACTGCCTCGAGCACGAACTGCTTCACTCCGTCGAGTCCGTCGCTCGGGTTGAGCATGGCTAGCTGACTCATGTTTTCCGAGCCGAAGCCCTTCGGGACGGTGGTAATCTCGATCCAGTCGGCGCCACTGATCATCTCGACATCGATCAAGGGCACGCCCCGAGCCGTGTTATCTTCGCGGTTCTCCCGTGTGATCGGGTCGACCGCGGTGGGTCGGAGAGGTACCTCCTGCGTGGCCCTGCGGACTCCACCGGCAAAGGCCTCCCGCCAGTCCCCCTGGAATACCGCACCAGTGCCATACCGAACGTAGTGAGCATTGACGCCGTTGTCCTGGCAGATCACGAGCCGCCTCTCCCGGGCGACCTGCAGATTGTCTACCAGACCACCTAGAACCTCGTGCGACCATTCACTTGTCTCCGACTCATGCATGGCGCGCAAGGCATCCTCGACGTCTTTGGGGATGTCGATCATGGCGCGCGCATAGAGTTCGGCGACTAGATGACTGACCTGGCTCTCACTGATCACCTTGCACCTCCCGACCCGCCCAGGCGGTATACGTGGTCAAATGTTAAATATCATGAACGCCTCCCCCGGCGCTGTCAAGCTCGATCCTGCCACCCACCAACAGAAAACGGTCCCTGACCAGCGAAAACACTGGTCAGGGACGCCGCTCTAATGCATGCGCCACGGAGCTGTCCAGATGGACCCTGACCGTCTGCAAGTGTTCGTGGTCGCTAGCCTGGGGCTGGCTGGCAGGGTTGGCGGCGGTCTCTCGGACCGGGCGTGACTCGTGAATCGTCTGACCCCTTCGGGGTGTCTTGCCCGGGATCGGTCCGCCGGGTTCCGGGGACCGGCGTCGACCCTGGCCCACCACGATGGCTTGATGAGAAGCATGCCCAGCCCGAGCCGCTGACAACGGCGCGTTGCTGTGGCCCGTTACAGACGGTTCAACCAGCCGCCGGTGCCGGTGCCGTTCGGTGCGTACGCGTTGGCGTATGTGCGTGGCTTGTCCGGGGTGGCGACGCGGACCCGGGCACGACTACGAACGTGACCTGAGAAACCACGGTCTTCGGCGACCTCGACCTCCGCGACACTCAGGCGATCACCGCCAGTCTGGTGCGGGAGTCGGTCAAAAGGCTGCACAATGGGCAGCCCACCCGAACACCCCGTCACGGCGGCGGCGCCGCCCGCTGCGGCCGAAGACCACCCGCAACGTCCACGGGCTCCCGCCGCTGGGGTGCGGCTACCCGACGGCGACGGCGAGCAGGAGGAGATGGTGGTGCTCACGGTCGCGTCGCAGCCTCGGTGTAAATGAGGACGGGCGTAGGTTCCCTCTCAAGACCAGCCAAGTCTGAGGAAGGAGCTACGCCCGTGTCGAAGAGAATATCGCCTACGGAGCGGCTGCGCGCCGAGGTCGACCAGGTGTTCGCGGGGTCTGGCGACCTCGTGGAGGCGGTCGAGCAGGTGGCCGTGTTGGGTGCCCGGTTGCTGTTGCAGTCGGCGTTGGAGGCGGAGGTGACCGCATTCCTTGGTCGGGACCGGTATGCCCGCGCCGCGAGCACCGAGGACGCTCGTCCAGGGATGCGCAACGGGTACTGCGCGACGACGGTGAAGACCACCGCCGGGCCAGTCACCGTGGAGCGGCCGAAGCTGCGCGGCACCAGCGAACGGTTCGTGTCGGAGTTATTCGGCAAGCATGTGACGAAGACGAACGCGTTGGAGACGCTGGTGATCGCCTCGTTCGTCCGCGGCCTGTCCACCCGCGATGTCGAGACTGCGCTGGTCGAGGCGCTTGGTGAGCAGGCGAGTGTGTCGCGGTCGACGGTGTCGCGGATCTGCGACGAGTTGAAGGAGCAGTTCGAGGCGTGGAGCCGGCGCCGCCTGGACGACGTCAGGCTGGACTACCTGTTCCTGGACGGCTCGCACTTCCGGTATCACGCCAACGCCGGCGCCGAGCCGGTGCTCGCTGCGTGGGGCATCGACACCGACGGCAAGCCGGTGTTCGTCGGTCTGGCCGCCGCCGCGGGCGAGTCCAGCGACGCGTGGGCCGACTTCCTCACCGACCTCGGCGAGCGGGGTCTGGCCTGCCCGCTGCTGGTCATCAGCGACGGCGCGGCCGGGCTGATCGCCGCGGTGGAGACCACCATGACCGTCGCGCTGCGGCAACGCTGTCTGATCCACCGCGCCAGGAACCTGCTGGCGAAGGTCTCGACCAACGCTCAGGCCGAGGTGAAGGCCGACTACTGGGCGATCTTCGACGTGCCGGAGAACATCGAGCCGGGTCTGGACGCCGTGCGCCACGTGCAGGCCCGCATCGACGCGTTCGCCAAGCGGTGGCGTGACTCCTACCCGGCCGCGGTCCGGTGCCTGCTCGATGACCGCGATTCGCTTACAGTCTACCTGCGGTTCCCCCGCGAGCACTGGACCAGGACCCGACACTCCAACTTCATCGAACG
>WHSQ01000219.1 GCA_009380005.1 Actinomycetota bacterium | reverse complement strand
CCACCGCGCTCACGAGCGCACCTCTGGCGAGGACTCGTCCGCTCCCACGTCGCTGCGGCTGCTCTCCCAGCTGATGCCGGCGCGACTCTCCTCCCGCGCGGACCGCCGAATGGTCTCCGCCGCCGCCATGATCACGCCCATGTCGATCGTGCCGCGGTAACCGCCGCCGCCGTCGACCACGACCGCGCTGCCGAACCGGGAATCCAGCATCTCGTTGAGCGCGTCAGCGAGCGTGGCCTGGGGCGTGACGATGGCACTGACGTCCAGGCCGATGCGCTCCAGCGTCTCGCCTGACCGTTGCAGGTCGCGGGCGCGCACCCAGCGCACGGGACGGTTGCGCCCGTCCAGGAGCAGCAGCGCGCCTTTGTCGGAGCTGCGCAGGGTCGCCAGGGCCTCCTCGCGGTCCCCGTCCAGCGGAGCCGTCGGCCACTCGGCGAGCTCGAAGTCCCGCACGCGGGACAGGTTCAGTCGCTTCAGGGCCGCGCCGGAGCCGATGAAATCCTCGACGAAGCCGTCGGCGGGGTTTGCCAGGATCTGCTCGGGGACGTCGTATTGGGCGATCACGGAGCGGTCGCGCAGGATGGCGATCCGGTCGCCCATCTTGATCGCCTCGTCGATGTCATGAGTGACGAAGATGATGGTCTTGCGGATGTCCTCCTGCAGGCGCAGGAACTCGTTCTGCAGCCGCTCCCGCGTGATCGGGTCCACCGCGCCGAACGGCTCGTCCATCAGCATGATCGGTGGATCGGCGGCGAGGGCGCGCGCCACCCCGACACGCTGCCGCTGCCCACCGGACAGCTCCTTCGGATAGCGCTGGCCGTAACGGGACGGGTCGAGGCCGACCACCTCGATGAGTTCGTCGACCCGCTTGCGGATGCGGTCGTCGGACCAGCGCAGCAGGCGGGGGACCGTAGCGACGTTGTCGAAGATGGTTTGATGCGGGAACAGTCCGATCTGCTGGATGACGTAGCCGATCCGGCGCCGGAGCTTGTCGGGGTCTGCCCTTGTGACGTCCTCGCCGTCCAGGACGATCCGGCCGGAGGACGGCTCGATGAGGCGGTTGACCAGCTTCATCGTGGTGGTCTTCCCACATCCGGAGGGCCCCACCAGGATCACGATCTCACCCCTGGGGATGTCCATGGTGAGCTCATCGACCGCGGGTTCCTCCTGGCCGGGGAAGCGTTTGGTCAGCTGCTCCAGGCGGATCATCGGCTCAGTCACGGATGCCTCGAGACGTCGTCAGTCGGGAAAGCAGCGAGAACAGCCCGTCGAGCACCGCACCGAGAACGATCACGCCGACGAAGCCGGCGAGCGCGAAGTTCAACGCGAAGGCGGTGCCGGCGCGGTTCAACCCGTCGAAGATCAGGTCGCCCAAGCCGGGCCCGTTCACGATCGCGCCCAGGGCGGCGATCCCGACGATGATCATCGTCGAGACGCGGACGCCGGTGAGAATGACGGGCCACGCGAGCGGCAACTCGATGCGGAACAGCCGTTGCGTGCGCCCGAGACCCATGCCCTGCGCGGACTCCACGATGGCCGGGTCCACCCCCAGCAGGCCGGTCACGGTGTTGCGCACGATCGGCAGCAGGGCGTACAGCGTCAGGGCGAAGAGCACCGGCTGCCACCCGAGCCCGAAGGTGGTCACCAGGATCGCATACAGGGCCAGCGACGGGACCGTGAGG
>WHSQ01000218.1 GCA_009380005.1 Actinomycetota bacterium | reverse complement strand
CACGGTGCGAGACGGCGAAGTCGTCGCCAGGGCGGTCGGCGCCAAGCAGCGTGCCATCCACGCCCTGCCGGCTGGCGGCACGCAGGACGTGGCGATCGGCCCGGAGCGGCAGGAGCAGCCGGCGCTGACGGATGCGCAGGTCGTACGGCTCGCGCAGCTCGGCCGGCAGATCGAAGCGCACTTCGGCCGCCCCCAGGACATCGAATGGTGCCTGGTCGACGACGGCTTCCAGATCGTCCAGAGCCGGCCGATCACCACGCTGTTCCCCATCCCCGAGTCCGGCGACCAGGAGAACCACGTCTATGTCTCCGTCGGCCATCAGCAGATGATGACCGACCCCATGAAGCCCCTGGGGCTGTCCTTCTGGCAGATGACGACCCCCGCGCCCATGGCCGAGGCCGGCGGCCGCCTGTTCGTCGACGTCACCCAAAGGCTGGCCTCGCCGGCGAGCCGCGCCGGCCTCCTGGAGGCCCTGGGGAGATCCGATCCGCTGACCGGGGACGCGCTGCAGACCATCCTCGAGCGCGACGGCTTCATCCGGCCGCTCCCTGACGAGGGTCCCCCCGGGCCATTGTTTGGCGGCGCGCCAGCTCCGATCGAGACCGATCCGGCCATCGTCACCGAGCTGATCGGGCGCAGCCAGGCATCCATCGCCGCCTCGGAACGCGACATCCGGACGAAGTCCGGAGAGGCGCTGCTCGACTTCATCCAGGCGGACATCCAGGAGCTGAAGCGGATCCTGTTCGATCCGCAGAGCCATCAGGTGTTCATGTCGGCGATGGAGGCCGCGTGGTGGCTCAACGATCAGCTGCAGGCGTGGCTGGGCGAGAAGAACGCGGCTGACACGCTCACGCAGTCCGTTCCCCATAACGTCACATCGGAGATGGGGCTGGCGCTCTTGGACGTCGCGGACGTGATCCGCCCGCATCCGGACGTGGTGGCATTCCTGCGCCACGTCGAGGACGAGGGTTTCCTGGACGAGCTGGCCAAGCTCTCGGGCGGGCGGGAAGCGCGAGACGCAATCGAGGCGTGGCTCGACAAGTACGGCATGCGCTGCGTCGGCGAGATCGACATCACGCGGCCGCGTTGGAGCGAGCGCCCCTCCACGCTCGTGCCCGTGATCCTCGGCAACATCAAGAACTTCGAGCCGGGCGCCGGCGCGCGGCGCTTCGAGCAAGGGCGGCAGGAGGCATGGGCGAAGGAACAGGAGCTGCTGGAGCGCTTGCGGGCCCTGCCGGACGGGGAGCGGATGTCCGAAGAGGCCAAGCGGATGATCGACCGGGTGCGGACCTTCATCGGCTACCGGGAGTATCCGAAGTACGGCATGGTCAGCCGCTACTTCGTGTACAAGCAGGCCCTGCTGGAAGAGGCCGAGCGCCTCGTGCAGGCCCACGTGCTTCGTGAGAAGGAAGACATCTTCTACCTCACGTTCCAGGAGCTTCACGACGTCGCGCGCACGAACCACGTGGATGACCAGCTCATCTGCCGGCGCAAGGACGCGTTCAGGTCGTATCAAGCGCTCACACCGCCCCGGGTGCTCACATCCGACGGCGAGGTCATCACCGGGGCGTACCGACGCGACGACGTGCCGACCGGTGCCCTGGTCGGCCTACCGGTCTCCGCCGGGGTCATCGAAGGGCGGGCCCGCGTCATCCTGGATATGGCGCAGGCCGATCTCGAAGCGGGCGACATCCTGGTCACGGCC
>WHSQ01000217.1 GCA_009380005.1 Actinomycetota bacterium | reverse complement strand
GTGATCGACTCGGTCGCGGCGCTTGTACCTCGCGCCGAGATCGAAGGCGAGATGGGTGACACCCATGTCGGTCTGCAAGCGCGGCTGATGTCGCAAGCTCTGCGGAAGCTGACCGGCAACGTGAGCCGAACCAAGACGGCTCTCGTATTCATCAACCAGATCCGAGAAAAGATCGGAGTCATGTTCGGGTGCTTCTCCTATGGCACTCGCGTCGTCCTCGCGGACGGCAGTCAGGAGCGGATCGGCAAGATCGTCAACCAGCGCATGCCCGTGGAGGTCCTGTCGTACAACTTCGAAACTGGGAAGGTCGAGCCCAAGCGCGTCGTGGACTGGTATCGCAACGGTAAGACCGATCACTTCCTCCAGTTCACGGCCTTGCGACCGGGTCGTACGAACGGCAAAGCTCAGTTCGGAGCCACTCCCAACCACCAGATCCGCACGCCGGAGGGTTGGGTCGAGGCCAAGGACCTGAAGGTGGGCGACAAGGTGCTCCTGGCGGTTGAGGAGCGGCTGAGCGACCTTCAGTTCGAGCTGATCCGTGGTGCACTCATGGGAGACGGGGCTCTATCGAAGACCAAGCGCTCGGATGTGATCGATTCAGGGATCAGATTCCGGATGGGTCACGGGGCGTCCCAGTCCAGATATCTGGATTGGAAGTGCTCGCTGTTGGCGAACATCCCCAAGTCTCGCACCGTGCGCGAGGACGGTGCGGTGTATGCCGATCTGACCCCGCTGGTGGAGCTATCGGATCTTCGCCGAGAGATGTACGCGGAGGACAAGGGGAAGACCCTGTCGTGGGATTACCTGAAGCGACTGACACCATTCTCTCTGGCGATCTGGTACATGGATGATGGACACCTGGATATCCGCGATGAAGCGAAGACCTCGGCTCGGATCCAGATATGTGTTCAAGCGATGACGCCGAACACCCGCGAGCGGTTGGTGGAGTATCTACGGAATACGTGGGACCTCGACGTTCGGCTAACAAGCATCAGGGGCAAGTCGATCATCGTCTTCACGAAACTCGCTGCGGAGGAGTTTCAGGAGCTGGTGGCCCCGTACGTCCATCCTTCGATGGAGTACAAGCTCCTACCTCAGTACCGCGGCCGCTTCGCAGCGGAACCTGAGTTCGTAGAGATGTCGTATGAGCTGGGGGCGTACCCGATCGTCGACATCCACGTGAAGCCTCCGACCCGAAGCATGGAGAAATTCGACATCGAGGTCGAGGGGAACCACAACTACTTCGTGGATGGAGTGTTGGTACATAACTCCAATGAGACCACCCCGGGTGGGCGCGCTCTGAAGTTCTACTCATCAGTGCGACTCGACGTTCGGAGGATCGACTCGCTCAAAGACGGCGCGGAGATCGTGGGCTCCCGGGTGCGCGTGAAGGTGGTCAAGAACAAGGTCGCGGCTCCCTTCCGCAAGGCCGAGTTCGACATCCAGTACGGGTTCGGTATCTCGAAAGAGGGAAGCCTCCTCGATGTGGCGATCGAGAACGACATCGTGCGCAAGTCCGGAGCTTGGTTCATCTACGGCGAGGATCAGCTCGGTCAGGGCCGGGAGAACGCCAAGACGTTCCTTGCCGATAACGCCGACATCGCGGCGGAGATCGAGCTCAAGATCAAGGAGAAGCTGGGTTTGATCCCGTCCGACGGTGATGACGAAGGCGGCGCAGAGGTCGTGATCCCCGAAGCGGCCTCCGACGACGACAAGTAGCGGGT